>NZ_JAUYTS010000044.1 GCF_030695085.1 Falsiroseomonas sp. | reverse complement strand
GCCGCGTCGCGCGGGGCAGGGTGCGGGCCGCGATCAGCGGCGGGACGGAGGGATAGCCGCCGAAGCCCACCACGGCGGCGGCGTCGAGCCTAACCAGGATGCGCCGTGCCTCGATGGTGCCGGCCGCCAGCGCCAAGGCGCCCATCGCCGCGCCGCGCAACCCACGCCCGGCCAGGCCCGAGCCCTTCAGCACGAAGCGTTCCGCATTGCCGAAGGCGGGGCTTTCGAAGGCGGCGCTGCGTGCATCCGTCATCAGCGCGATGCGTTCGCCACGCGCGACCAGCTCCGCCGCCAGCGCTTCCGCCGGAAACAGGTGCCCGCCGGTGCCGCCGGCGGCGATGACGATGGGGCGCACGGCCGGGCCCCTCATCGATCTTCCTCGGTCCGGGACAGGCGGCGGCGCGTCAGCGCCAGCAGCATTCCCATCCCGAGGGCAATGGCGACCACGGAGGACCCGCCATAGGAGACGAAAGGCAGCGTCATGCCCTTGGTCGGGATCAGGTGCAGGGTGGAGGCCATGTTGATGAAGCTCTGCAACCCGAACTGGGTCAGCAGGCCGGCGCAGGCCAGCACCACGAACAGGTCGGTCTCGCCCAGCAGCCGCACCAGCCCGCGCACCACGACGAAGGCGAACAGCGCCAGGATCACCAGGCACACCACCAGGCCGAACTCCTCCCCCGCCACGGCGAAGACGAAGTCCGCATGCGCGTCCGGCAGCACGTTCTTGATGCGGCCCTCGCCGGGGCCGCGACCGAGCAGACCGCCATTGCCGAAGGCTTCCAGCGCCACCTCCGCCTGGTAGTTGTCCGCATTCGGGTCGAGGAAGCGCTGCACGCGGGACTGCACGTGCGGGAAGGCGAAATAGGCGCCGACCGCGGCCGCCAGGCCACCGGCCGCGGCGACGAACACGACCATCATGTTCAGCCCGGCGACGAAGAACTGCGCGAAGAACACCGCGGCCACCACCAGCAGCATGCCGATATCCGGCTGCCGCTGCAGCAGCACCGCGCTGGTGATGAACAACAGCACCGCCAGCACCGTCGCGCCATGCCGGCGGTTCAGCTTGCCCTCCGTGATCAGCCAGGCCGCGACCACCGCGAAGCAGGGCTTGAGGAATTCGGAGGGCTGCAAGGACCCGATGCCGGGCAGCGAAATCCAGCGCCGCGCGCCCTTGATCTCGGCGCCCACCACCAGCGTCGCCGCCACCATCACCAGCGCGCCGCCAAGCCCAAGCCAGGCCAGCAGACGCACCTGCTTCACCGTCAGCATGGAGACCAGCACCATCACGCTGGCCGCCAGCGCCAGATAGGCGATCTGGCGCATGAAGAACATGTTGCGCGATGCGGCGCCGATGCGCTCCGCCACGGCGGGGCTGGCGGCCAACATCATGACGTAGCCGAAGCCGATCAGCGTCAGCAGCGCCGCCAACGTCCAGCGATCGACCGTCCACCACCAGCGGCCGACCGTCGAGGTATCGGCGCGTGAGACCTGCATCATGCCGCCCTCCCGCTTTCCGTGGATTCCATCGCCTGCACCAATGCGCGAAACCGATCGCCGCGCGCGTCGAAGCCGGTGAACTGGTCCCAGGACGCCGCGGCCGGGGACAGCAGCACCACAGCAGCGCCGGTGGCGCGGGCGGCGGCGGCGGCGGCCGGCACGGCGGCCTCGAGCGTCTCCACCACCTCATGCGCCACGCCATGCGCGGCCAGCGTCGCGGCGAAGGCCGGGCCGTCGCGGCCGATCAGGATGGCGTGCGCGATGCGCGGGAAATGCGGCGCCAGGCTCTCGATGCCGCCTTCCTTGCCGGTGCCGCCGGCGATCCACACGACACGGTCGTAGGAGGCAAGGGCGCGCGCCGCGCTTTCGGCGTTGGTCGCCTTGCTGTCATTGATGAAGCGCAGCCCGCCGATCTGCCCGGCCTGTTCCTGCCGATGCGGCAGCCCGCCGAAGCTGTGCAGGCCGCGGGCGATGTCATCCCGCGTCAGTCCGAGCGCCAGCGCCACGGCGGCGGCCGCGGCCGCGTTCTGCGCGTTATGTGCTCCGGGCAGGGCAGGGGCCTCGCGCAGATCGGCGATCTCGCCATCCTCATCGCGCAGGCTGCGGCCTGCCGCCCAGATGCCGCCCTGCACCGCGTGGAAACCAGAGACCGGGATCATCCGGGCGGCCAGTCCAGCGCCCATGGCTGTGGACAATTCATCGTCCTGACCGACCACGGCAAAGTCCTCGCGGCTCTGCCGCGCGAAGATATTCATCTTCGCAGCAGCATAGCCGGCCATGCTTCCATGACGGTCGAGGTGATCGGGGCTCAGGTTCAACATCACCCCCACCTTGAAGCCGACGGATGCGATTCGCTCCAAGCTATAGCTCGACATTTCGAGGGTGTAGGCGCCCTCCGACCCCAACATGTTGAGTCCGAGCGCCGCGGGGCCCAGGTTGCCGCCCACCTCCGAAATGCGTCCCGCACCCAGCAGGATGTGGTGCAGCAGGGCGGTGGTGGTGGATTTGCCATTGGTGCCGGTGATGCCGAGGAATGCTGCCTGGCTGCCGCTGGCGCGCACTGCGCGATACAGGAATTCCACGTCACACAGGATCGGCACGCCCGCCGCCCGTGCCGCCGCCGCGGCCGGGTGCGGCTGCGGCAGGGTGTGCGGGATGCCGGGCGACAGCAGCAGCGCATCGGCGGCGAAGCGGCCCCGGGACGGATCGCGCAGCGCGAAGCCCGCCGCCTCCGCCGCCGCGCGCGCCGCGGCGCCGTCATCCCAGCAGGTCACCTCCGCCCCCCATTCGGCCAGCCGCGCGGCGGCCGGCAGCCCGGCACGGCCGAGCCCGACCACGGCAATGCGCTGGCCCGAAAAGGGGACGAATGCGTTCATCGCAGCTTCAGCGTCGAAAGGCCGATGAGGCCGAGGATCATGGCGATGATCCAGAAGCGGATCACGATGGTGGCCTCGGCCCAGCCCTTCTTCTCGAAATGATGGTGCAGCGGCGCCATCAGGAAGACCCGCTGGCCGGTGCGCTTGAACCAGAAGACCTGGATGATGACGGACAGCGTCTCCACCACAAACAGCCCGCCGACGATCGCCAGCACGATCTCATGCTTCGTCGCGACCGCGACCGCGCCCAGCGCGCCGCCGAGCGCAAGCGAGCCCGTGTCGCCCATGAACACCGCCGCCGGCGGCGCGTTGAACCACAGGAAGCCCAGGCTGGCGCCGATCAGCGCGGAACAGAACACCGCCAGCTCGCCCGACCCGGCCACCGCATGCAGTTGCAGATGGTCCGCGAAGATGCGGTTGCCGACGAGATAGGCGATCAGCGCGAAGACACCCGCCGCGATCATCACCGGCACGATGGCCAGGCCATCCAGCCCATCCGTCAGGTTCACCGCATTGGACGCACCCATCATCACCAGCATGGCCATGATCGGGAAGGCGAAGCCGAGCGGGATGAGCAATTCCTTGAACACCGGCACGGCGAGCTTGTCGGACAGGAACTCCGGCATCAGGAAGCTCAGCCATACGGCGGCGGCCAGGCCGATCACCGCCTGCGCGATCAGCTTGGTGCGGCCGGAGACACCCTTGGTGTTGCGCTTGGTCACCTTCAGCCAGTCATCGGCGAAACCCAGCGCGCCATAGCCCAGGGTCACCATCAGCACGCACCAGACGAAGCCGTTGCGCAGATCGGCCCACAGCAGGGTGGACCCGGTCAGCGCCAGCAATATCAGCATGCCGCCCATGGTGGGCGTGCCCTTCTTGGTCAGCAGGTGGCTGGCCGGCCCATCCTCGCGGATCGGCTGGCCGCCATTCTGCTTCGCCCGCAGCCAGCGGATCAGCATGGGGCCGAAGAACAGGGCGATGACCAGCGCGGTGATGCAGGCGGCGCCAGCGCGGAAGGTGACGTAGCGCACCACGTTGAACAGCGCGAAACTTTCGGCCATCGGTGCGAGGATATGGAAGATCATGCGGTCGGGCTTTCGCGCAGCGCCTGCACCACGGTCTTCATGCCCGTCGCGAGACTGCCTTTGACAAGAACGGCATCACCATCGCGCAGCGCGGCGGCAACCAGGGGAGCCAGCTCGGCGGAGGTTTCGGCCCAGCCGCCGATGCGCGCCGCGGGCAGGGCGGCCAGCGCGTGGCGCATCATCGGCCCGCAGGCGAACACCAGGTCGGCCGCTTCCGCAATATGTGGCGCGAGGCCGGAATGTTCGTCTCGTGCGAAGTCGCCGAGTTCGCCCATCTGTCCCAGCACCGCCACGCGCCGCCGCGCCGGCAGCAGCTTCAGCAGCGCCAGCGCCGCGCGCATGGAGGGCGGCTGGCCGTTATAGGCCTCGTCCAGCAAGATCGCCCGGCCACCATCCGGCGTGGCGATGGCGCGGCGGTCGCCACGGCCCTGCAAGGCGCGAAACCCCGCCAGGGCGCCCGCCACCTGCGCCGCATCCACCCCCAGCGCCGCCACCGCGGCCAGCGCGGCCAGCGCGTTGCCGGCCATGTGCAGCCCCGGCGTGCCGAGCCGGAATGCCAGCTTCGTGCCGAGGATTTCGGCCCGCACATCGCTGCCTTCCGCATCGGCTTCGACCGCGATGGCATGCGCATCACCGCCCGCACCGAAGGTCACCACCCGCGCGGCCCCTGCGGCATCGCGCAGCAGCGGCAGGAAGGCGGTGTCCGCCGGCAGTACCGCGACGCCGCCCGGCAGCAGGCCGGACAGGATCGCCGCCTTCTCCCGCGCGATGGCCTCAAGGCTGCCCATATGGCCGAGATGCGCGGCGGCGATGCTGGTGATGACCGCGACATGCGGCCGCGCCAGCGCCGCCAGCGGCGCGATCTCGCCCGGATGGTTCATGCCCA
>NZ_JAUYTS010000085.1 GCF_030695085.1 Falsiroseomonas sp. | reverse complement strand
AGCCCGCCGCAAAGCCGAAGGCCGCTGCCAAGGCCGCCGCCAAGCCCGCCGCAAAGCCGAAGGCCGCTGCCAAGCCCGCCCCAAAGCCGAAGGCCGCCGCCAAGGCCGCCGCCCAGCCCGCCGCCAAGCCGAAGGCCGCTGCCAAGCCGCGCGCCAGCCGCAAGGCGGAGCCGTTGGTGCCGGCCGAGGCCGCGCCGCCGGCCAAGCGCCGCGCCACGCGCAAGCCCAAGGCCGAAACCACGGCCGAACCTGCCGTGGACGCCCCGGCCGACGCGGAAGCGGCACCGCCGCCCAAGCGCCACGCCACGCGCAAGCCCAAGGCGAATGCGGTCGCCCCGGCTGATGGCGAGGCCGCGACAGCCACCGCCGAAGCTTCGGGCGCCGCGCTGCGCCCGCGCCGCGCGGAACGCCAGAAGGTGGAACCCGCGCTGCTGGACCGGCTGGTCGCGGCCGCGCAGGCCAGCCTCGATGCCGACAAGGCCGAGGACATCATCGTGCTCGATGTCACCGGCCGCGCCGACTATGCGGACTACCTGGTGATCGCCACGGCGCTCGCCGACCGGCAGATGCAGGCCATGGCCTCGCATCTGGAGGACGCCTTCGAGGCGGAGGGGCTGAAGCTGCGCCGCGATGCCACCCAGGCCTCCCCGGACTGGGTGCTGATCGATGCCGGCGACCTGGTGGTGCATCTGTTCAAGCCCGAAGCCCGCACGCTGTATGGGCTGGAGCGGATGTGGGGCCCCGACAGCCCCGCCGCGCGCGCCGAGGAGGTCGCGGAGGAAGACCGCACCCCGCTGCCCGATGACGGCTCCGTGCCCGAGCCGGGCATCGAGGATGACGACGACGAGTAGGGGTCCGCGCCTCATCGCCATCGGGCGGATGAAGCCGGGGCCGGAACGCGCGCTGTTCGAACAGCACGCCGCCCGGCTCCGGCCCGCCTTGGCGGTGACGGAACTGGCCGAGGCGCAGGGCGCCAATCCGGCGGAGATCCGCCGGCGGGAGGGGGCGGCCCTGCTCGCCGCGCTGCCGGAGGCCGCCTTCGCCGTGGCCCTCGACCTCGGCGGTGCCGCGCCGACGACGGAGGCGCTGGCGGCCCTGGTGACCCGCTGGGACGAGGCGGCCCGCCCGGTCTGCTACCTGATCGGCGGGACGGAGGGGCTGGACCAGGCGGTGCTGGACCGCGCCGACCATCGCCTGTCGCTCGGCAGCCTGACCTGGCCGCATTTCCTGGTGCGCGGCCTTCTGGCCGAACAATTATTCCGTGTGCAGGCGATCCGCACCAACCACCCCTACCATCGGGCCTGGCGCCCTGCTTGAGTGCGCCAGCAATCGCCGGAGCGCCACGCCATGACCCTGCTGATTCTTGCGGCCCTGTTGTGGGTGGGTGTCCATGTCGGCATCTCCGGCACCGCCTTGCGCGGCCGCGTCATCGCGGCGGTTGGGGAGAAGGCCTTCATGATCGGCTTCTCGCTGACCTCCGTCGTGTCGATCACCCTGCTGGTGCTGGCCTGGCAGAACGCGCCGACGACGCCGCTGTGGTTCGCCGGGCCCGGCCTGCGCTGGGTGCTGGCGGTGCTGATGCTGCCGGCGCTGGTGCTGTTCATGACCAGCCACAAGCGCAACCCCACCGCCGTCGGCAACAAGGGTCTGGGGGAGGAACCGCGCGGCATCCAGCGCATCACGCGCCACCCCATGCTGTGGTCCTTCGCGCTGTGGGCCGGCATTCACATGGCCGGCAATGGCGATACCGCCTCCCTGGTGTTTTTCGGGGCCTTCCTGGTGACGGCGCTGGCCGGCATGCCCTCGATCGATGCCAAGCTGGCGGCGCGGCATGCGGAAAGCTGGCCGGCCTTCGCCGCGCGCACCTCCATCATCCCCTTCGCCGCCATCGCTGCCGGGCGGAACCGGCTGGCGCTGCGGGAGATCGGGCTGATGCCGCCGCTGGTCGGGCTGCTGCTGTGGGCGGCGCTGCTGCATTTCCACCGCCACATCTTCGGCGTGCCCGCCATCCTGATGTAACCGGCCTGGGGGCTTGAACGCGGCGCGGGGAAACGCCATTCCCTGCCGCGCCTCCAGGGAATTTCCGATTGATGCAGGAAGTCATGATGCCGGCCGATGCCGGCTCCTCGCCGCGCGCGCGCGCCGCCCGGCTGGTCCTCACGCCGCTGTTCCAGAAGGCGGTGATCGGGCTGATCATCCTGAACGCCATCACGCTGGGGCTCGAGACCTCGGCCGGCATCATGGAACAGTGGGGCGGGCTGCTGCATGTGGTGGACCGCACGCTGCTGTGGATCTTCACCGCGGAGATCGCCTTCCGCATCTACGCCTTCCGTGGCCGTTTCTTCCGCGACCCCTGGGGGCTGTTCGACATCATCGTGATCGCCATCGCCTGGATGCCGGCGACCGGCCCGCTTTCCGTGCTGCGCGCCTTGCGGGTGCTGCGCGCGCTGCGGCTGATCTCCGCCGTGCCGTCGATGCGCCATGTGGTGGAGGCGATGCTGGCCGCCCTGCCCGGCATGGGCAGCATCGTGCTGCTGATGGGGCTGATCTTCTACGTCTTCGGCGTGATGGCGACCAAGCTGTACGGGGATATCCTGCCGGAGCGTTTCGGCTCGCTCGGCCTCACGCTTTATACCCTGTTCCAGATGATGACGCTGGAGAGCTGGTCCGAGGCCAATGTGCGGCCGATCCTGGCGGTGCAGCCGCTGGCCTGGATGTTCTTCGTGCCCTTCATCCTGATCGCCACCTTCGTGGTGCTGAACCTGTTCATCGGCGTGATCGTGGACAGCATCCAGACGCTGCGCGCCCAGCGCGAGAGCGCCGATGTCGCGGCGACGCAGGCCGCCGCCGATGCCGTGCGCAGCGAGGCGCATGCGGACAGCCAGATGCTGCTGGCCGAGATCCGCGCGCTGCGGGCGGAGATGGCGGAGCTGCGCGCGCAGCGCTGACCCGCCGGCGGCAGGGCGTTCAATTCGCGGCGGTCTTGCTGTAGAGCCAGCGCGACCACCGGACAGGACGCCGCCCGATGCCCGCACCCGCCCACCGCCCCGTCATGCTCGCGATCCTGGATGGCTGGGGCTGGCGTGAGGAGGCGGCGGATAATGCGGTGCTGCAGGCCAATACGCCGGTCTTCGATGCGCTGTGGCAGGCCGGGCCGCGCGCCTTCCTGCGCACCTCCGGCCGCGATGTCGGGCTGCCGGATGGCCAGATGGGCAATTCGGAGGTCGGCCACCTGAACATCGGTGCCGGCCGCGTGGTGATGCAGGACCTGGTCCGCATCGATGCCGCCTGCGCCGATGGTTCCATCGCCACCCTGCCCGGCTTCACCCGCCTGGTGGCGCGCACCAGGGAAGCGGGCGGCGTGCTGCATCTGGTGGGGCTGGTCTCCGGGGGTGGCGTGCATAGCCACCAGGACCATGCGGTGGCACTCGCCCGTGCCGCGGTGGCGGCGGGGTTGCAGGTGCGCGTGCATGCCTGGACCGATGGCCGGGACACCGCCCCCAGCTCCGCCCCCGCCTTCCTCGCCAAGTTCGAGGCGGCGCTGCCGGCGGGTGCGCGGATCGCCAGCATCTGCGGCCGCTACTACGCCATGGACCGCGACAATCGCTGGGAACGGGTGCGCCTGGCACATGATGTGATGGTACTGGGCAAGGGCACGCGCTTCGCCACGGCGCAGGAGGCGATTGCCGCCGGCCATGCGGCGGGCAAGACGGATGAATTCCTGCCGCCCAGCCCGATCGGCGATTACGCCTGCATGAATCACGGCGACGGGCTGCTGTGCTTCAACTACCGCGCCGACCGGGTGCGGGAGATCATGGCATCCCTGGTCGAGCCCGCCTTCGCCGGCTTCGAGGCGGACCCCACCATCCGCTTCGCCGCCACGGCGAGCATGACCGAATACAGCAGCGTGCTGGCGCCCTTCCTGCCGGCGCTGTTCCCGCCGCAATCGATGGAGGACATCCTCGGCGCCGTCGTCTCCGCAGCCGGGCTGACCCAGCTGCACATGGCGGAGACCGAGAAATACCCGCACGTCACCTACTTCCTGAATGGCGGGGAGGAGACGGCCTATCCGGGCGAGGACCGCATCATGGTCGCCTCCCCCAAGGTCGCGACCTACGATCTGCAGCCGGAGATGTCGGCCCCGGAACTGACCGACAAATGCGTCACCGCGATCGAATCGGGCAAATACGATCTGATCGTGCTGAACTTCGCCAATGCCGACATGGTCGGCCACAGCGGCAGCCTGCCCGCCGCGATCAAGGCGTGCGAGGCGGTGGATGCCGGTCTCGGCCGCATCGCCCAGGCGATCCGCGCCGCCGGCGGCCGCCTGCTGGTCACGGCGGATCATGGCAATGCGGAGATGATGCGGGATCCGGTGACGGGTGGCCCGCATACGGCGCACACCACCAACCCGGTGCCGGTGCTGCTGATGAACGCGCCGCCAGGGACGCGGCTGGCGAATGGCAGGCTGGCGGATATCGCGCCGACTTTGCTGGCGCTGCTGGGCGTGGCGCAGCCGGCGGCGATGACGGGGCAGTCGCTGCTGCGCGGGTAGCGCGGGCTACCCTTCCCCCAGGCGCCCCCCCAGGCGGCGGCGCAGCGCGTAGATCTGGTCCAGCAGGGACAGCACCAGGGCCAGTGCGTCCTCCTCCAGCGCCAGGGTCTCGCGCAATTCCAGGATCAGGGCTATGCGCGCCACGTCGATCTCCTGGAACACCAGCGCCTCGCCCTCCGGGTCGGCGCGGACCAATCCGGCGGCGACCCAGCCGCGCAGTTCCTCCGGCGCCAGGCCCTGGAAGCGCGCGCAAACCAGTTCCAGCGTCATCATGGCGCGGCCTCCCCCATCGCCTCCCTCGGGTCCTGTGGGTGTTCGGGCTGCCAGTCGCGCAGGAAGGCTTCCAGCGCGGCATCCGGCTTGCCCACCATCACCCGCAGGGTCAGCAACAGGTCGCCAGCCGGGCGGTTGCCTTCCGCCGCCACGCCCTTGCCGCGCAGCCGCACCACGCGGCCGGTATCGCTGCCCGCGGGCAGGGTGACGCGCAGCGGGCCGGCCGGCGCGGGCACCGTCACGGCGCCGCCCAGCACCGCCTCCCGCAACGTCACCGGCAGGTCCAGGTGCAGGTCGAAGCCATCCCGCCGGAACAGCGGGTGGTCCGCCACCTCCAGCTCGATCACCGCATTGCCGGCCGGCCCGCCATTGCGGCCCGGCCCGCCCTGGCCGCGCAGCCGCAGCGACTGGCCGCTGACCACGCCGGGCGGAATCCGCACGCTGAGCTGGCGGCCATCTGGCAGCACAAGCTGTTCCGTCGCTCCCAGCACCGCGGACAGGAAGGGCACGCGAAGGTGATAGGCGATGTCCCGCCCCGGCCGCGGCGCGGATTCCGCCGCCTGCTGCCGGGCGAACAGGTCGGCGAAGACGTCGCCGAGATCGCCGAAATCGACATGCGGCTCATAGCGCCCGCCCGCCGCCGCATCGGCATGGCGTCGCCAGCCGCCGGCCGGGTGCGGCGGCGCCCGTTCCTGCCCCTCGGCGTCGATCTAGACGAGGTCGAAGCGGGCCCGGCGGTCCGGGTCCGAGAGCAGGTCATGCGCGGAGGCGGCGGCCTTGAAGCGCGCCTCTGCCTCCGGCTTGCCGGGGTTGAGGTCCGGGTGGTTCTGCCGCGCCAGCTTGCGGTAGGCCTTCTTGATCGCCTCGGGCGTCGCCTCGCGGGCGACGCCCAGGACCTTGTAGGGATCCTCTGCCATGCAGCCCTCTCGCGGGGCGAAACTGCCCCAGTGTCACAGATGGAAACGCGCGCACCCCGCGCCAAGCGGCCCGCGCTTGTCCCTGCGCGGGGCAGGGGTCTATGCAGCACGGGGGTGCAGGGCTTGAAGGTTTCGCAGCATAGCACGGGACGGGCGGGCGGATGGCGCGCGGCATGGCGGCTTGCCCTGCTGCTGCCATTCCTGTGCGCGCCGGTCGACTCACTGGCCCAGGCGCAACCCACCGCGCGGGATCTGCGGGCCGCCGAGCAGGCCGCCGAGCAACGCCGCCAGGAAGCCGAGGACGCCGCCACCCGCGCCCGCGCCCTGGCGGAGGAGGAGGTGGCGCTGGCCGCCCGCCGGGTGGAACTGGCCGCCCTGGCCCAGGCGGCGGAGGCGGAGGTCGCCGAGGTCTCGGAACGCCTGGAGGCTGCCCGCGCCGCCGGCGCCCGCGCCGCGCGCCAGATTGCCGACCGCGCCACCGCGATGCGGCCGCTGCTGCCGGTGATGCTGCGCCTGTCGCTGTATCCGGCGGAAACCGTGCTGGCGATCCCCGGCGAGCCGGAGGATGCGCTGCGCGGCGCCCTGGTGCTGCGCGGCCTGATCCGCCGGCTGGAGGACGAGGCCACCGCGCTGCGCGAGGCACAGGTCGCGGCACAGCAGGCCGAATGGCTGGCGGCGCGGGAGGCGCTGGCCCTGGAAGCCGCCGAACGCGGCGCGCGGGAAGCGGTGGCGGGGCTGGAGGCGGAACTCGCCGTGGCCCGAAGCCGCCGCGGCGATGCCGAGGCCGCGGAGGAACGCGCCGCCACCCAGGCCGCCGCCGCCGCC
>NZ_JAUYTS010000036.1 GCF_030695085.1 Falsiroseomonas sp. | reverse complement strand
CGGTCCGCGGGCCAGTCGGGCGCATCGCCGAGGAAGCGCGCCTCCAGCGGGAAAAGGCTTGGCGCGCTCATGGCGGCGGGATGTGGAGAACGGGCGGCACGCCGCCCCATTGCACTTGCATGAAGCGCGCCACCTCCGGGTTGTCGAAGGCGTAGGCGTAAGGGTAGCCGCAGCGCGCGGCGACGAAGGTGCAGCGCATGCGCTGCTCCTCCAGCCCGAGGATGATGTCGTGGAAGCGCGGCACGTCGGGGCTCCAGACGATGTTCGCCTCGGAGAAGTAGCGGTAGCCGGTCTTGACCTCCCAGAGCTGGCGGTGCGGGTCGAGGCCGTCGAAGGTGCAGGAGATGCCCTCCGGCGTGCTGACCTGGTGGTCGCTCCGGCTGCCCGTGACGTGCAGCGCGTAGGCGTTGTGCCGGTCGTGGCCGCCGAGCCGGGGCACGTCGCGCGCATTGCAGGGGCCCGGCTGCTCATCGGGCGGCGCCACCATCAGGTTGCGCGCGACCGCCTGTGCCAGCGGCCCGCGGGCGAGGCGCGGTGCCGCCGCCGTCCGGGCGGCGACCGTGGCGGAGAACACCTGCATCCGCTGTTCGGCGCGCGGGTCGAGGTGGCTCGGGATGCGGAACTGCCGCCGGATCCGGAGAACGCCGGTCCCGAAGGGTTGGGCGTAGCCGCGCGCCCGGTCGAGCAGCACCTGCTCCACCAGCAGGCTGCGCGCGAAGAGGCTGTCCGGGAGGTAGTCGGAGACGATGCGGCGCAGGTCGTCGTCGGTCTCGGCACGCGCCACCTCGTACTCGATCGCGTCGAGGATGTGGAACTGCATCTGGCGATAGGTGACGGTGGCGCCGGTGCCGATCATCGCCTGCTGCGCCAGGCCAGTGTCGGTGGTGAAGTCCGGCGCGCGGCCGCCGCGGCGCAGCGTGGCGTGCGGCACCTCGCCCTGCATCACGGCGCGGTCCATGGCGCTACGCTCCGAGGCGCGCCACATCATCGCCTCGAAGCTGTTGTCGTGCGGCGCCGGTTGTGCATGGCGCTGGTGGTAGGGGATCGCGGGATCGGTCATGCCGCGGGTAGGCTCGGGATCCCTGCCCGTGCGTGACGTGCTGCGCGGCGCCGCGCGCAGCGCCGGCGGCCGCGGCACCGGGCGCGGCATGGGGCCGCGCATCGCGATGACGGGCGCCGAGGGCGTCAGCGCCGGCGCGCCCGGCGCGCGGGGCGCATGGGGCGCGGTCTGCTGCAGCACATGCGCGATCTCATGCGCGAGGGTGAAGCTCGGCGCGTCGTCCTCGCCGGAGCCGAGCCAGATGTGGTCGCGATAGGTGAAGGCATGGGCGGCGATGCTGGCGTTCAGCGCCGCCGCCCGCTCGCCACGGTGCAGCCGCACGGCGGAAAGGTCGCGGCCGAGGCGCGGTTCGAAGAAGCTTCGCGTCGCCGCGGGCAGCGGCGCGCCGCCGCCGGTCAGTTCCGCCACCGGGGCGGCGAGCGTCGCGCCAGGCGCCTGCGCGGTGCAGGCGGCGCATTCGCGCTGCACGGCGGGTGGCGCGGCGGCGGCCGGGCCCGCTGCGTGCATCGCCATCAATTGGCCGGCGACGGCATCGGCCTCGCGCTCGAAGCGGTCGCCGGTTGGGCCGACGGCGAGGCGCGGCTGCACCCGGCTCTCCTCCTCGCAGGCGGCGCAGGCGCGCTGCGGGCGGGGCGGGACCGCGGAGAGCGAGACGAAGGGCGCCGGCGCGATGGCCTGCCGCGGCGCGGGTGGTGGCGCGGCGGGTGCGCGCGGGGCCTGGGCAGGTGCGGCCGCGGACTTCATGATTTCCTCCCGCGGATGGCGGCGACCACCGCGGCGGCGGCGGCGCTGGGCGTCGTGGCGGGTGTCGTTGCGGGCGGCGTGGCACGCAGCACCCCGGCCTCGGCGAGGGCGCCGCCGCGCGCGGCAAGCGCCTGCTGCAGCGCCGCGCGGAAGGCGCGCACCTCCGCGGCGCCGCCTGGCAGCACCAGGCGGTCCACGGTCACGCGGAGGGTTGGTGGGCGCGGGCTCATTGCGGCCATCCGCGCAATTCGGGATCGGTCATGGCGCGCCCGGCCTTCTCGTATTCCAGCCGCGCCGCCGCCAGCACCTCTGCCATTCCCACGGGCCGCGCGTGCTCGGCGGCGATGTAGGCGGCGTTCATCGCGATGTTGCGGATCGCCCCGCCCACGACGTTGAGCTGTGCAAGGCGGGCCATCTCCAGCCCCTCTGTCGGGCAGTCGCGCGGGAAGGCGCGAGCCCAGATCCCGGCGCGCTCCGCAGCGGCGGGGAACGGAAACTCCACGGCGAAGCGGAAGCGACGCAGGAAGGCCTCGTCCAGGTTGGCGCGCAGGTTGGTCGTCAGAATCGCCAGGCCCCGATAGGCCTCGAGCCGCTGCAGGAGGTAGCTGACCTCCATGTTGGCGTAGCGGTCGTGGCTGTCGCGCACCTCCGACCGCTTGCCGAACAGCGCATCCGCCTCGTCGAACAGGAGGATGACGGAGCCCTCCTCCGCCGCGTCGAAGATGCGCCGCAGGTTCTTCTCCGTCTCGCCGATCCACTTCGACACCAGCGCCGAAAGGTCCACGCGGTAGACGTCGAGGCCGAGCGCGCCGCCCAGCACTTCCGCCGCCATCGTCTTGCCGGCGCCGGAGGGGCCGGAGAACAGCGCGGCGAGGCCGAGGCCGCGCCCCCCGGGCGCCGCGCCGAAGCCCCAATCCTCCTGCACCCTGGCGCGGTGGCGCAGATGCGCGGCGATGGTGCGCAGCGCGCGCAGCTGGGCGGGCGGCAGCACGATGTCGTCCCAGCCCGCGCGGCCCTCGACGCGCGAAGCCAGATCGTCCAGGCGCGGGCGGGAATGGCGGCGGCAGGCCGCCCAGGCGAGCTCGTCCAGCGCCGCACCGGCGGGCGCGGTGGCCAGTTCCGCCGCCACCGCCTCCATCCGCTCCGGCGCCACCTGGAACTGCACCGCCAGGCGCGGCAGCGTGCCGTTCAGCCGCGCGGCGAAGGGCGCCAGCGCCGCGCCCCAGGCATGCAGCTGGTCGGCGGCGCGCGGGCGGGCCATGTCGAGGCGGAGGGCGCGGCGCGCGGGCAGTGCCACCGGCTCCGGCGCCGCAATCAGCAGCGCGCCGTTCATCGCTTCGGCGAAGGCGCTGAGCGTCCTCGGCTCGCCGCCCTCGGCCTCAAGCAGCAGGATGCCGCCGGTCAGCACCAGGTCGCGCCGCCAGGCGCGCGCCAGCGCCGCCATCTCCGCCGGCTGGGCGGGCACCGCGCCGCCCGGCATGGCGAAGAGTGGCCGGCCGAGCCGCGCCGCCGCCGCCGCCACCGCTGCCAGCTTGCCTGGCGCGTCGGGCCCGCAAAGCTGCGCCGCATGGCCGGAGGTGAGCGCGGCGAGGATGCCATCGGCCATCGCCGCACGCGCCGGCGACCCGGGGTGGCCCGGCGGGATGCGGCGGGCAAGCAGCGCCAGCTCCTCCGAAAGGCCCTCGGCGCCCAGCAGGGCGTGCAGCACGGACTCGGCCAGCGAAATGCCGCGGGCCGTCGCGCGGCCGGCGCCCGAGAGGCGGATCAACCCCGCCTCGCGCAGCGGCGCCTCCGGCAGGAAGGCCGACCAGCTCGCCCCCGGAAGGCGGGAGAGGGCGAGCGCCACGCTCGGCTCCGGGCTGCCCTGGATCGCGGCGACCGCGGCCGCGCCTTCCGGCTCCAGCTCGGCCCAGGCGGCGAGCGCCAGCACATCGCGGCCGAAGGCGTCGAGGCCGAAGCGCGACGCGATTTCGTCCGCGGTGCAGCGCGGCGCCGGCGGTGTATCATCCTCGCCGGCCAGCAGCGCGGCGAGGCGCGGGAAGGCGGCGGGGAGCGGTGCGGTCCGGCTCATGCCAGCGCTGCCAGCGGGCCGGTGATCTCGCCGAATTGCGGCGAGGCGGGATCGGCCTCCGTCTCCGGCGCGGAGGCGACGCCATCGACCATGGCGCGAACGAGGTAGGAGGCCGGCTTCAGGCCCTCATAGGGAAATTCGAGCGCGGCGGCGGGGAAGGCGGCGGGCGCCTCCGGCAATAGCGTGGCGGAGGCAGGGGCGGCTGCGGCGGCCTCGTCGAGCAGGAGCGAAACCTCCTGGCCCGCCGCCACAGCCGGGACGAACTGGACGCGCAGTCTGCCCTTCGCCATGCCGACCGGCGGGTTCGGGTTCAGCCCGGCGGCGAGCACCGCGACGCGCGGCCGCAGCACGAAGCCGCGCGCCTCTGAGGCGCGGGTGAGATGCGCCGGCGCGCCGGGCGGGGCAGGCAGCACCGCCTGCACCTGGTGGAACCCGGCCCTCAGCTCCGCCCCAAGCCGTGCGGCGGTGAGGGGCAGGCGGATCTCCTCCGCCGTGGCCTCGGCGGCGGCCGGCACAACCATGAGGCCGCCGAGGCGTAGCGCGAGCTCCGGCGCGGCCAGGCCGCGCCCGCGCAGCACGAGCGTGCCGCCCCAGAGGATCGGCGCATTGCGCTCCTCCGCCGCCACCTCCTCAATCCGCAACTGCGCGAATGGCGCGACGGAAAGCCGCGGCTTCGCCACCGGAAGCGGCGTTCGCGGCGGGTCACCGGTCTCGATGCTGACATGGCTGAGCACATAGCCGAGCGAGAGTGCGTAGGGCACCTGGAACAGCACCGACCAGAGGCGCGAGAGATCCTCGAGCGAGTGGCTCTCCGGCACGATGCGAATCCTCGCCAGCGCCTCCTCGAGGTCGGAATCGCCGAGCACGGCGTGGGAATCGGCGATCGCCTTGCGGATCGCGTCGCGATCGAGGATCGGCCGGTCCTCGAGCATGGCGGCGACGGCGCCGGCCATGCGCTCCGGCTCGAACTTGCCCGCCTCGCCGTAGAAGCTCAGCAGGTAGCGCAGGTCCAGCGCGACGCGGCTGCGGTTGGCGATGCCGCCATCGGCACGGCGGCCGGGCATGTGGGCGTTGCGGTTCTGCGCGTTGGGCTGCACCTGATAGAGGAAGAGGTTGACGAGCGGCTTGCCCTCCGCGCCGGTCTTCACATCCGGCGGGCCGTAGCGCAGCTCGGCCGCCTGCACGCCTTCCTGCGCGGCGCCATGCAGGATGCGCCCCAGCGCCGCGGTGACGGTGGCGATCGCGAGGTGGTTGCTCATCGCCTTTCCCGCAGCAGAAAGGCACCCAGCGTGGGGCCGGGCCGCGGCGCTCGCGGCGGGGCGGCGGGCGGGGCGACGACCTCGATGCGGCCAATGCGCAACTCCACGGTCGCCGGTGCAGCGTCCTGCGCGGGCTGCGGCGGGCGAGGCGCGGCCAGTCGCGGCGCGAGGCCCGGCCCGGCGCCGCGTGCGAGAGGCGGGGGAGGCGGCACGGGCAGGGGGGAGGCTGCCATCCGGGCCGCCTGCCGGGCCGTGGCAGCTGCCTCCGGCAGTATCCGGGAACCCGCCGGTGGCGGCGCTGACGGCTCCGCAGCGGCCCTGGCCGGCGCCGGCCCGGACGGAGGGCTGCCAGGCGCGGCCCCGGCCGGCGCAGGCGGCAGGGCAGGCTGCGTCGCGCGCGGCGCCTGCCCCTGTGGCGAGGGTGCAGT
>NZ_JAUYTS010000035.1 GCF_030695085.1 Falsiroseomonas sp. | reverse complement strand
ATGGCCGGACCGATGGCAGATCTGGCGGCGCGGCATGAATCCGGGCAGGACAGCTACGACCATTACATCGCCGGTGCCGCGCAGTTCACCGCGGTGGATGTGGCCGCGGCGGGGGCCGCCTTCGCCGCGCTGATCGGCGATGCCGGGCTGCGCGCCCGTCTCTCCGCCGCGGCGGGGGGCCGCGCGCGGACGATCTATGACTGGTCCGTCGTGATCGGCCAGTACCGGGCGTTATGGGCGGAACTGGCCGCGATGCGCGCGGCAGGGCGCGGCGAGCGGGCCGCCCCGTTGCGCGGCGAGGAGTTGGTGCCGCGACGCCCCGACCCCAGCCGCCTGTTCGCGGATTTTCCGACCCGCCGCCTGACGCCCGAAACGCGGCTCTGCCTGGCGCCCGGGCTGGCCGATGCGGCAGCCGCGCTGGCGCGGCTGCGCGCGATCGCCGCCATCCCGGGCGGTGCGGCGCGACCGGACCTGCTGCCGGGGGCGGAGGCGTTCGAGCTGATGCTGGCGGGGCTGGAGGCCGGCCCGGCCCAGGCCGGCACGCTGGTGGCGGCCCTGCCGCCGGCCCAGGCCGTGCGGTGCTTTCGCACGCTGGCCTGGCTGGTGAAGATCGATGTGTTGCGGCTGGCGCAATGAGGGCGGTCAGCCCCGCCGCCGGAACCGCTCCACCGCCGCCACCAGCGCCGTACGCACCCCCGGCTCCAGCGCCGAATGCCCGGCATCCGGGATCACCGTCAGCCGCGCCCGCGCCCAGGCGGCGGCCAGATCGAAGGCGCTGTCGCAGGGGCAGACCATGTCGTAGCGGCCCTGCACGATCTCAGCGGGAATGTGGGCGATGCGGTCCATGTTGCCCAGCAGCCCCTCGGGCGGCAGGAACAGGTCGTGGCGGAAATAATGCGCCTCGATCCGCGCCAGCCCCAGCGCGCTGCGGTCCTGCGCGAAGCTCGCCACCGTCTCCGGGCTCGGCATCAGGGTGGAGCAGGAGCCTTCATACTGGCTCCAGGCGCGCGCCGCCGGGCCGTGCACCAGCGGGTCCGGGTCGCACAAGCGCTTGAGGTAGGCGCTCAGCAGGTCGCTGCGTTCCTCCGGTGCCACATGTTCGGCAAACGCCGCCCAGGCATCGGGGAAGACCCGGCGCAGGCCGTAGAGAAACCATTCCACCTCCGCCGCCCGGCCGAGAAACACGCCGCGCAGCACGCAGCCCGTCACCCGGTCCGGATGCACCTGGGCATAGGCCAGCGCCAGGGTGCTGCCCCAGGACCCGCCGAACAGCAACCATTTCTCAATACCGAGGAAGCGGCGCAGCGCCTCGATATCCGCCACCAGATGCGGGGTCGTATTCTCCCGCAGGTCGCCCAGCGGGCGGGACCGGCCGGCGCCGCGCTGGTCGAAGATCACCACGCGCCAATGCTGCGGGTCGAAGAAGCGGCGATGGATCGCCCCGGCGCCGGCGCCTGGGCCCCCATGCAGGAACAGCGCCGGCTGGCCGCGCGGATTGCCCACCTGTTCCCAATACATGACGTGGCCCGCCGAAAGCGGCAGCAGGCCGGTCTCGAAGGGGGCGATATCGGGATAGAGGTCGCCGCGGGGCATGCTGGCCCCTTTAAGGGGCGTGGCCGCCCCGAGTCCAGAAGCCTTGTTACGCAGCCTGATGCCGATTCCCACAAAGTGACCCTTCGCCCGCGCCCCATTCGTGCCTAGTTTGGGGGTATGGCCGAGACCCCCTCGGCCGGCTCCCGTTCCGCCACCGCCGGCGCCCTGCGCTGCGGGGTCTGTGGAACCGAAAGCCGGCACCCCGCTTTCCGCCCGGCACCGCCCGAACAGGCCCCGGATCTTGATCTGCGTCCGGGGGAGCCTGTGCGCTCCACCATGGCGCGCTGGCTGCAGCAATGCCCGGGCTGTGGCTATGCCGCGCCCGACATCACCCGCGCCCATCCGGCGGCGGCGGAGGCGGTGCGCGCGGCGCCCTTCCGCGCCCTGCTGGCGGAATCCGGCACGCCACCCCTGGCGCGGCGCTTCCTGGCCTGGGCGCTGGTGCTGGAGGAAACCGGCGCGCTGCACGCCTCCGCCGAGGCCACGCTGCATGCCGCCTGGGTGGCGGATGACCTTGGCCGGGGGGAATTCGCCCGCGCCTGGCGGCTGGATGCCGTGGCGCTGTGGCGTAGCGGCCCGCCGCTCGATTCCGAACAGACCGTGCGGGTGATCGATGCGCTGCGCCGGGCCGAAGCCTGGGGTGATGCCGGCGCGACCGCCGAGGCGCTGGCGCTGACCGAACCGCCGGAGGCGGTGGCGCAGGTGGTGGCGCTGGAGCGGCGGCTGATCCAGGCACAGGATGCCGGGCGGCACACCGTGGCCTCCGCCCTGCCGCCGCCCTCCCGCCGCCCGCATGTGACGCATCAGCGGATCGAGGCGCGCGGCGAGGGGCTTTGGGTGCGGCTGCGCCGCTGGCTGGGCTGGGGCTGACCGCATCTTCGGGAAGACCGGCGCACGCGCTTGGCACTTGCCGCCAGGCGGCTGCCCGCATAAAGCTATAATATAACATTGCAAGGATGAGCGTCACCATGCTCCGGCGCACCCTTCTTTCCCTGCCCGCCCTGCTGCTGGCGGCCCCCGCAACGACGCGGGCCCAAGCAACGGGGGCCCAAGCGACCGGGGCCCAAGCGACGCCGCCGCTGGTCGTTGCCTCCTTCTCCATCCTTGGCGACATGGTGGACGAGATCGCCGGTGATGCGGTGCGGCTGCGGACGCTGGCCGGGCCGAATGTGGATGCGCACAGCTTCGCACCCCGGCCATCGGACGCGCAGGCGCTGCGCGGCGCGGCGCTGGTGGTCCGCAACGGGCTGGGCTTCGACAGCTGGATCGACCGGATGATCCGCGCAGCCGGCTATCGCGGCCCGGTCGCCACCGCCACCGATGGCATCACCCCGCTGCAGATGGATGGGCATTCGCATGGCCACGGGCATTCCCACGGCCATCGCCACGGCACCGCGCGCCAGGTGCCGGACCCGCATGCCTGGCAGGATCTGCGCTTCGGCATCCAGTATGCGCGCAACATCGCCACCGCCCTGAAAGCCGCCCTGCCCGCCCAGGCCGCCCAGATCGAAAGCCGCGCCGCCGCCTATGTCGCGCGGCTGGAGGCGCTGGATGCCTGGGTCCGCACCGAGATCGCCGCCGTGCCGGAAGCCCGCCGCAAGGTGGTGACCAGCCACGACGCCTTCGGCTATTTCGGCGCCGCCTATGGCATCACCTTCCTCGCACCGCAGGGCATCTCGACCGAGGCCGAGCCCAGCGCCGCCGAGGTCGCCCGGCTGATCCGCCAGATCCGCGCCGAATCCATCACCGCCGTCTTCCTGGAGAACATGGGCAACCCCGCCACCCTGGAACGCCTGGCGCGGGAAGCGGGGGTGAGCGTGCAGGGCAAGCTCTACGCCGATGCGCTGTCGGAGCCCTCGGGACCGGCGCCGAGCTATGAGGCGATGTTCCGGCACAATGTCGGCATGCTGGTGCCAGCGATGCGCGGCCAGGCGAGCTAGGGCCAGGGCGCCTATCGCCCATCGGGGCCGCCTGCCAGATTGCCACCCATGCATCTGGCCGACTTTCCCGCCACCGCCGCCGCCGCCCGCCTGCTGCAACCCGAACTCGCCGCCCGCGTGGTGCCGCAGGACGAAATCGGGCCGGTCCGCGTGGTGGCCGGGGCGGATGCCAGTACGCTGCGCTTCGACCCGACGCGCACGGTCCATGCCGCCATGGTCGCGCTGGATGCGGAAAACCTAGCCGCGCTCGGGGAGGCCGGCGCCACGCGCAGCGGCGGCCTGCCCTATGTGCCGGGGCTGCTCGGCTTCCGCGAAGTGCCGCCGCTGGCCGAGGCTTTCGCGAAGCTGCCCCGGCGGCCGGACCTGATCCTGGTGGATGGGCATGGCCTGGCGCATCCGCGCAGCCTTGGCGTCGCCTGCCTGCTGGGCGTGACACTGGATGTGCCGACCATCGGCGTGGCGAAATCCATCCTCGTCGGCACGGTGCAGGGCGACCTGCCCGATATGGCGGGCGCGCAGGCGCCGCTGGTCTGGCAGGGGCGCATCATCGGCATCGCGCTGCGGACCCGGCGCGGTGCCAACCCGGTCTATGTCTCCATCGGCCATCGCGTCTCGCTGCCCACCGCGCTGGCCTGGGTGGTGGCGCTCGGCCGTGGCCGGCGTTTGCCGGAGCCGACGCGGCTGGCGCATGCCGCGGCAACGCGGGTCCGCCTGGGGCACGATCCGCCCTGACGTGCCGTCTCAGGAAGCCGGATGCAGCGCCCGCCAGACGCGCTGCGGCGTCATCGGCAGTTCCACATGCGCGCCATCCAAGGCATCCGCCACCGCATTGGCCAGCGCCGCCGGGGCGCCATTGGTCGGCAATTCGCCGACGCCCTTGATGCCGAGGCTGTTATTGGGCGAGGGCACCGGCAGCACCGCATGCCGGAAATCCGGCAGTTCCGCCGCGCGCGGCATGGCGTAGTCCATCAGCGTCGCGGCCAGCATCTGGCCGTCGGCGTCATACACCGCATCCTCCGACAGCGCCTGGCCGATGCCGGCGGCCCAGCCGCCCTGCAACTGGCCGGCCAGCAGCACCGGGTTGACCACAGTGCCGGCATCGATGGCGGCGGCGAAGCGGTCCAGCACCACCTGGCCGGTCTCCGGGTCCACCTCCACCTCGCAGATCGCGATGCCGGCGGGCCAGGTTTCCACCGTCTCGGCGAAATCCGCCTGGCCGCGCAGCCCGCCCTGGCGCGCGGCGACCTGGGTCAGTGTCACGCGTCGATCGGTGCCGGCGATTTCATAGGCGCCGTTGTGCCAGGCAACGTCGACCACCGCGGCTTCCAGCATCTCCGCCGCCATCGGCAGGCCGCTCTCGATCGCCGCCTGCGCGGCACTGGCAAAGGTGGTGCCGGAGATGATGGTGGAGGAGGACCCGCCGGTGCCGCCGCCGCGCGGAATGCGGTCGCTGTCGCCCTGGATGATCTCGATCTGCGTGGCTGGCACGCCGAAGGCGGCGGCGAGGAGCTGGGCATAGGCCGTGGCATGGCCCTGCCCCTGGCTCTGCGTGCCGGTGCGCGCGGTGATGCGGCCATCGGCCTGCACCTCGACGAGGGAGGTCTCATCGCCCCAGCCGCCCGAGCCATGCAGATGGCAGGCCACGCCGCGCCCCCGGCGCAGCCCGCGCGCGGCGGAATCCGCACGCCGCGCCGCGAAGCCGGGCGCATCGCCCAATGCCAGCACGGCATCCAGCAGCGAAGCCGGGTCGCCGCTGTCGTAGCGATAGCCGAGCGCGGTGCGATACGGGTAGGCGCCGCGCGGCAGCAGGTTCAGCCGGCGCAGCGCCACCGGGTCGCGCCCGGATTCGCGCGCCGCCACATCCACCACGCGCTCCAGCAGCAACAGTGCCTCCGGCTTGCCGGCGCCACGCACCGCATCCACCGGGGCGGTGTTGCTGAAGGCGCAGCGCAGGGCGATGTGCATGGCGGGAATGTCGTAAAGCCCGCCGAGCACCTTCGCCATGCCGCCGGTCGGGATGGTGGGGTTCACGGTGGAGACATAGGCGCCGAAATTCGCCACGCCCTCCACCCGCACCGCCAGAAAGCGGCCTTCGGCATCCAATGCCAGGGAGGCTTCCGCCACCAGGTCCCGCGCATGGGTATCCGCCAGATGGTGCTCGCTGCGGTCTTGCACCCAGCGCACGTCGCGGCGCAGGTCCCAGGCGGCGAAGCAGGCCAGCGCCTGTTCCGGATAGGGCGGCAGCTTCGGGCCGAAGCCGCCGCCGACATCCGGCGTCACCACGCGCAGCCTCTCCCGCGGCCAGTGAAGGATGTGGTCGCACAGCATGCGATGCAGCAGATGCACGCCCTGCGATGGCGTGGTCAGCGTGACGCGCCCATCCTGCCACTGCGCCAGGGCGGCACGGGTTTCCAGATAGCCGGCCAGGATGCGCGGCGACCGGTAGGTCACGCGGGCCACCTGCGCCGCGCCGGCGAAGGCGGCCGCCACGGCATCCGCATCGCCCTTCTGCCAGTCGCAGCACAGATTGCCCGGCGCCGCCGCATGCAGCAGCGGCGCGCCGGGGGCCAGCGCATCATCGCCGCGCACCACGGCGGGCAGCGGGTCGTAATCGACCATCACCGCCTCCGCCCCATCACGTGCCGCATGGGCGGACTCGGCCACCACCATGGCGACGATCTCACCCACATGGCGCACGCGATCCGCCGGAATGGGCAGGCGCGGCGGCTCGATATGGCGGGTGCCGGCGGTGTCGCGGATTTCCGTTACCGCGGGGTTGTGGCCGAGGCCGGCCACCTCGGCGGCCGTGAACACCGCCACCACGCCCGGCAGCGCCCGCGCGGCGGCGGCCTGCACGCCGAGGATGCGCGCATGCGCGTGTGGGGATCGCACGAACACGGCATGCAGCGCGCTGGGGGCGGCGATATCCGTGGTGAAGCGCCCGCCGCCGGTCAGCAGCCGCGGATCCTCCAGCCGGCGCAGCGGTTGGCCGAGGCCGGGAAGAACATCGAACGCCATGTGCAAAGCTTATGGCGCGGCACCCGCGGCGGCAAGAAGCCCCCGCCGCCGCCGGCGACATGGATCCGGTGGCGCTGGCGGTGCAGGCCGCATCATGCGATCCGTTCGCCGTCCAGAGTTCGAGGAGCGTCACCCTTTGGCCGCCACCACGCCCCCCGCACCTTCCGGAGACCAGCCGCACGCCGCGGCGCCCGAATCCGTGCTCGCTGCGCTGGAGACCGATGCCGAAGGCCTGAAGGCGGCGGAGGCCGCGGCGCGGCTGGAACGGTACGGCCCGAACCGGCTGCCGGAAGCCAAGGGCCCCGGCCCGCTGCTGCGCTTCCTACGGCAGTTCCACGACGTGCTGATCTATGTGCTGCTGGCCGCCGCCGCGCTGTCCCTGGCGCTGGGGCACGCGCTGGATGCCGCCGTCATCCTGGCCGTCGTCGTGCTGAACGCGATGATCGGCTTCGTGCAGGAGGGCAAGGCGGCCCGCGCGATGGATGCCATTCGCGGCATGATCGACCCCAGCGCCATGGTCCAGCGCGATGGCCGCCGGCAGCGCGTGCCGGCAATGGAGATCGTGCCCGGCGACATCGTGCTGCTGGAGGCCGGGGACCGCGTGCCGGCCGACCTCCGCCTGCTGCGCGCCCGCAGCCTGCGGATCGAGGAAGCCGCGCTGACCGGCGAATCCGTCCCGGTGGAAAAGGGTGTCGAGGCCGCGCCGGCCTCCGCCGCACTGGCCGAACGCAGTTCCATGGCCTGGTCCGGCACGCTGGTGGCCGCCGGCAGCGGCGCGGGCGTGGCGGTGGCGACCGGCGCGGCGACGGAACTCGGCCGCATCAGCACGATGCTGGGCGCGGTGGACCAGTTGCAGACGCCGCTGCTGCGGCAGATGGCGCGTTTCGCGCGCCAGGTCTCCGGCGCCGTCCTGGCCGCCGCGGCGCTGCTGTTCGGCTTCGCCACGCTGCTGCGCGGGCAACCGGCGACGGAGGCCTTCATGGCCGTGGTCGGCATGGCGGTCTCCGCCATTCCGGAAGGCCTGCCGGCCATCATGACCATCACGCTGGCGATCGGCGTGCAGCGCATGGCCGGCCGCCGGGCCATCATCCGGCAGCTTCCGGCGGTGGAAACCCTCGGTGCCGTGGGCGTGATCTGCACCGACAAGACCGGCACGCTGACGCGCAACGAGATGGTGGCGACGACGCTGCTGCTGCCGGGCGGCGCGCTCGCCGTCACCGGCGTCGGCTACGAGCCGGGCGGCGACATCCTGCGCGATGGCGCAAGCCTGCGGCATGATTCGGACCCCGCGCTGCGCGACCTGCTGCGCGCCGCGCTGCTGTGCAACGATGCCGAGCTGCGCGAGGTCGAGGGCGCCTGGCGGGTGGAGGGCGACCCGATGGAAGGCGCCCTGGTGGTGCTGGCGCGCAAGGCGGGCCTCGACGCCGAGGCCGAGCGCAGCAACAGCCCGCGCCGGGACGAAATTCCGTTCGACAGCCAGCACCGCTACATGGCGACGCTGCACCCGGACCCGGATGGCGGCGACCTCATCCTGCTGAAGGGCGCGCCGGAGCGCATTCTCGAACTATGCGCCGATGCGCCGGATTTCGACCGCGCCGCCTGGGCGTCGCAGGCCGAGGCGCTGGCGGCGGAAGGCCAGCGCGTGCTGGGCTTCGCCGCCCTGGCCGCCCCCGCCGGCGCCGTGCAGCTTTCGGCCGAGACGCTGGCCGGCGGCCCGCGGCTGCTCGGCCTGATCGGCTTCATCGACCCGCCGCGGCCGGAGGCGATGGCGGCGGTGCGCGATGCACGCGCCGCCGGCATCCGCGTGGTGATGATCACCGGCGACCATGCCGCCACCGCGCGTGAGATCGCCCGCCAGCTCGGCCTGGACGAGGCGCCGGAAGTGCTGACCGGGGCGGAGGTGGAGGCGCTGGACGAGGCCGCGCTGCGCCGCGCCGTGGGCCATGTCACGGTCTTCGCCAGGACCACGCCGGAACACAAGCTGCGCCTGGTGATGGCGCTGCAGGCCGAGGGCCATACCGTGGCGATGACCGGGGATGGCGTGAACGACGCGCCGGCGCTGAAGCGCGCCGATGTCGGCGTCGCCATGGGCGCCAAGGGCACGGAGGCCGCGAAGCAGGCGGCGGACATGGTGCTGGCCGACGACAATTTCGCCTCCATCGTCCATGCGGTGCGTGAAGGCCGCACGGTCTATGACAACATCCGCAAGGTCATCGGCTGGACGCTGCCGACCAATGGCGGGCAGGCGCTGACCATCATCGCGGCGATCCTCGCGGGCATGGTGCTGCCGATCACGCCGGTGCAGATCCTGTGGGTGAACATGGTCTCCAGCGTCGCACTCGGCACCGTGCTGGCCTTCGAGCCGACCGAGCCGGGCACCATGGCCCGCCCGCCACGGCCGCGCGGGGAGCCGTTGCTGACGCGGGTGCTGGTCTGGCAGATCATCCTCACCTCGGTCCTGATGGCCTGCGGCGCCTTCGGCGTGTTCTTCTGGGCCGAAAGCCGGGACCTGCCGATCGAGACGGCGCGGACCATGGTGGTGAACGCCATCGTGGTGATGGGCATCGCGTATCTGTTCAGCGTCCGCTACGTGCATGGCACCTCGCTGACCTGGCGCGGCGTGCTGGGCACGCCGCCGGTGCTGATGGGGCTTTCGACCATCGTGCTGGCCCAGCTGGCCTTCACCTATCTGCCCTGGCTGCAGAATGCCTTCCAGAGCACGGCGCTGGGCGTCACGGAATCGGCGCTGGTGCTGGGCACCGGTGTTGTGCTGCTGCTGGTGGTGGAGGCGGAGAAGCGCCTGCGGCTGCGGCTGACGGGCGGTTGAGCGCGGCGGCCGATGCCATGCCCGGCGGATCGTGGCCGATCCTTCCCCAGTCATGCCGCAGGCAGGCCCCAGTCACGCCGCAGGCAGGTGTAGGCCGCGGTCGGCGAGATCCGCTATCACTCATCCCGCGGCGGAGGATCCGGCAGGGGCGGCACCTCGTCGCTGCCGTCGCGCCGGTCGCGGTACAGCGCGGCGCGGGTCAGCAGCATCAGCGTGACGGGCGTGGTCAGCACGACGAAGGCGCCGATCAGGATCTCATGCAGCACGAAGCGTGTCTGCAGCACGGAGAAATACAGCATCGAGCCCAGCAGGACGCTGCCGATGCCCAGCGTGCTGACCACGGCCGGGGCGTGCACCCGGTCATAGAACCCGCCCAGGCGCATCAGGCCGATGGAGCCGATCAGCGCCAGGCCGGACCCCAGCAGCAGCAGCAGCGCGACCGGCACGGCCGCCCAGAGCGGCAGGTCGGCGGCCGCCATCATTCGATCACCTCGCCCCGCATCAGGAACTTTGCCAGCGCCGCGGTGGCGACGAAGCCGAGCAGGGTGATGAGCAGCGCCGCCTCGAAGTAATGGGTGCTGCCGGTGCGGATGCCGAAGACCAGCAGCAGCATGGCGGAGATCACATACAGCGTGTCCAGCGCCAGCACCCGGTCCTGCGCCCGCGGCCCGCGCAGCACGCGCCACAGCGGGCAGGCCATGGCCGCGGCCAGCATGATCTGCGCCGCCAGCACCGCCCAGCCCAGCAGGGTCGCGCTCATTCGAACAGGTTCATCAATTGACGCTCCCACTTGTCCTTGACGATGCGAACCCACTGTTCCTCGTCGATCATGTCCAGCACATGCAGCAGCATGGTGCCGCGGGCGGCGTTGTAGTCCACCCAGACCGTGCCGGGGGTTGCCGTCAGGATGCAGGCCAGCGCCGCCAGGCCGTAGGGGTCGCGCATATCCAGCGGGATCACCACGAAGCCGGACCGTCCGCTGCGCGCGCCGGGCAGTTGCAGGATGATGCGCGCCACCGCGTTGTTGGAGCGCAGCACCTCCACCGCCACATCCCGCAGCAGCGCGGCCAGCGCCATCAGCCGCCCGGGCGCGAAGCGCATCGCCAGCGTACGCGAGCCCGATCGCGGCAGCCGCAGCGCCACGAACACGAAGCCGCACGCCACCGCCAGCACGGAGCCGAGCACGAAGGCGGCCGGCGAGAGGCTTTCCTGCAGCAGCAGCCACAGCAGCAGCAGGGCCGCGGCCAGCAGCGGGTAGGGCAGCAGGCGCCTCATGGCGTGCCCCCCGTCAGCACGGCCCGCGCGCCCAGCACGGCACGCAGATAATCGCCCGGCGCGTGCAGCTGGTCCGCCGTCGCCTGCATATAGGCCAGCGCCGGCCCGCCCCCCAGGGTCAGCGCCCCGCTCAGCGCCAGCAACAGCAGCACGGGCGCCAGTTCCACCACCCGCACCCGCGGCACCCGGCTGGCCTGGCCCACCCAGAACACCGCGATGCCCGCCCGTGCCATGGCGATCAGCGTCGCCAGGCCGGACAGGATCAGCGCCACCATCAGGAGCCAGGTCGTGGTCGGGATCGGCGCCGGCGCGGTGCCGAGCAGCGGCGACAGGATGGCGAATTTTGCCAGGAAGCCGGATAGCGGCGGCAGCCCGGCCAGCAGCAGCGCGCAGGCCATGAAGCTCAGGCCCAGGATCGCCAGGATGCCGGGGATGGCGACGCCGGTTTCCTCCGCCTCCGCCTCCTCCTCCTCCTCGCCGGGGCCCATCGCCTCCCGCGTCACGGCCAGCACATCGGCGCCAACCTCCCGCGCGCGCTCCGCCAGCTCGATCAGCAGGAACAGCGCGCCGATCGCGAGCACCGAGCCGGCCAGGTAATACAGGGCACCGCCCGTCACCGCCGCCTGTCCGGTGCCGATGGCGGCCAGCAGCGTGCCGGAGGAGACCAGCACGCTGGCGCCGGCCAGCCGCGGCAGATCCTGCGTCGCCAGCACGGCGATGCCGCCGAAGGCGATGGTCAGCAGCCCGCCCACCAGCAGCCAATCCGCGCCGAAGCCGGCCGAGGCCCCGGCTTCCGGCCCGAACAGCAGCAGCCAGACGCGCAGGATGGCGTAGATGCCGACCTTGCTGAGGATGGACAGGATCGCCGCCGCCGGCGCGGCCGCGGCGGCATAGGTGCCGGGCAGCCAGAAGCCGAGCGGCCACATCGCCGCCTTGATGAGGAAGGCGACCCCCATCACGGCAAGCCCGGCCTCCACCAGCCCGCGATCCTCCACCGCCACCAGCGGGATGCGCGCGGCGAGGTCCGCCATGTTGAGCGTGCCGGCAATGCCATAGACGACGGAGACACCGACCAGGAACAGCAGCGATGCGACGAGGTTGATGGTCAGGTAGTGCAGCCCCGCCCGCACCCGCGCGACGCCCGAGCCATGCAGCGCCATGCCGTAGGAGGCCGCCAGCATCACCTCGAAGAAGACGAAAAGGTTGAACAGGTCGCCGGTCAGGAAGGCGCCGTTCAGCCCCATCAGCTGGAACTGGAACAGCGGGTGGAAATACACCCCGGCGCGCTGCCATTTTGCTAGCGAGAACAGGAAGGCGGCCAGCCCCAGGCAGGCGGTCAGCACCAGCATCAGCGCCGAAAGCCGGTCCGTCACCAGCACGATGCCGAACAGCGTGGGCCAGTCGCCCAGCCGGTAGATGCGAACCTCCGGCACCTGGGCCCGCAGCAGCAGCGCGATGGCCAGCGCCATGATCAGCGCCAGGGAAACGCCGCCAATGCCCACCACCAGCCGCCGCCGGCGGTCCCCGGCCAGGATCATCGCAGCCCCGGCCAGCATCGGCACCACGATCGGCGCGATCACCAGATGGTCCATCCAGCCGATCACCGGTCACGCTCCCGGCCATCGACATGGTCCGTGCCGGTCAGGCCGCGGGAGGCGAGCAGCACCACCAGCAGCAGCGCCGTGGTGGCGAAGCTGATGACGATGGCGGTCAGCGTCAGCGCCTGCGGCAGCGGGTCCGCGTAATTCGCCAGCGTGCCGGCCTCGCCACGTTGCAGGATGGCGGCGGCGCCGGTGCGCAGCCCGCCGGTGGAGAAGATGAACAGGTTCACGGCGTAGGACAGCAGGCACAGCCCGATGATGACCTGAAAGGTGCGCGGCCGCAGCAGCAGCCACACACCCGAACCGGTCAGCACGCCGATGCCCAGCGACAGGATCAGTTCCATCAGCCCTCTCCCGCCGCGGCCGCCACCGGCGCCGGGTCTCGCCGCGCCATGGCCGGCGGCTTCTCGCGCGGCGGCGCCGCGCGATGCGCGCGCACGGATTGGTGCGCCAGCGCCACCAGCATCAGCAGCGTCGCCCCCACCACCAGCATGAACACGCCGATATCGAAGATCAGCGCGCTCGCGGTCGGCACCTGGCCGATCAGCGGCAGTTCGGCATAGGCGAAGTAGGAGGTCATGAAGGGCCGCCCGAACAGCCAGGCGCCCAGCCCCGTTCCCGCCGCAATCAGCAACCCGCCGCCAAGCCACAGCGGCGGCCGTAGCCGCAGCCGGTCCTCGGTCCAATCCGTGCCGCCGATCATGTATTGCAGGATGATGGCGATCGCCACGACCATGCCGGCTGCGAAGCCGCCGCCCGCCAGATCATGCCCGCGCAGCAGCAGGAACACGGCGACCACCAGCATCACTGGAAACAGCAGCCGGGTCAGCGTGAAGGGCAGCAGCAGCCAATCGGACCCCGGTCGCCACTCCCCGTTGCCGGTCATCACGGCGCCCGCGGCGCCATCGCCCTGGTCGCGCTGTTGTTCCGGCACCTCCACGCTATCCGCCGCCGGGCGGAAGCGGCGCAGCAGGGCGAAGGTGGTCAGCGCCACGGCGGCGACCACGAAGATTTCGCCCAGCGTGTCGAAGCCGCGGAAATCCACCAGGATGACATTCACCGCATTGGTGCCGCCGCCCTCCGAATAGGCCCGCGCCAGGAAATCCAGCGCCAGCAGGTCGGGCGGCGTGCGGACCATCACGGCGTAGGACAGCGCCGCCAGCCCGCCGCCGGCCCCCACCGCAAGCGCCAGGTCGCGGATGCGGCGGCCGAGGGTCATCACCTCCGTCCCGCCTTCCACGCCGCCCGCCACCCCCTTGGCATCCGGCAGGCGCTTCGGCAGCCAGCGCAGGCCGAGCAGCAGCAGCACCGTGGTCACCACCTCCACCGTCAATTGCGTGAGCGCGAGGTCGGGGGCGGAGAACCAGACGAAGGTGACGCAGACCACCAGCCCGGCCCCGCCGAGCAGGATCAGCGCCGCCAGCCGGTGGAACTTGGCCTGCCAGGCGGCGCCGATGGCACACGCCGCGCCCACCACCCAGACCAGCGCCAGCACCGGGTCCACCGGGCTGGCGCCCAGATTGCCCGGCCCGATGCCGCCCGCCCAGATCGCCGCGGCGCCAGCGATGATGCCAGCGCCGACGATCAGCCGGAGCTGCGGTTGCAGTCGCCTCGTGCCGAAGATCAGCTCCAGCCGCCGTGCCATGCGCCAGGACAGGAAGACCATCACCCGGTCGAAGATCCGCCGCGCCTCCAGCCCGCGGAACAGCGGCGGCCAGTCGAGCCCCCGCCGCAACCGGGTGGCCAGCAGCATGTACAGCGCGACACCCAGCGCCAGCGCCACCACGCTCATCAGCAGCGGCAGGTTGAAGCCGTGCCAGACGGCCAGGCTGTAATAGGGCACGTTTTCGCCCAGCACGGATTGCACGGCCACCGCCAGGAACGGCCCGACCGTCGCGGCCGGCAGGATACCCACCACGATGCAGGTCAGCACCAGGATCTCGACCGGGAAGCGCATCCAGGTTTCCGGCTCATGCGGCTTGCGCGGCAGGTCCACAGGGTCCGGGCCGAAGAACGCGCCATGGATGAAGCGCAGCGAATAAGCGACCGCGAAGGCGCTCGCCAGCATCGCGGCGAAGGGCAGGATGTTGAGCAGCCCGTGCATCTGCGTCTCCGCCGTCAGCGCCTCGGCGAAGAACATCTCCTTGGACAGGAAGCCGTTCAGCAGCGGCACGCCGGCCATCGCCGCGGCGGCCACCAGCGCCAGTCTGGCGGTGAAGGGCATGGAACGGTTGAGGCCGGACAGGCGGCGGATGTCACGCGTGCCGGTCTCATGGTCGATGATGCCGGCCGCCATGAACAGGGAGGCCTTGAAGGCCGCATGGTTCATGATGTGGAACACGGCGGCGACCAGCGCCAATTCGCTGTTCAGGCCCAGCAGCAGCGTGATCAGCCCGAGATGGCTGATGGTGGAATAGGCCAGCAGGCCCTTCAGGTCGTTCTGGAAGATGGCGATGTAGGCGGCCATCAGCATGGTGATCAGCCCGGCGCCGCCGACCAGCAGGAACCATTCATCGGTCCCCGACAGCACCGGCCAGAGCCGCGCCATCAGGAAGACGCCGGCCTTCACCAGGGTTGCCGAATGCAGATAGGCGGAAACCGGCGTCGGCGCCGCCATGGCGTGCGGCAGCCAGAAATGGAACGGGAACTGCGCGCTTTTGGTCAGCGCGCCGAGCAGTACCAGCACCAGCGCGACCAGGTACAGCGGATGCTCCCGGATCAGATCGCCGGAGGCCAGCACCACATCCAGGTCGTAGCTGCCGACGATGTGGCCCAGCACCAGCACGCCGCCGAACAGCGCGAGGCCGCCGGTGGCCGTGATGGTCAGCGCCATGCGCGCGCCATCCCGCGCCGCGGCGCTATGGTGCCAATAGCCGATCAGCAGGAAGGAAAAGAGGCTGGTCAGCTCCCAGAAGAAGGCGAGCTGGATCAGGTTGCCCGAGATCACCACCCCCGTCATCGCCCCCATGAAGGCGAGCAGGAAGGAGAAGAAGCGCGGCACCGGGTCCTCGGCCGACATGTAGTAGCGCGCATACAGCACCACCAGCGCGCCGATGCCGCTGATCAGCCCGGTGAACAGCCAGGCGAAGCCGTCGATCCGCAACACCATGTTCAGGCCGAGCGTGGGCATCCAGGCGAATTCCGCCCGCAGCACGCCCCCCGCCGAGACGGTGGGATAGGCCGCCCAGACCAGCGCCAGGCACACCAGCGACACGCCGCCCGCCAGCCCCGCCGCCAGGTTGCGGGAGGCAGAGGGCAGCAGGCCCGCGATGAGGGCAGCCGCGAAGGGCAGGCCGACCAGGGAGACCAGAAGCAGGGCGTCAGGCATGCCGGAAGCTCACCGATCGTCCTCGGAATCGCTTTCCGCCGTGCCGTAGCGCGTCAGCACCGCCACCACCTCCTCAGCCGAGGTCGCGGCCCGCAGGCGGCGCAGGGCAGCAGGCGCGCGCAGCGGCCGGCAGGTGGCGGCCAAGGTGGGCAGGAAACCCTCCGGCGCCGCTTCCGGCCACAGCACCAGGATCACCAGGTCCACCGGTTCCTCGTCCCGCGCCTCGTAGTCGATGGGCCTGGCCAGGCGGGCGAACAGCATCAGCGGGGGGTGGTCCCCCTCCAGCCGCGCATGCGGCAGCGCCACGCCGCGTCCGAGCGCGGTGGAGCCCAGCGCCTCCCGCGCCTGCAACGCGGCCAGGATGTCTTCCGGCGGGCGGCCGCTGCGCCGGGCGGCCTCGGCGGACAGCGCCTCCAGCACCCGGCGCTTGCTGCCGGCGTCCAGATCGAGCAGCACGTCGGCGGCCGAGATCTGCTGCGTGGTCACCATCCTGCCCCAATTCCTGTCCTGCGCCGTCGCAGCCCTGCCATGGCGCACCCGGCCCGGGTCGCGCAAGCCGGAACGTCGCGCAAGCCTCCGCGACCGCAACGGCGCGCGGGGACTGGGCCCGGGCTACGGCCCCGGGATCGATACCCTCAGGATCGGCCAGGCACCGCGCCCCTCACCCCCCGCCAGCCAGCCGCGCCAGGTCCGGGATCGGCCGGGCGAGGTCCGGCAGGCCGGCGAAATGCGCCTCCAGCGCCTGCGCCGCATCCAGCGTGAAGCCATCCGCGCCGCGCGGGCCGACCACCTGCAGGCCGAAGGGCATGCCCTTCTCATCCCGTCCGCAGGGGATGCAGATGGCGGGGTGGCCAGTCATGGAGATGCCGTAGGTGATGCCGGAGGTGGCGAAATAACCCTCCAGCGGCATGCCCTCCATCTCCGTCGGGTAGGGAAGCTGCTTGGGGAAGGGCGTCAGCGCCTGGCAGGGCAGCAGCAGCAGGTCGTGGCGGGTGAAGAAATCCTGAAAGGCCCGGTAGATGCGCGTCTGTTCCGCATGCGCCTCCGCCAGGTCGGACAGGCTGTAGCGCAGCCCCTCCTCGTAATTGCTGCGGGTATTGCCGCCCAGCAATTGCGGATCACGCTCATGGTATTTGCGGAAGGCAGCCAGGAAATTGGTGCAGCGGATCACGCGATAGGCGCGGTCGATGCCCGCCATGTCCGGGTCTTCCTCCACGCAGGCCGCGAAGGCGCCCGCCACCGCATCCATGCGCGCCCGGAATATCCGGCGGATGCTGGGCGCCACCGGGGCGAAGCCGAGATCGGCGGAGATCGCCACCCGCAGGGAGGACAAATCCAGCGGCCGCCGCAGTGCCAGGGAATCGGCCTGCGGCCCGGCCATGGGGTCGCGGCTGTCGCTGCTCGCCATGGCGCCGAGCAGCAGCGCGGTATCCGCCACGTTGCGCCCCATCGGCCCCTGCACGGACAGCACCGACCAGCCGAGCCGCCGGCGTTCGGAGGCGACCAGCCCCGGGGTCGGCCGGAACCCCACCACGCCGGACCACGCCGCCGGCTTGCGCAGCGACCCGCCGGTGTCGGAGCCGGTGCAGAGCGGCAGCATCGAGGTCGCCAGCGCCACGCCCGATCCGCCGGAGGATCCGGCGCAGGACAGCGCCGGGTCGAAGGCATTGCCGGTGGCGCCGTACACATCATTGATGGTGTTGCCGCCGGTGCCGAATTCCGGCGTGTTCGTCTTGGCCAGGATGATGCCGCCCGCGCCGCGCAGCGCCGCCACCATGCGCTCATCGCGTTCCGGCACATGGTCACGGAACATCGGCGAGCCATAGGTGGTGCGAAGCCCCGCCGTGTCGTTCAGATCCTTGATGCCGATCGGCAGCCCGTGCAGCGCGCCGAGCTTGTCGCCGCGCATCACCTGCGCCTCGGCCTCCCGCGCCGCGCGCATGCCGCCCTCGGCATCCAGCGCGACCACGGCATTCACCGCGGGGTTCACCGCCTCGATCCGCCGCAGGCAATCCTGCAGCAGCTCCACCGGGGAGATGCGGCGCGTACCGATCAGCCGGCGGAGCTCCACCGCCGGCAGGTCGCAAAGCGAGGTACTCACTGCGCGCGCCGTGTGGCTGTGGCGAGCGTCGCCTGGTTGGCCTGCGGCGTGTAGACAAGGTCGGGCGTCGTCGCCCAGGTGGAGACCCAGAAGACCAGCGGCAGGATGGCGCGGCTGTCCATCACCTTCACCATCGTCTCCTGCAGGATGGCGCGGCGGCGGTCGTCATCCACCGTCACCAGCGCCTGGCGGATCGCCGCATCCACCTGCGGGTCCGAAAAGCGGCCGCGGTTGGAGCCGCCATAGGCGCCGCCGCGCGTATGCACGATGCCGACGAAGGTGCCCGCCGCCTCCCCCGTCCCGGCGCCCCAGCTATGCAGCATGTGCGACAGCTCGTTGCGCGCGGTACGGCCGGAATAGACGGTGTGCGGCATCGCCTCCACCGCCACGCGGATGCCGATGCGGCCCCACATCTGCGCCACCGCCTGCACGGTGCGCGTGGCGTTCACGATGCGGTCGTTGCTGGTGTGCAGCACTATCCGGAAACCCTCCGGATAGCCGGCTTCCGCCAGCAGGCGGCGGGCGCGGGCGGGGTCCGGCGTCTCCGGCTGGATGGCGGGGTTGTAGCCGAAAAAGCCCTCGGGCACGAGCTGGTTGGCGCGCACCGCCTCCCCCTCATTCACCCGGTCGACGATGATGTCGCGATCAATGGCCAGTGACAGCGCCTGGCGCACGCGCAGATCCTGCATCGGGTTGCGCGGCAGCGGGTTGCCGGCATTGTCGCTGGCATTGCCCGGGATCGGCACGGCGTTGTGCACATCGACGGACAGGAAGGTCATGCGGTTGGTGGCACCCGACCACAGCCGGATGTTGGATTGCCGCCGCAGCCTTTCCATGTCGGTGCTCGGCACCTCGTTGATCATGTCCACATCGCCGGAGAGCATGGCAGCGACACGCGCCGGGCCGAGCGTGATGATGCGGAAGGTCACCCGTTCCCACGGCTCCACGCCGCCCCAGTAATTCGGGTTGCGCTCATAGATCATGCGGTCGCTCGGGCGGTGTTCCACCAGCCGGTAGGGGCCGGTACCGATCGCCGCGCGCACCGCCTGGTAATCCGCCGTGGTCGCCGTTTCGCCATGCTTGCGGGAGATGATGGCAACCGAGCTGAGGTCGATCGCCAGCAGCGGCGAAGGACCATCCGTGTGCAGGCGGATGGTGTGCGGATCGACGATGGTCCAGCTCTTGATCTGCTTGGTGAAGGTGCCGAAGGAGCTCGGGCTGCCCGGCACCCTGGGTGCGCGTTCCAATGAGAAGGCGACATCATCGGCGGTGAAGGGCGAGCCGTCGTGGAAGGTGACACCCTGGCGCAGCTTGAATTCCCAGGTCGTGTCATCCACCAGCCGCCAGCTTTCCGCGAGCCCCGGCGTGATCTGCTGGTTGGCGTCCTGATGCGTCAGGGAATCGAAGACATGGCGCGCCTGGGAATTGTTGACGCCGTTGTTGTGGAAATGCGGATCGAGCGAGGTCGGCGGCGCGGCCAGGCCGATGCGAAGCTCGGCGGCATGCAGCGGCGTGGCGGAGAGCAGCAGCGCAAAGCCGCAGGCTGCAAGGCGGGTCGGGATGGCCATCGCGATCTCTCCTTTACGTTGCGCCAGCGGGGGCTGGCCATTGGTGGTTCAGCCGAGCATTTCAGCCAGCGTGGTGTTGAACGCCTCCGCCGCCTCGTAGCTCACCCAGTGCCCGGCGCCGGGGATGGTGTGGAAGGGGATCTCCGGGTCGGCTGCGCGCAGCACATCGCGCCGCGCGGCGATGGCGCCGCGGCCGATATTGTCCTCGCCGCCCCAGATCGCGGCGAGCCGTCCGCGCAGGGGGGGCAGGCTGCGGGCCAGGATGTCCGTGCGGCTGATCTCCGGGCTGCGGACGCGTCCGGCTTCCGCATTGCGTTCCTGCAGATGCAGCGCCAGCGGGTCGATGCGCGCGGCATCGGCGAACATCAGCACCTCCAGCGTCCGCTGGTGCACGGCGAGCCGCGCGGCGCGGTCCGGCTGGCGGCGCCAGGACCCCATCGGCGCCATCGGTGCGCGCGCCAGGCCGAGCCCGTTGGAGCCGACGATGACGAAGCGCCGCAGCCGGCCGCCCAGCTGCACCGCCACCGGCCCGCCCAGCACGCCGCCGAAGGAGAATCCCACCAGGTCGATTTCCCCGCCGTCCGGCAGCAGGCGGTGCAGCCCCGCCACCACGATGGCGGCCATCGCCTGCGGATCCTCCGGCGCCGGCGGCATGGCGGATTCACCGAGGCCCGGCAGATCCACCGCCAGCACCTGGCGGTCGCGCGACAGCGGCAGCACGTTGCGGATCCAGTGGCTCCAGCCGCCATAGCCGCCATGCAGCAGCACCAGCGGCCTGCCCCGATGCGATTTACCGGCACCCCAGCTGCGCCAGACCAGGCCGCCCTCGCCGCAGGGTGTCTCGACGCGCCGCGCCAACCCTTCGACATGCGCCTCGATCGCCGCCGGCGTGGCGCCGAGTGCGGCCATGTCGGGCGGAATCGGCGCCATCAGCTTCCCTGGAACACGGGGGTGCGCTTTTCCATGAAGGCGCGGCGGCCCTCGGTGTAGTCGGCGCTGTTGAAGCAGGTCTCGACATGGCCGCGCATCATCGCGGCGTCCTGCGCGCTTTCGGGCTTCATCAGCTCATTCACGATGGCCTTGGAGGCGCGCACCGACAGCGGCGCCTTCTGCGCAACGGCCTCGGCATAGGCGCGCACCTCCGCCTCCAGCGTCTCGGGCGCGCAGATGCGGTTGATCAGGCCGAGGCGCAGCGCCTCCTCCGCCTCCAGCCTGCGGGCTGAGAACAGGATGTCCTTCGCCGCCGCCGGCCCCACCAGCCCGACCAACCGCCGCAGGCTGTCATGTGCATAGGCGATGCCGAGATTGGCGGCGGGAATGCCGAACTTCGCATCGGATGCCGCGAAGCGAAGATCCGCCGCCATGGCGATGCCCAGCCCGCCGCCCATGCAGAAGCCGCGGATCAGCGCGATCAGCGGCTTGTCGAGCGCGTTCAGCGCGGCGCGCGCACTGTCCGACACGGCGGAATAGGCGGCGGCGGCGGCGGCATCGCTGCGGTTCTTCTCGAACTGCGAGATATCGGCGCCGGAGACGAAAGCCTTGTCGCCCTCGCCCTGCATCACCACGACGCGGATCGCAGGGTCGGCCTGGAAATCCAGCAGGATCGCCTCCATGGCGCCCCACATCTCCAGCGACATCGCGTTGCGCTTGGTGGGATTGCTGAAGGTCATCCAGCCGATCCCGCCCGTCTTCTCGGACAGCATGCGTCCCGTCATCGCCGGCACTCCCTCAGATCACGTTCTGCGTGCGAAGCTGGGCGATGGCGTCGGCGTCGTAGCCCAGTTCCGTCAACAGCGCTTCACTGTGCTCGCCCAGTTCCGGCGTCGGCATCCGCAACGTCGCGGGCTGCGGCGCGGCGGAAAGGTTGATCGGCTGGCCCACCACGCCAAGCGTGCCGAGGCTCGCATGTTCCACCTGCTTCGCGATGCCGAGATGCTGCACCTGCGGATCGCCGAAGGTCTGGTCGATGCTGTAGATCGGCCCGCTCGGCACGCCCGCCTTGGTCAGCAGCGCCACCACCTCGGCGCTCGACATCTTCGCGGTGATCTCGGCAATCGCCTGGTTCAGCGCCACGCGGTTCTTGCGGCGCTTGCCGGTATCATTGAAATCCGGATGCGCGATCAGGTCCGGCCGGCCCAGCGCCTCGCATAGCCGGCGGTACAGCCGGTCTCCGGCGGCGGCGATGTTCACCGTGCCGTCGGTGGTCGGGAACACGCCGGTCGGCGTGCTGGTCGGGTGGTCGTTGCCGGCCTGGGCGGGCACTTCCTTGTCCATCAGCCAGCGGCTGCCCTGGAAATCCAGCATGGCGATCTGCGCTTCCAGCAGCGAGGTATGCACCCACTGCCCGACGCCGGTATGTTCCCGGTCCAGCAGCGCGATCAGCACGCCCTGCGCCAGGAAATGGCCGGAGGTGAGGTCCGCGATCGGGATGCCGACGCGCACCGGCCCCTGCCCCGGCAGCCCGGTGATGGACATCAGCCCGCCCATCCCCTGCGCGATCTGGTCCACACCCGGCCGCGTCGCATAGGGGCCGTCCTGGCCGAAGCCGGCGATGGAGCCATAGACGATGCGCGGATTGACCTTGCGGCAGGCCTCGTAATCCACGCCGAGGCGGGTCTTCACGTCGGAGCGGTAATTCTCCAGCACCACATCGGCGGTCTCGACCAGCTTGAAGAAGATGGCCTTGCCCTCGGCCTGCTTCAGGTTGAGCGTCAGGCTGCGCTTGTTGCGGTGCAGGTTCTGGAAATCCGAGCCATGCCGCTTGCCGATCAGCCCGCCGCCCGGCTCGTCATCCAGCGCCGCCGGCGGCTCGATCTTGATGACATCGGCGCCCCAATCCGCCAGTTGCCGCGCGCAGGTCGGGCCGGCGCGATGGGCGGTGAGGTCCAGCACCCGGAAACGGGACAGCGGCAGGCGCGGCTCGGGCATCGGGCACTCCATCAACAGGACAATGCGAAGGCTAGGGCGGGGCGAGCGCCGGTCGCAACGCCGCGTTGGCGCGGGATTCCGCCCAGCGGAATCCGGCCCTGCGCCTCATCCGGGCAGGTGGCCCATCATGCGGGACAGATAGGCGGCGCGCTGCGTCAGCAGCCCGGCGAAGCGTGCCTCGTCATCCGGGCCGAAACGCGGCTGCGGCAGGGTCAGGCAGAGATCCGCCACCACCTGGTTGCGGGCGCCGAAGACCGGCGCGGCCATGCCCACCGCGCCCTGGGTCTGCTCGCCCCGCGTCATCGCATAGCCGCGCGCCCGAATCTCTGCGAGGCGCGCCGCCAGGCGGCCCGGCTCCGGCGGCGCCTGGCCATCGACCGGCGAGGCCTCGCCGCGCTGCAGGATGCGCTCCACCTGGGCAGGGTCGAGCCAGGCCAGCATGCCGAGCCCGGTGGCACCCCATAGCAGCGACCGCGCGCGGTGCATCCGCACCTCATAGGGCAACGGCAGGGGCGAGGTCGCCTTGTCGATGAACATCATGCTCAGCGTCTGCGGCAGCAGCATGCCCAGCAGGCAGGTCTCCGTGGTCTCCCGCGCCACCTCCTCCAGCACCGGGCGGGCGAGTTCCAGCACGCCGGTCTTGCGGGCGGCCAGCGCGCCGATGCGGCTGAATTCGGCGCTTACGCGGTAGCGCCGGCGCGGGGCGCGTTCCACCATGCCGGCGGCCAGAAGCTGCTCCAGCAGGCGGTGCAGCGTGCTCGGCGGCAGGCCGAGACGGGTGGACAATTCCTTGATGGACACGCTCTGCCCGGCCTCCGCGAAGCCACGCAGCAGCGCCACGGTGCGGCCCACCACATTGGCGCCCGCCTCGGCCGGGGCTTGCTGTGCCGATGCCATGAAACCCCCTTCCGCCATCCCGGATGCATCCCACCGGATTCCGCTGCGCGGAACAACCGGAAAGCACCGGCCTGCGCGCGGTGCCTGCCCGATGCTATCCCAGCCCGGCCGGCACCGAGGCCGGGCGGGAGGAGCGGGCGATGGCGATGCACGAGGGTCTGCTGGCCGGAAAAGTGGCCCTGGTCACCGGCGCCGCGCGCCGCAACGGGCGCGCCACGGCGCTGGCGCTGGCCGGTGCCGGGGCCGCCGTGGTGGTCAACACCCGCACCAACATGGCCGAAGTCGAGGCGGTGGCCGCGGAAATCCGCGCCGCCGGCGGCCGCGCCTTGGCCGTCCAGGCGGATGTGACGGCGGAGGAACAGGTCGCGGCGATGGTGGCCAGGACGGTCGCCGAATTCGGCCGGCTGGACATCCTGGTGAACAACGCCGCCGATCGCGCCCTCGCCCCCTTCCTGGAGATGGAGCTGGCGGAATGGCGGCGCGTGGTTTCCATCATCCTCGATGGCGCCTTCCTCTGCTCCCGCGCCGCGCTGCCGCACATGGTCGCGGCCGGCGCCGGGCGAATCATCAACATGGGCGGCGTCACCGGCCATATCGGCGCGCATCAGCGCGCGCATGTCAGCACCGCCAAGGCCGGGCTGGTCGGGCTGACCAAGGCGCTGGCGGTGGAATTCGGCGGCCAGGGCATCACCGTCAACTGCGTGGTGCCCGGCAAGATCGGCGGGCCACGCAGCGCAACGGCGGGCGAGCCCCCCTCCCCGGCAGGCGGCGCGCGGGTGCTGACGGGTGGCGAGGGGCAGGTGGAGGAGGTTGCGGCGATGGTGCTGCATCTCTGCCTGCCGGCCAGCCGCTTCATCACCGGGCAGTCCCTGCATATCAGCGGCGGCGCCTACCTGCCTTGAAGGACCGCGCCGGTTGGCGCCACCCTGCGGCCGCACGCATGGGGGAGAGCAGGATGCCGGATTGGACAAAGGCCGCCGCCGAGGCCAAGGCGATCACGCAGGCCTGGCCCGCCGACCAGCCCGGCGGCGCCGTGCTGCTGTTCGACCGGGACGGCATCCGTGGCGAGTTCGCCGGCGGCCTCGCCAGCCTGGCGCATGGCATTCCCTTCACCGCGGCGACACCGACGCGCTACGCCTCCCTCACCAAGCATGTCTTCTGCGCCTTCGCGCTGAATCACGGGCTGGATGTCTCGGCGTCGCTCGGTGCGCTGCTGCCGGGGTTGCCGGAGGCGCTGGCCGGCGTGCCGGCCTGGCGCGCGCTGGGCATGACGGGCGGCCTGCCCGATCTGATGCAATGCTACGGCCTGTGCGGCGTGCCCTACACCACCGCGCTCGACAATGCCGCGCTGGATGCCTTCACCGCCACGCTGCCGGGGCTGGACACGCCGCCGGGGACGGAGGTGTCCTACAGCAACACCGGCTACCGGCTGGTGGAACAGGTCATGGCGCGGCAGGGCGCAGTCTTTGGTGAATGGGTGGAGGGCGCGCTGAACGCGGCGCTCGGCACCGGCTTCCGCTTTCCCGCCGCCTGGGACCGGCCGCTGCCCGGCCTCGCGGATGGCTATTGGCGGTCCGCGCCGCAGGAGGGCTGGCACGCCGGCAGCTACGGCATGGCGCTCTCGGCTTCCGGCGCGCTCACCGGCAGCGCGCGCGACCTCGCCACCTGGCTGCGCGCGCTGCTGCGCGGCGAAGGCCCGGCGGGGGATGTGCTGGCCCGGCTGGCGGCGCCGGCGCCGCTGGCGGATGGGCGCCCCACCTTCTACGGGCTGGGCCTCGCCCTGGCCGAGATCGGCGGCCACCGCCTGATCGGCCATGGCGGCAGCCTGCCCGGCCACAAGAACCACTTCCTGATCGACCCCGACAGCGGCGCCGGCGTGATCCTGCTCTCGAACCGGGAGGAGACGGAGCCGATGCTGCCGGCGCTGCGCGTGATGGGGGCGCTGCTCGGCCTGGAGTTGCCGGCGCGCGCGCCCGCGCTGCTGCCCGAGGGTCTGTTCGTCGAGGACACCGGCCCCGCCTGGATCGAACACCGCGCCGGCGCGCTGACCTTCCTTGGCGCGACGGAGGCGCTGTATGCCGGCGCGCAGCCGGGCGAGGCGATTTCGCTCTCGCCCTACCTGCCGATCAGCCTGCGGCGGGATGGCGCTGGCATCCGCGGCGAGATCGGCCATGCGTCACGGCAATTTCATCCGGCGCAGCCTGCGCCACTTTCGGCGGAATTCGCCGGCACCTGGCGGGCCGCGGCACAGCATGCCGAATTGCTCATTACCATCGCGCCGGATGGCACAGGTCGTTGCGCCACGGGCGCCGGCCCGCTGCATCGCCAGGCGGTGCTGACCCCGCTGGATGCCACGCGCGCGCTGATGCCGATTGGCGCCGCGCCCTGGCCGAGCCGTGCCTGCCTGCGGCTGGAAGCGCCTGGCGTGCTGCGGCTTGTCACCAATCGCAGCCGCGTGCTTGTGTTTCATCGTGTCTGACAAGCGGAGCACGCGCATGACCACCTCGATCCTCAAGGGCGCCGTGGCCGCGGCTGCGCTGCTGCTCGGCGCCACCACGGCCCAGGCGCAGGACCCGGCCCGCGTGTTGCGAGTGGTGCCGCATGCGGATCTCCGCACGCTCGATCCCGTCGCCGTCTCCGTCGTCATCACCCGCATGCATGGGTTGATGATCTATGAGACGCTGTTCGCCTGGGATTCCGAATTGCGGCCGCATCCGCAGATGCTGCAGTCCTTCACCACCAGCGATGACGGCCTGGTCTGGCGCTTCACGCTGCGCGACGGTCTGCGCTTCCATGATGGCCAGCCGGTCTCGACGCGCGACGTGATCGCCAGCCTGCGCCGCTGGATGGCACGCGACGTGGTGGGCAGCCATCTCGGCGCGCGCGTCGCCTCGCTCGATGCGGTGGACGACAAGACCTTCGAGATGCGGCTGACGCGCCCGCATGGCTTCGTCGCCCAGGCGCTCGGCTCCGCCGTCGGGCAGATCCCGGCCATCATGCGGGAGGCCGATGCCAGCAGCGATCCGTCGCGGCCGATCACCGCCACCATCGGCTCCGGCCCCTTCCGCTTCAACCGCGACCAGTGGCTGTCCGGCCAGCGCGTGGTCTATGACCGCAATGCGGATTACGTGCCGCGCGCGGAGCCGCCCAGTGGCCTGGCCGGCGGGCGCGTGGTGAAGCTCGATCGCGTCGAATGGCACATCATGCCGGATGCCGCGACGGCGGCGGCGGCCTTGCAGACCGGTGAGGTGGATATCTGGGAACAGCCGGCGCTGGACCTGCTGCCTGTGGTGTCGCGCCGGCGCGATGTGCGCGTGGAACGGCTGAACGCGCTGGGCAACCAGGGCATGCTGCGGCCGAACAGCCTGCACCCACCCTTCAACGACCCACGCGCCCGCATGGCGCTCGCGCTGGCGACCGACCAGGGTGAGGTGATGGCCGGCGGCTGGGGCGATGAGCAATGGTGGCGGCGCTGCCAGGCCTATTTCATTTGCGGCACGCCGCTCGGCACCGAGGCGGGCACAGACGGCCTCCGCACGCCGAACCTGGAACGCGCGCGTTCGCTGCTGCAGGAATCCGGCTATCGCGGCGAACGCATCGTCTTCATCACCAGCACCGACATCGCGCCGATCGGCCGGATGGCGGAGGTCGTCGCCTCGAACCTGCGGCAGATCGGCATGAATATCGACCTGCAGGTGAATGACTGGGGCACGGTCGTCTCCCGCCAGCCGCGCAAGGACCCGCCGGACCAGGGCGGCTGGAACCTGTTCGTCACCTATGCCTCCGGCGCCACCATGCAGCATCCGCTGACCAATATCGGCACCAACATGGCCTGCGACGGCCGCAACTGGTCCGGCTGGCCCTGCGACGAGGAAGCCGAGCGCCTGCGCACCGCCTTCCTCGATTCCGCGGAAGGCCCGCCGCGCGATGCGGCGCTGGAGGCGCTGCACCGGCGGCTGGCGGAGATGCAGCCCTATCGCGTGCTCGGCCAGGTGGACCAGCCCTATGCGCGGCGCGCCAATGTGCAGGGCGTGCTGAATGCGCCGGTCATGGTGTTCTGGAACATCGAGAAGAACTGAGATCGGTTCAAGCGGATCGTAACTGATCCGCCCCCAATCGCCGGCACCCGCATCCGCGGGCTTGGCTACGTCGCGCCGAAGGCGCGCCTTCGGCGCGACGCATAAGCGGCGGGCGCAGGTCGCGCTCAATGGCGCTTACTTACCCGAACCGCTCGGGCCGGTACGGCTCGGGCGGCAGGAAGGGCGCCTCCCCGGTCATCATCTCTGCCAGCAGCCTTCCGGTGGTCGGCCCCAGCGTCAGGCCCTGATGCGCGTGGCCGAAGGCGCACCAGGCGCCAGCCTGGCCGGGCAGCTTGCCGATCACCGGCAGCATATCCGGCGTGCAGGGCCGCACGCCCATCCACGGCTTGGCATCGACGCGTTCACCGAGCGGCAGCAGGCGCTGCGCCAGCGGCTCGGCGCGGGCGAGTTGCACGGGCGTCGGCGCGGCATCGGCCACGGCGAATTCTGCGCCGGTGGTCAGCCGCACGCCGGCGCGCATCGGTGCCAGCAGGAAGCCGCTCTGCGTATCGAGCACGGGCCGGTTCAGCACCGCATTACCGCGCAGCCGGTAGTGCATGTGGTAGCCGCGCTTGCCGAATAGCGGCGGCGCATAGCCGAAGCGCTGCGTCAGCGCCCCTGCCCCGGCACCGAGCGCGACCACCACCTCCGCAGCCTCCACCGCCCCCTGCGGCGTGGTCACGCGCCAGCCGGCGCCGTGGCGTTCCAGCGTGGCCGCATCGCCACGCGTGAAGCTGCCACCTGCCTCGTTGAACAGCGCGGCATAGGCCAATGTCAGCGCCTGCGGGTCGCTGACCGAAAGCGGGTCGGTCCAATGGATCGCGCCTTCGCGCGGCAGCAGCAGATGCGGCTCCGCCGCCGCCAGCGCGGCGCTGTCCAGGGCGGCGAAATTCACCCCATGCTGGCGCTGCGCACGCTCCGCCTCCGCCAATGCCGCTTGCATGCTTTCGGGCGTGGCATAAAGGCGCATCCAGCCGATCGGCCGCAGCAGCGCCATCGCCGCCGTACCGCGCGCCAGGGCCAGATGCTCATCGAGGCAAGTCGCGATCAGCGCCGCATGGGCGGCGGCGGCCTGTGCGTAGCGCTCCGGCGAGGAATGCCACCAGTAGCGCAGTAGCGGCGCGGCCAGGCCCGGCAGCGCCGTCGGGTGGTACACCGCGTCCACCGACCGGTTGCGCGCAATCCGCAGGATTTCGGACAGCTTGCGCGGGAAGGGGTGCGGGAACACCGCCTCCCGCTGGATCAGCCCGCCATTGCCGAAGCTGGCCCCCTCGCCCGGCTCCTGCCGGTCCACCAGCACCACGTCCCGCCCGCGCCGTTGCAGATGCAGCGCGACCGAGACGCCCACCATGCCAGCCCCCAGCACCAGCACCGATCCCGACATCCGAATCCCATCCCTCCACGTCACGCCATCACACTGCTTTGAAACGCTGCGGTGCGGTAGCCCCGCCTTGCGCGGCAAGGGCAGCCCCGCCATGGTGGCGCCAAGCGCCAGAACAATCCTACGGCCGACCGCCCGCCGCTTGTGGAGGTTGCATGCTCCGTTCCGCCGCCCGCGCTACCTTTGATGAGGATTGCCACGCACCGTGACGCAGCGGCGGATGCATCTGGTCGCCTATCTCAAGACGGGCCCGACCGCGAACCACCCCGGCGGCTGGCGGCACCCCGAGGCCGCGCTGCACGACATCTTCACCCCCGAACGCTACGAGCACATCGCCCGCGTTTTGGAGGAAGCCTGCTTCGACGCCTGCTTCTTCGCCGATCTGCTCGGCCTGCCGGATATTCACGGCGGCAATTTCGACGCCTATCTGCGCAAGGGCGGGCAGATCAGCTACCTCGACCCGATGATGGTGCTGCCGCTGATGGGCCGCGTCACGCGGCATCTCGGCCTGGGCGCCACGCTGTCCACCACCTTCCTGCACCCCTACCATTTGGCGCGCAGCCTGGCCTCGCTCGACATGCTGAGCGGCGGGCGCGCGGCGTGGAACATCGTCACCTCCGCCACCGATCTCGAGGCGCGCAACCTCGGCATGCAGGGCATCCCGGCGAAGGAGGATCGCTACGACCATGCGGATGAGGTGCTGGAGGCGTGCAGCGCGCTGTGGGAGTGCTGGGACGAGGATGCCTTCGTGATGGATCAGGCGGCCGGCGTGTTCATCGACCCGGCAAAGGTGCGCTACGCCAATTACCAGGGCCGGACGGTCAGCACGCGCGGCCCGCTCAGCATTCCGCGCACGCCGCAGGGAAGGCCGGTGTTCCTGCAGGCCGGGGCCTCGGATCGCGGGCGGGAATTCGCGGCGCGCTGGGCGGAGGCGGTGTTCTGCACGCCGCACAGCAAGGCGGATGCCATTGCCTTCCGCCGCGACATCCACGCCCGCATGCAGGCACGCGGCCGCGCGCCCGATGAGTGCCGGGTGCTGCCCGGCTGCGCCGTGGTGCTGGGCGAAACACCCTCCATCGCGCGGGAGAAGGCCGCCTATCTGCAATCGCTGATCGAGCCGGAGGCGCAGACCATGTTGCACTCCGCCCTGCTCGGCGCCGATCTGTCACGGCACCGGACGGCGGAGGCGGTGGCCGCGGCGCAGGGCAACCAGGGCATCACCGGATCGCAGGACCGCGTGCTCGCCCTGATGCGGAAGGAGAACATCAGCTTCGCCGAGGCCGCCGCCCGCCCGCGCAACCTGCTGGTCGGCACGGCGCAGAGCATCGCGGACGAGATGGAGGAATGGTTCACCTCCGGCGCCTGCGATGGCTTCGTGGTGTTCCCCACCGTCTTCCCCCGCATGTTCGAGGATTTCGGCCGCCTCGTGGTGCCGGAACTGCAACGCCGCGGCCTGTTCCGCACCGCCTATGCCGGTCGCACCCTGCGCGAGAACCTCGCCGCGGCCTGAACCGCCCTTCCTCCCCACGCAGAAGGCCTTGCCCATGACGCAACCGTTCCATCTCGGCTGGTTCCTCCAGGGGTCTTCCGTGCAGGCCTGGGGCGAGCCCTGGACCGGCGCGATCGGCCGCGACTGGCGGGTGCCGGAGCTGTTCTGCGACATCGCCCGCGCGCTGGAACGCGCCTGCTTCGACTATGTGCTGATCGAGGACAGTTCCTATGTCGGGGAAAGCTACGGCGGATCGCGCGAGATCTACCTGGCCAACGGGCTCGCCGTGCCGCGCCAGGACCCGAGCGTGATCGCAACGCTGATGGCCGCGGCGACGCAGCGCATCGGCATCGTGCCGACGCTGTCCACCTTCGCCTATCCGCCCTATCTGCTGGCGCGCCTGGTGGCGACGCTGGACCAGGTTTCGGCAGGCCGCATCGGCTGGAACATGGTGACCGGCAGCAGCGACTACGCCGCGATGAACTACGGCATGCCGGGGATGCCGGAACATGATCTGCGCTACGACATGGCCGATGAATACATGGGCGCCGTCAATGCGCTGTGGGATAGCTGGGAGCCCGGCGCGATCCTGGCGGACACCGAAAGCGGCGTGCTGGTGGACCACACCAAGGTCCATGCGGCGGATTTCCAGGGCAAGTGGTTCAGCACCCGCGGCCCGCTGAATTCAGGCCCCTGCGTGCAAGGCCGCCCCGTCATCGCCCAGGCCGGCGGCAGCGCACGCGGCAAGCGCTTCGCGGCGCTGCATGCGGATACGGTGGTGGCCAGCGTCAAGGGCGTGGCCGCGATGCGCGCCTACCGGGACGATGTGCGCGCCCATGCCGTGGCGCAGGGCCGCAACCCGGATCACGTGAAGATCCTGTTCCTGGTCGCGCCCACGCTGGGCGAGACCATGGAGGAAGCCGAGCTGCGCCGCCGCCAGCGCCTGGCGCGGGCCGAGGCGCAGGTGCCGCAGTTCCTCGCGCATTTCGGCAAGATCACGAATATCGATTTCGGCCGCTACGACCTCGACACGCCGGTGGACCAGCTCGAGCTGCACACCAATGGCCATCAGCAATCGCTGGACGATTTCAAGCGCGTCGCCGGCAAGCGCAGCCTGCGGCAGGCGATGCTGGCCTATCGCGGCAACCCGGGTTCGGTGGAGCTGACCGGCACGCCGGATGCGGTGGCCTCGCAGATGGCGGAAGCGATGCAGGAGGCGGGTGGTGATGGCTTCCTGCTGTCGCTGGGTGATGTCAGCCGGCGTAGCGTGGCCGAGATCGCCGATGGGCTGGTGCCCGCCCTGCAGGCGCGCGGCCTGGCCCGGCGCGCCTACGCCCACGCCCAGTTCCGGGACAATCTGCTGGAGTTCTGAGGCGGGGCGGGCGGCGCCGCGGGCCAGTCCCCGGGCGCCGCCGCAACCCTCAGCGGAAGACCAGCACCGGAATCTTGCAGCTGCGCAGCAGCGCCGTGGTGGTGCTGCCGACGATCATGTTGCGCAGCCGGCCATGTCCATAGGCGCCCATCACCAGCAGGTCGATGCCGGCGCTGGCGACATGCTCGGCGATAGCCGTCTCGGCATCGCCCCGCAGCACGACCAGCGTGGCGGTCTTGCCGGCGGCCTGCATCTGCTTCGCCGGTTCCGCCAGCAGCGCGCGCCCCGCCGCCTCATCCGCCGCCACCGTCACCAGGTGGCACTCCAGCCCATCGAGCGAGGCTGTGCCGGCCGCATAGGCCACGGCCAACTGGCCGGAACGGCCGCCATCATAGGCGATGGCAAAGCGTGTGATCGGCTTGAAGGCGCGGGAGGCGACCAGCACCGGCAGGCTGCTGGAGCGCAGCACGCGTTCGAGGTTGGCGCCGAGATGGCCGACGGCAAAATTCGCCGCCTCCCCCCGCTTGCCGACCACCAGCAGGTCGGCCTCGTTCTCGAACTCGACGACGGTATCCACCAGCGCGCCATGCCGCTGCACCGTGGAGACCTCCGCCACGCCGGCCGCCTTCAGCCGCGCTTCCGCCGCCGTCAACAGGGCGCGGGCGCGGCGCAGCGAAACCTTGCCGCGCGCTGCGTCCAGCTCCGCCAATTCGCGCAGCAATTCCTCCGAGGCATTCACCCCCAGCGCACCGCTACGGTCCACCGGCGCATCCGCCGTCGCCCGGTCCAGCACGTGCAGGACGCGGACGGAGGCGCCGCCCATGCGGGCGGAAGCCCAGGCGGCGTGGTCGAGGATGCTCTCGGCGTAGACCGAGCCATCCGTGCAGGCAAGAATTCGCGCCATGGCCGTGTCCGTTCCCTCAATGCAGCGCGGGTGCGTCGGAGGCGCCCGGCTTGTCATGCGTGCCGAGCTTGTCCACCAGCGTGGCGCTCGCTTCGTTCAGGCCCAGAAGTGTCACTTCCGTCCCCTCGCGGCGGAACTTCAGCACCACACGGTCCAAGGCCGCAACCGCCGTCAGGTCCCAGATATGGGCGCCGGAGACGTCGATCACCACCCGCTCGACTGCCTCCTTCAGGTCGAAGGCGTCGCCGAAGCTCTCCGCGGAGGCGAAGAAGATCTGGCCGGTGACGGTATAGGTGCGCTGCATGCCGTCCGCCGACAGCTCCGACCGGATGCGGAAGATGTTGGCGACCTTGCGGGCGAAGAAGATGCCCGACAGCAGCACGCCCACCAGAACGCCCTGCGCCAGGTCATGCGTCGCGACCGTCACGGCGACAGTGGCCAGCATGACGATGGAGGAGCTTTTCGGATGCACCCGCAGATCCGACAGCGACTTCCAGGAGAAGGTGCCGATCGAGACCATGATCATCACCGCCACCAGCGCGCCCATCGGAATCTGCCGCACCAGGTCGCCCAGCACCAGGATCAGGAACAGCAGGAACAGCCCGGCCCACAGCGTGGACAGCCGGCCGCGGCCACCGGATTTCACGTTGATGACGGACTGCCCGATCATCGCGCAGCCCGCCATGCCGCCGAAGCAGCCGGAGACGATGTTGGCCACGCCCTGGCCGTAGCTCTCGCGGATCTTGTTGGAGCCGGTATCCGTCAGGTCATCGACGATCTGCGCCGTCATCAGCGATTCCAACAGGCCCACCACCGTGAGCGTCAGCGAGGTCGGCAGGATGATCCACAGAGTCTCGAGCGTCAGGGGGATGTCCGGCAGCAGGAACATCGGCAGGTCCGCGGGCAACTCGCCCATGTCGCCCACGGTGCGGACATCGAGGCCGAACCAGATCGCCACTGCCGTCAGCAGCACGATGGCGACCAGCGGCGAGGGGACCGCCTTGGTCAGCAGCGGCAGCAGGTAGATGATGGCAAGCCCCGCGGCGACGATCACATAGGTCACCCAGGTGACGCCGATCAGCTCCGGCAACTGCGCCAGGAAGATCAGGATGGCGAGCGCATTGACGAAGCCGGTCATGACGGAGCGTGAGACGTAGCGCATCAGCACGCCGAGTTTCAGCGCGCCCGCGATCATCTGGAGCACGCCGCACAGGATGGTGGCGGCCAGCAGGTATTGCAGGCCGTGGTCGCGCACCAGCGTCACCATCACCAGCGCCATGGCGCCGGTGGCCGCGGAGATCATGGCAGGCCGGCCGCCGGCGAAGGCAATGACCACCGCGATGCAGAAGGAGGCATAGAGCCCGACCTTCGGATCGACCCCGGCGATGATGGAGAAGGCAATCGCTTCCGGAATCAGCGCGAGCGCCACGACCGTGCCGGCCAGGATATCGGCGCGAATATTCGGGAACCATTCGGCCCGAAGCTGGGAAAAATTCATGAAGTACTCCGGAGGCGATGCCCGCCAAGCGGCGTGTTCAGCCGGGACCGAAACAGGGCATGCGAGAAAAAGCGCGGCCACGGCGAAAGCCGTACGCATGGCGTCGTGTGCCGTGGTTGGCACACGTCACTCCAGGGTCAGGGCGGCGCGTTCGATGTCATGCGTCGCCTGTAACAGAGTTTCGCTGCGGCGCACAACCGCCTTTTGCCGGGTTTCTCGCCCCCGGCTAGTCGTTCGCCGCGCGCAGCGCCGCGCAGACCGCATCCGTCACCTGCCGCGTGGTCGCCTTGCCGCCGAGGTCGGGCGTGTGCAGCGCCGGGTCGGCCGTCACCCGCTCCACCGCGCGCATCAGCCGCTCCGCGGCCGGCTTCTCCCCCAGATGCTCCAGCATCATCGCCGCGGTCCAGAAGGTGGCGATGGGGTTGGCGATGCCCTTGCCGGTGATGTCGAAGGCGGAACCGTGGATCGGCTCGAACATCGAAGGCGCATCGCGTTCCGGGTTGATGTTCGCGGTCGGCGCGATGCCGAGCGAACCGGCCAGCGCGGCCGCGAGGTCGGACAGGATATCCGCGTGCAGGTTGGAGGCGACGATGGTGTCGATGGTGCCGGGCTTGATCACCATCCGCATGGTCATCGCATCGACCAGCATCTTGTCCCAGGTGACATCGGGGAATTCGGCCGCGACCTCGGCCGCGATCTCGTCCCACATCACCATGGCGTGGCGCTGCGCGTTGGATTTCGTCACCACCGTCAGCAGCTTGCGCGGGCGGCCCTGCGCCAGGCGGAAGGCGTAGCGCATGATCCGCTGCACGCCCGCGCGGGTCATGATGGAGACATCCTGCGCCACCTCGATCGGCAGCCCGCGATGCGCGCGGCCGCCGACGCCGGAATACTCACCCTCCGAATTCTCCCGCACGATCACCCAATCCAGCTCGGGGCCGGTGACGTTGCGGAGCGGGCTGGTGATGCCGGGCAGCACGCGGGTGGGCCGCACATTGGCGTATTGGTCGAGCGGCTGGCAGATGGCGAGGCGCAGGCCCCACAACGTGACATGGTCCGGGATATCCGGCGCGCCGACGGCGCCGAACAGGATGGCGTCGAATTTGCGAAGCTGGTCGGCGCCATCCGCCGGCATCATCACGCCATGCTTGCGGTAGTAGTCGGATCCCCAGTCGAAATCGGTGAAGTCCAGCGTGAAGCCGCCATCGCGCTCGACGCAGACGCGCAGCGCCTCGACGCCCGCGGCGATCACCTCGGGGCCGATGCCATCGCCGCCCATCGCGGCGATCCGGTAGTTTCGCATGAAGATGTCCCGATCCGTCCTGCACCGATGCCGCCGGCCGGGGCGGCCCGGGCATGGGGGGCGCAAGCTAGGCGGCGCGCGGGGCCAAGGTCAAACCCCGGGGGTCGTAACGGTGCCCCGCCTCGCGAACAGGCCGGCCACCGCATAGGCGGCGATGGCGGTGCCAAGACCGCCCGCGACGAAGATGCCGATCGCCAGCAGCCAGTCGATCGGCCCGCCCATGTCGCCGGGCCAGGAACTGGTGATGGCGAACATTGCCGCCACCGCGGCCAGGCCACCCAGCAGGCCCAGCAACTCGGCCCGCAGCAGACGCGGTGCCACCAGGCGGCGGTCGCGCAGCAGCACCATGCCAAGCGCCAGGGTCGCCGCCACGCAAAGCGCGGCAATCGGCCAGATCGCCCAGCCCAGCATCTCCTGGAACACGGCGATGAACATCCAGATCTCGAAATCCTGCATGGTCCCTCTCCCCTTCCCTCAGGCCCGGCCGCGCAGCATGGCGAGGTAGGTCGGCTTCAGCCCGACTTCCTTGATGATCCAGGTGATCCACAGCTCCTCCAGCGGCGCGATCACGCCGGGGAAGGACGGCACCAGATTGTCGTTGTAGTCGAACTCCACCAGCATCGCCCGGCCGATGCGCGTGATCATCGGGCAGGAGGTATAGCCATTGTAGCGGGCCGGGCTTTCACGTCCCTCGATCGTGGCGATCAGATGGTCCACCGCCACCGGCACCTGCCATTTCACGCTGGCCGCCGTCTTGCCTTTCGGCACGCCGGCGACGTCGCCCACGCAGAACACCTCCGGGAAGCGGGCATGGCGCAGCGTCCCACGATCCACCTCCGCCCAGCCATCAGCGGCGAAAGGGCCGGTCTGCCAGGCGAGCGGTGAATTGCGGACCACCGCCGGCGCGCGCATCGGCGGCACCACATTGATGAAGTCGTAGCCGAGTTCCTGGTCGCCCTGCGGCGTGCGGAAGGTGGCAATCCGCCGGCCCGGGTCGATCGCGCGCAGCACATGCTCGTGGTTCACCCGGATGCCGCGATCCGCATACAGCATCCGCAGCTTCTCGGAGACGATGGGTACGGAGAACAGCGCGCGGTTATGCGCGTTGTAGACCAGCTCGGCCTTCCCGCGGTTGCCGCGGCGGCGCAGGATGTCATCGGTCAGGAAGGCGTATTTCAGCGGCGCGCCGGCGCATTTCATCTCCGTCGCCGGCCGCAGGAACAGCCCCGTGCCGCCCCGGTCGGCGAAATCCGACATCGCCCGCCAGGTCGCCGCCGCCTGCTCCGCCCCGGCATAGACGCTGCCCAGCCCATCGCGGCCGATACGTGCCACATCCATGCCCTCGATGGCCGCGTAGTCCAGATGCAGGCCGGTGGCGACGATCAGGTAGTCATAGGCAACCCGCCGGCCGCCCTCGGTGGTGACGCTGCGGCCGACCGGGTCGATCTCCGCCGCGACGTCCTCGATCAGCGTGACGCGGCCCGAGATGTAGTCGCGCGTGGCAGACAGAACATAGCCCGCATCCTTCAACCCGGCCGCGACCAGGGTCAGCCCGGGCTGGTACAAATGCTCCCGCCGCCGGTCGATCAGCGTGATTTCCGCGCCATCCAGCCGCTGCACCAGGCGGGAAGCCGCGGCCAGCCCCGCGGCGCCGGCGCCGATGATGAGGATGCGGGCCGGGGTGCGCAACGGTGCCTGGCCGGAGGCCGGCACCGCAGGCGCCAGGCCGAGGGCGGCGGCGGCAGCCAGCAGGCTGCGCCGGTTCAGGGTGCTTGGGGGTAGGGCCATCGGGTTTCCTCCTGCCGGCGCAAGCCAGGTTGTTTTATTCACACATACGAATATATGAACTTTTTGGAGGAATCTTGCGCCAGATCAATCCGGCGCTGGATCGCCTGCCGCGCCCGGCAGGCCCGTCGCCAGCGGGCTGGAAGCGCCGGGAATCCACCGAAAATCGGCCGGGAGAGGGAACCCGCGCGGTCGCGACGCGCTGGACGCGCACCGCCCCGTTACACCCCGGCGCCTTGACGCAAGCGCGCCGCCCGATCCAGTGGACCCCATGGAGGCTTCCCAGGACCCCGCCCACGCCACCCTGCAGCCCGGCACCAATTGCTGGCGCATCGAACAGGCCAGCCGGGCCACCGTGATCATTGACGCGGCGAATTATTTCCGCGCCGCGCGCAGCGCCATGCTGAAGGCGCAGCTCCGCATCATGCTGATCGGCTGGGATTTCGATGCCCGTATCGAGCTGATCCCGGGCGAGCCTTCGCCCGATGCGCCGCGCAGCCTCGGTGACTTCATCCTGTGGCTGGTCAAGCGCCGGCCGAGCCTCGAGATCTGCCTGCTGCACTGGGATCTGGGCGCGCTGAAGGCGATGTTCCGCGGATCGACCCTAATCACCCTGCTGCGCTGGAAGATGCATCCGCGCATCACCGCGCGGCTGGACGGCGCGCACCCGCCCGCTGCCTCGCATCACCAGAAGATCGCCGTCATCGACGATTGCCTGGCCTTCTGCGGCGGCATCGACATGACCGCGGATCGCTGGGACACGAGCGACCACCCGGATGAGGACCCGCGCCGGGTCCGCCCCGGAGGCGCACCGCACAAGCCCTGGCACGATGCGACCACCGCGCTGGAAGGCCCCGCGGCGGCGGCGCTCGGCGAATTGGCGCGGGACCGATGGGAGCAGGCCGGCGGCGGCACCCTCGCCCCCGTCGACCGCCGCGGCGATTGCTGGCCGGACGCCCTGCCGGCGCAGTTCCGCAACGTCGCGGTCGGCATCGCCCGCAGCCAGCCGGAAATGCCGGACCGGCCCGCGATACTGGAGGTGGAGCGCCTGTATCTCGACCTCATCGCCTCCGCCCGCCGCATGATCTATGCGGAAAGCCAGTATTTCGCCTCCCGCCGCATCGCGGAGGCGATCGCCCGTCGACTGGCCGAGCCGGAGGGGCCGGAGATCGTGCTGGTGAACCCACTGAGCGCGCAGGGCTGGCTGGAGCCGATCGCCATGGATTCCGCCCGCGCCAGGCTGCGGGAGGCGCTGCGCCGCCTCGACCCGCACGGCCGCTTCCGCATCTATCATCCGCAGACGGCGGGCGGACAGCCGATCTATGTGCATGCGAAGATCATGGTGGTGGATGACCGCGTGCTGCGCGTCGGCTCCTCCAACATGAACAACCGGTCGCTGCGGCTGGATACCGAATGCGATGTGGTGATCGATGCCGCCGCGCCGGGCCAGCCGGAGATTCGCGACATCATCGCCGCGGCGCGGACCGGATTGCTGGCCGAGCATCTGGGCGTGACGCCGGAAACCGTCGCGGCGCGGCTCTCGGAGACCGGGTCCCTGATCGCCACCATCGAGGGATTGCGCGGCCCGGGCCGCAGCCTGGTGCCCTATGAGACGCCGGACCTGACGGCCGTGGAGGCCTGGCTCGCGGACCATGAGGTGCTGGACCCGGAAGGCCCCGAGGAAATGTTCGAGGCGATCGCCAAGCGCGGCCTGTTCCGCCGCTTCGGCCGCCTGCGCCGGGCGCGGCCGAGCGCTTGACCCATATCAAGGTGCCTTGCCGCCAGCCTGCCTAGGCTGCCTGGCATGAGCAGCACCCTCCCGCCCGCGCTGGACACCACCCGCCTCGCCTTGGCCGAGCGATCCGTGCCGCGCTACACCTCCTACCCCACCGCCCCGCACTTCCATGCCGGCATCGGCCCCGCCGACTACACCGCCTCGCTGGCGGCGCAGGACCCGGCGGCGACGGTCTCACTGTATCTGCACGTACCCTATTGCGCGGCGATGTGCGCCTATTGCGGCTGCCACACCAAGGTGACGCGGCAGCAGGCGCCGCTCGACGCCTATGTCGAATCCCTGCTGGCCGAGATCCACCTGCTCGCGGCCGCCACGCCGGCGCGGCGCGTCACGCACCTGCATTGGGGCGGCGGCACGCCGAGCATGCTGGGGGCGGCCGGGCTGGAACGCGTGATGGCCGCCCTCGCCTGGCATTTCGACCTGTCCGGCCTGGCCGAACACGCGATCGAGCTCGACCCGCGCAGCCTGACGCGCGGGTTGGCGCGCAAGCTGGCGCAGCTGGGCGTGACGCGCGCCAGCCTCGGCGTGCAGGATTTCAACCCGGCGGTGCAGCACGCCATCGGCCGCGTGCAGCCCTACGAGCTGGTGCAGGCGAGCGTCGACTTCCTGCGTGAGGCCGGCATCGCCGCGATCAATTTCGACCTGATCCACGGCCTGCCGCTGCAGGGCGTGGCGGGGCTCGCGCACAGCATCCACCTGGCGCATGGGCTGGCGCCGGATCGCATCGCGCTGTTCGGCTACGCGCATGTGCCCTGGATGAAGAAGCACCAGCGCCTGATTGACGAAACCGCATTGCCCGGCGTGCCGGAACGGCTGGAGCAGGCGCGCATGGCGCGCGCGCTGCTGGAGTCGCTGGGCTATGCCGCCATCGGGCTGGATCACTTCACCCGCCCGCAGGACCCGATGGCGCAGGCCGCGCGCGCCGGCACGCTGCGCCGCAATTTCCAGGGCTACACGACCGATGTGGCGGATGCGCTGCTGGGCCTTGGCGCTTCCTCCATCGGCCGCCTGCCGCAGGGCTTCGTGCAGAACGAACTGGAGACCGGCGCCTGGCGGCGCAGCGTGGCCGCCGGCGTGCTACCCATCGCGCGCGGCCTGGCCATCACGGCGGAAGATCGCGCACGCGGGGCGGTGATCGAGCGGCTGATGTGCGATTTTCGCGTCCGCCCGCCGCCCTGCCTGCTCGCCAGCGCCTGGGATGAACTCGTGCCGCTGAGGGATGCCGGCATCCTGACGCTGGAGGATGGCGTGGTGGCGATGACGGCGGAGGGTGCGCCCTTCCTCCGCCTCGCCGCCGCCGCCTTCGACGCGCATCTGGCGCGCGCCGGGCGGCATTCCACCGCGGTGTAGCGGCTACGCCTCGAAGGCGCGTTCCAACTTCGCCAGCATCGCCTGCTCGGCCGGCGAAATGCGCGCACCGAGGCCGAGGAAGCCACCCGCGGCTTCCGCCACGCCACGCGCACGGTCCAGCAGGCCGGATTTCAGCGCCTGCCGCGCCGCCGCATCCATGCCGGCGGTGCTGGCGCGGATATAGTCGGACCAGGTCTCCAGCAGTGCCGGCGGCGGTGGCGCGGACAGCCATTGCGTCAGCGAATGCTGCGCCGGGCTGTCTGCGCCGAGGCCGGATTCGGACGCGGCACGCAGCAGCGCCGCGCGTTCCTTCTCATCCAGCGAGCCATCGGCCCAGCCCACCATCACCAGCGGCACCAGCGACAGCGCCGCCAGGGTGGAGGCTTCCAGCCCCTGTGATGCCAGGCGGTCCAGCAGCGCCGTATCGGTGATGCCGGAGGCGGCCTGCAGACCCTCCCGCCGCGAGGCCGCCGCGGCTTCCGCGCGCTGGCGCTGGCGCCAGGCCTCGGTCTCCCGTGCGAAAAAGGCTTCCTCCAGCGCGCGGCGGCGATCGTCGAGGAATTCCTGGTTCATTCTTCCACTCCCTCAAGGCAATAGGCTGCAGTCTAGCGCAGCACGCGAGCGGAGGCACGGGTCATTCCCGCTGCAACACATGGCCGACCGCGACGGCGCCGAGGCCGATCATATGCGCCATGGCGGTGCGTGCGCCCGGCTGCTGCCGGCCCGTGGCCTCACCGCGCAATTGCCGCACGATCTCGGCCACCTGACCGATGCCGGTGGGCCCGATCGGGTGGCCCATGCCGATCAACCCGCCGGAGGGGTTCACCGCGCAGCGTCCGCCAATCTCCCACGCGCCATCGCGCAGCCGCGCGGCCGCTTCGCCAACCGGGCAGAGGCCGAGCGCCTCGGCATAGACGATCTCCTCGATGCTGAAGGCGTCATGCAACTCGACGATGTCCAGCTCCTCCGCGCCGATGCCGGCCTGGCGCAACGTCTCCAGCCCGGATTGCCGCACCATCTCCAGCATGGCGAAGTCGCCAGGCGCCACGGCGGTCTCGCTGCTGGCGGTGGAGGACAGCACGCGAATGGCGCGGCGCCGGTCCAGCTTCAGCCGCGCGATCGCATCCTCGCTAGCGACGATGACGGCGGCCGCACCTTCCCCTCGTGGGCAGCATTGCAGCGCGGTGAGGTCGCCGGCGACGGGGGCGGAGGCCAATACCTGTTCCAGGCTGCGCGGCTTGCGGAACTGGGCGAAGGGATTGCGCGCGGCGTTGCCGTGATTCTTCACCGCGACGCGCGCCATATCCTCCGGCCGCAGCCCGTGGCGGTCCCGCCACAGCCGGGCGAGCAGCGCGAATTCCACCAGCGGGCTGTGATCGGTCGGTGACAGCCGCGCCAGCCCGTCCTTGTCCACCGCGCGCTGCGATGTGCCGTGCTTGTCCACGCCCATCGCCAGCACGATGTCGCGCTGCCCGCTGCCCACCAGCAGGCAGGCCATGCGAAAGGCGGAGGAGCCGGAGGCGGAGGCGTTCTCCACCTGCATCACCTCGATGCCCGTGGCGCCCATGTGCCGCAGCATCACGCGCCCGGCGGCCATGCCGAGGCCGGCGGTGCCGACCATCGCGGCCCCGATATCCGGCCAGCCCAGCCCGGCATCCTCCAGCGCCGCCCGCAGCGCCGTCAGGCCGAGGGTGATGTAGGGCGTGTCGCTGGCGAATTGGTAGCGATGCATGCCGATGCCGACGACGCGGACCGGGCGCAGACCTGCAAGGCCGCTCATGCGGCCGGCCGGAAGCGGCAGACCAGCGCGCCATCCTCCGCCACCAGGACCGCGCGCATCGGCGTGCCCGGCGGCGGTTCCGCCGTGCCCTCCAGCACGCCATCCACCACCAGACCCTCCGCGAGTTGCAGCCGCGCCACCACCAGCGGCGGCACCACGCCCGGCAGCACCGGCTGGTGCAGCGTGATGCAGGCCAGCAACGTGGCCTGGCCGCTGAGTTCCACCGCCTCCAGCCCCGGCGGGCCATAGAGGGAGCGGGGGAAGCTCAGCGCGCCGCTGGCCGGGTCGCGCAGCGCCAGCAATACGGCGCCGTCACCCGCGGCGGCGGGCGCATAGAGGGAAGGCTCGCGCAGGTCCACTCCGTTTCACTCCCATGGCGGCGCGCAGGATAGACGCCCCTTGACCGCGCGGGATACTGGCCGGATCGTGGCGGCACGCCGCAAGGAGTGCGCTTTGCCATGCCGGACACGCCGCTTCGCTTCATCGGCCGCGTCGGCCTCGTCACCGGCGCCGCGTCCGGCCTCGGCCGCGATGCCGCGCTGGCGCTGGCGGCGGAGGGCGCCCGGCTGGTGCTGTTCGACCGCGATGCGGCAGGCCTGGCCGAAACCGCCGCGCGATGTGACGGCGCGCAGGTGGTTGTGGGCGATGTGACCAGCGCCGCGGATATCGACCGTGCCGCGGCGGCACTGGATGCGATCGGCCCGGCGACGCTGCTGGTCACCGCCGCCGGCACGCTCGGCCCGACACGGCCGCTGCCGGAGGTGACGGAGGCCGAGTTCGACCAGGTTTTCGCGGTAAATGTGAAGGGCACCTGGCTGGCGCTGAAGGCGGTGCTGCCGCGCATGGCGGCGGCGGGCGGCGGCGCGGTGGTGACCATCGCATCGGGTTCCGGCATCGTCGGCAATGCGGTGTTCCCGACCTATTCGGCCAGCAAGGGCGCGGTGGTGCTGATGACGCGCAGCGTCGCCACCGGCCACGCCATGCAGGGCATCCGCGCCAACACCGTCTGCCCCGGCCAGATCGAGACGCCGATGCTGCGCGGCGTGTTCGAGCAGCTCGGCGATCGCGCCGCGGGGGTGGAGGCGATGTTCCGCGCGAAGAACCCCTCCGCCCGCTTCGGCGAGGTGCATGAGGTGACGACCGCGGTGCTGTTCCTGCTGAGCGATGCGGCCAGCTACATCAACGGCGCAGCACTGCCGATCGATGGTGGCCGGCTTGCCTGACGCCGCGATCGTCACCGGCGCCGCGCGCGGCATCGGGGCTGCCACCGCCGCAAGGCTGCGCGCCGATGGCCTGGATGTGCTGCTGGTGGACCGGGATGAGGAGGTGGCGGCCACGGCGGCCGCACTCGGCGCCGCGTCACTGATGCTGGATGTGGCAGCACCCGATGCCGGAACGCGCATCGCGCAGGCCGCGCTGGCCGCCTTCGGGCGCATCGACCTGCTGGTGAACAATGCCGGCATCGGCGGGTCGCGCCGGCTGGATCAATCGGATGATGCGCTGATCGCGCGTTTCCTCGATGTGAATCTCGGTGCGGTGCTGCGCGTGACGCGGGATGTGCTGCCGCATCTGCCGCGGCCGGGCGGGCGCGTGGTGAATGTCGCCTCCATCTTCGGCATCGCCGGCCACCCCGGCACCATGGCCTATGCGGTGGCCAAGGCCGGCGTGGCCCAGGCGACGCGGACCCTGGCGGCGGAGCTCGGGCCGGTGGGCATCCGCGTGAATGCCGTGGCGCCGGGCGTCATCGAGACGGCGATGACCGAGGGCTTTCTGCGCGATAGCTGGTATGTAAGTGGCATGGTGCAGGCCGCGCCACTGCGCCGGGCCGGCACGCCGGCGGAGGTGGCGAGCGTGATCGCCTTCCTCGCCTCGGCGGATGCGTCCTTCGTGACGGGGCAGGTGCTGGCGGTGGATGGCGGCTGGCTCGAAGCCCGCAACGCAACGCGTGATTGAGGGAGAAGCAGAGGCGATGGATATGAGCGTGAAATGGCCAAACGGCGCGCGCTGCGCCGTGGCGCTGACCTTCGACTTCGATGCGGAGACGCTGTGGCTGTCGCGCGACCCCTCCAACGCCCGCCGCCCCGGCACGCTCAGCCAGGGCAGCTACGGCGCCAAGGTCGGCGTGCCGAAGATCCTGGAGACGCTGGAGGATGCCGGCGTGAAGGGCACCTTCTTCATCCCCGGCTGGACGGTGGAACACCACACCGACCGTGCCGAGATGATCCTGAAGGGCGGGCATGAGGTCGGCCACCACAGCTATTCCCACGCCTGGCCGGACCCGGATGCGCCGGAGAAGGACATCGAGGAAATCGAGAAGGGCCTGGACAGCCTGAAGCGCGTGCTTGGCGTGGTGCCGAAGGGCTACCGGTCCCCGGCGGGTGAGACGACGGATGAGCTGGTGCGGCAGCTCGACAAGCACGGCTTCCTGTATGACAGCTCGATGATGGGCGATGTGAATCCCTATCGCCTGCCGCATCCGGATGGCGGCCGGCAGCTGGTGGAACTGCCCTATCACTGGAGCCTGGATGACGCGCCCTTCGTGCTGTTCAGCGTGAAGACGCCGCGCCCGATCATGACCAACAGCCACATCCGCGAGGTCTGGCAGGAGGAATTCAAGGAAATCCACCGCTGGGGCGGCTTCTACAACCTGGTCATGCACCCGCAATTGTCGGGCCGCCCCAGCCGTATCGCGCTGCTGCGGGAAATGATTGCCTTCATCCGCGGCTTCGATGACGTTTGGTTCGCCACCTGCACCGAAATCGCCGAAGCCTGGGCCGCCCAGGAAAAGCGCTGAGCAAAATTCGCTGAGGAGAAACCACCATGCAGATCACCCGCCGACAGGCGCTTGCGGGCGCCGGCATCACCATCCTCTCCGCCGGCGCATCCTCGCGCGCCCAGGCGCAGGCGGCGCCGTTCCGTTTCATCGTCAATGTCGGGCTGCAGAACCTGGACCCGATTTCCAGCCCCAGCTTCGTCACCCGCAATTTCGCCTACCTCGTCTTCGACACGCTGGTTTCGATGAACGGGCGCGGCGAGTACAAGCCGCAGATGCTGTCGGGCTGGGAGATCAGCGCGGATGGCCTGACCTGGAATTTCGCGCTGCGCCCCGGCCTGGCTTTCCACGACGGCAGCCCGGTGACGGCGGAGGATTGCGTCGCCTCGCTCAAGCGCTGGGGCGGCCGCGATTCCATCGGCCGCCGCCTGATGGCCTCCACCGAAAGCCTGACGGCAACGGATGCCCGCAACTTCGTGCTGAAACTGTCGAAGCCCTTCGGTGGCGTGCTGGAGGCACTTGGAAAACCCTCCGTCCACGTGCCCTTCATCATGCCGGCACGCATCGCCAGCGCCACGCCGCCCTCGCAGCAGGTGCAGGAGATCATGGGCTCCGGCCCCTTCATCTTCCAGCGCACCAACTGGATCCCGGGCGAGCGCGCCAGCTTCACCCGCAACGCGAACTACGTGCCGCGGGATGAGCCGGCGGATGGGCTGGCCGGCGGCAAGGTGGTGAAGCTCGACCGCGTCGAGATGGCGACGATGGCCGATCCGGGGCTGCGCGTCGCCGCGCTGCAGACCGGAGAGGTGGACTACCTGGAATATGCGCCAGTGGACTACCTGCCACGCCTGCGCACCAACCGGCAGATGAAGATCGCCGAGGCCGGTGGCCAGGCGACGCTGATGTATTGCGCCAGCCTCAACCACTATTTGCCGCCCTTCAACAACGTGCTGATGCGCCGCGCCGTGCAGCAGGCGCTGGACCGGACGGAGGTGCTGGCCGGCGCCGGCTTCGGGGAAGGCCTCGGCCAGCCCGATTGCGCCAGCCTGTTCATGTGCGGCGCGCCCTATTCCAGCACACTCGGCAGCGAGTTGATCCAGCGCCCGAGCCTCGATGCCGCGCGCGCCCTGCTGCAACAGGCCGGCTACAACAATGAACGCGTGGTGCTGCTGCACCCGGCGGACAGCCCGCTGCTGAACCCCTACGGCCTGGTGATGATCGACCGGCTGAAGCGCGCCGGCTTCAACCTGGATGTGCAGGCCAGCGACTGGGCTTCCATCGCGCAGCGCTGGGTGCAGCGCCAGCCGCTGGACCAGGGCGGCTGGAACATCGTGCCGGTGGTCTATACCGGCTTCGACCTGGCGAACCCGCTGTCCAACATGGGTGTCGGCTTCAACTGCACGGACAACCAGCCCTGGGGCTATTGCGTGGACGAGATGTCCCCCGTGCTGGCGCAGTTCGAGGCAGAAGGCGACCCGGCGAAGCGGCGCGAATTGGCGGCGCAGTTGCAGAAGATCTCGTTCGAGAATGCCACCTTCCCGATCGCCGGCCAGTTCCGCAGCCCGGCCGTCTGGCGGGCGGAGCTGCGCGGCGTGATCGATTTCGGCTTCCCGGTGATCTGGAACATCGAAAAGCCGGCGCGCTGATCCACGCAGCGCGACCGTCTTCCGGCGCGGCGTGCGGCCTGGCATTGCGGCGCACGCCGCAATGCACGCAGCCCGTCGCGCTACGATCCGCTGGACAACCGGATGTTGCGGCGCAGGGCCGGTGGTGGCAGTCTGATTTGCGCTGTGCGTGATCCTTGGACCCGTCATGCATGGCGGGTCTGGCGCAGCTCGACGTCCTGCCCGCATCCAGCGACGAGTGAGATCCACCGACCCGATGCCATACCCAGCCCAGGGCGGCCTTGGCCCCAGTGCCGCCACAGCCTCGCCCCTGGCGTCGCGCAAGCCCCGGCCAGCCGTACCGGAGCTTCTGGCAGGGCCTGGCCGCCTGCTGCTGGGCAATCTGGTGGCCGCCCTGCTCTATGCCGGGCTCGGGGCGGCGGTCGGCACCTTCTTCGCACAATATGGGCTGTTCCCGGCGCCGATCTGGCTGCCGGCGGGCATCGCCGCAGTGGCCTGCCTGCTGGGCGGCGCGCGGCTGGTGCCGGGGCTGTTCCTCGGTTCCTTCGCGGTCAACTGGCTGCTGCTGGATGCCAGCCTGCTAACCTCCGTGCTGATCTCGCTGTCCAACAGCCTCGGGCCGCTGGCCGGTGCGCTGCTGACGCGGGCGCTGCGGCCGCCGACCGGCCTGTTCACCCGGCTGCGCGGCGTGCTCGGCTTCGTCGCCGGCTGCGTCGTGCTGCAGGCGCTGCTGACCGCCGCGGGCGGCACCGCGGGGCTGCTGGTGGCCGGCGGCCTGCCGGTGGAGGCCGCCTATTCGGCGTTTTCCCGCTGGGCGCTGTGCGAGGCGGGCGGCGTGTTCTTCTTCGCGCCGACGCTGCTGCTGTGGATGGGGATCGAGCGCACCCCGGCCTCCCCCGCGCGGCGCATGCCGGACGATGGCACGCGGGCCGCCCCCGCCACGAGCGACAGCGTGGTGCTGGCGGCGGCGGCCGGTCTCGCCGGCCTGGTATTCGCCCTGCCGCCCCCGGCCGCCGCCCTGGTGCAGCCGGAGGCGGTGGTGCTGCTGACCATTCCCGTCACCTGGATCACGCTCCGCATCTCGCTGCGCGCCGCCTACAGCCTGCTGACGCTGATCTCGGTGGTGGCCACCGTGGGCACGCTGGCAGGGCTCGGCCCGTTCCAGCCGGATCTGGTGCCGAATCCGCTGCGGGCGGTGGGCATGATGATCGTGCTGATGGCGACCAACGCGCTGGTGCTGATGGCCCTGCTGAGCGAGCGGCGGGAGGCGGAGACGCTTCTGGCCGCGAGCAACATCCGCCTGACCGCGGAGGTTGCCGCCCGCACCGCGGAACTGCGCCGCCGCGCAGAGACGGACGACCTGACCGGCATCGGCAATCGCGGCCATTTCCTGTGCCGGCTGCGCGAATCCTTCGCCGAGGCGCGCCGGCAGGGCGGCAAGCTGGCGCTGGTGGTGATGGATCTGGACCATTTCCGCCCGCTGAACGACATGCGCGGCCACGCCGCCGGCGATGCCGCGCTTCAGGCCGTGGCGCAGATCGGGCGCGACCAGCTTGAGGGTTGGCCCGCCAGCTTCGGCCGGCTGGGCGGGGAGATCTTCGCCATTGCCCTGCCCGGCGCCGGTGCGGCGGAAGGCGCATCGCTCGCGGAGGCCCTGCGCGCCGCCATTGCCCGGCACAGTTTCATGCTGAACGGGGACGAGGTGCCGGCGCGGCTGACTGCCAGCCTCGGCGTCACCGGCCTGCTGCCGGGCGATAGCTCGGCCGAGGAATTGTTGCAGCGGGCCGATGCGGCGGTGTTCCTGGCCAAGGCCAAGGGGCGCAACCGGGTGGAACTTCGGATGGTGAGCGAGGTGCCGAAGGAAATGCGCGCCAGCAACCTGTCGCGCTGAACAATCGTTCGAGAATGCCGGCGGCTAAGGACCCGTTGGCGTTTTCAAACGGTCACTAGGCCAGCCCGAGCAGCGCATAAAGCCGCTGCGCGGGCGGCCAGGCTGCCATGATCTCGGCGCGGAAGGCGTAGCCGGCATAGGCCGCCAGCCCCAGCACCAGCACCGTCAGCACCCATCCGGCCACCGCGAAACGGTCCGGCGGGCTGGTGGGGGCATGACCCAGCCGGTCCTCCGCCGCGGCCCCGGGCGGCGGTGGCGGGGTGCGCGATGGAGGAGGCGGCGGGGGGGACATCGGCGGCGGGGGCAGGACCTCGGGCGCCACCGCCCCGGCGGTCGGCCCGGCCGGGGCATTTATCCGCGACTCGGGGCGCAATCTGGGGGCGGGGCCGGGCGCCGGTGCGTCCGCCGGCGGCTCCGGTAACGCGGCCCGGAAGCTGTGGCCGCAGCGGGCGCAGCGCAGCATCCGCGGTCCGGCGGCCAGCGCCTGGTCCGGCACATCATATTCGGCGCTGCATTTTGGGCAGGAAATTCGCATGTCGTCGCAGTTTTGCGGCGCCGCGCGCCCCGCGTCCAGCCACCATCCGGCGCCGAATGATGCATCGCCACGGCAGCATCATTTGGCGCCACGCCCGCTGCGTGGCAGACAGGGCGCATGGTGCGCTTCGAGGCGGTCGGCCTCCGCTACCCCGGCGGTGGCCCACATACCGGATCATGGGGGCCGGAGGCGCTGGTCGATGTGACCTTCGCCCTGCCCCAGGGGTCCTTCACCTGGCTGCTCGGCCCCTCCGGGGCGGGCAAATCCTCGGTGCTGCGCCTGATGCACCTGGCGCTGCGCCCGACGCGCGGCGAGGTGGAGGTGCTGGGCCTGCGGACCGCCAATGCCCGGCGTGCCGCGCTGGCGCCGGTACGGCGGCGCATCGGCGTGGTGTTCCAGGATTTCCGCCTGCTGCCCTATCTGTCCGCCTTCGACAATGTGGCGCTGCCGCTGCGCCTGGCCGGGCGGCCGGAGGCCTCGCTGCGCGCCGATGTGACGGAGATGCTGCGCTGGGTCGGCCTGGCGGAGCGGGCGGAGGCGCTGCCGCCGGAGCTTTCGGGCGGCGAGCAGCAGCGCATCGCCATCGCCCGCGCCGTGGTGCACCGCCCTGCCCTGCTGGTGGCGGATGAGCCGACCGGGAACCTCGACAACCACCAGGCCCGCCGCCTGCTGGCCCTGCTGCGGGAGATGAACCGGCTCGGCACCACGGTGGTGGTGGCCACCCATGACGAGGACCTCGTCTCCCGCTTCCCGGCGCCGTCCCTGCTGCTGCACGATGGGCGGCTGCATGACGTGGACAGTGCGCGCGGGGTCGACTCGGCCGCAGGCTATGATCCGGAGGGGCATCCCGGCGCCTGGCCGGAGGCGCCGCAGGCCGATGACCCGCCGGCCGAGGATACCTATCCCGCGGAAACCCCGCCGGAGCCGTATTCCGACCCGGCCGAGTTCCCCGAGCCGCCGCGCCACGCCAACCGCCCGCCGCCCTACATCGTCCGCCCGCGGGACCCTCGCCGGGGACCGCCGCCGCATGGCTAGGCGCCGCCGTTACTCCCGGGACCCGCTGGGGCTGCGCCGGGCGCTGTCCGGGTTGCTGCTGCCCGGCCTGGTCGCCGCCATGGCGCTGCTCGCGGCGCTCGCTTTGGCCGGGGCGCAGGGCGCGGCGACGCTGGCCGAGCGCTGGCAGCGCGGCGCCGCCGCGGCGGTCACGGTGCAGATTCCCGATGCCGATGCGGTGCGGCTGGACCGCGCGGTGGCGGCGCTGCGGCAGATGCCGGAAGTGGCCGAAGCCGAGGCGATGGAGCCGGAACGGCTGGCCGCGCTGCTGCGCCCCTGGCTCGGCGAAAGCCCCGCCATCGCCATGCCCGGCGTCATCGAGCTGCGGCTGCGGGACCAGCGCACCGACCCGGTGCTGATCGGCGACCGGCTGGCCAATGTGGTGCCGGGCGCGATGGTGGAGGCGCATGGGCTGTGGGTGCAGCGGCTGGCGGCGCTGGCGCGCAGCCTGCAGGCCATCGCGCTGGGCGTCCTGCTGCTGGTGGCGGTGGTGGCCGCCGCGGTGGTGGCGGTGGCCACCCGCGCCGGGCTGTCAGCGCGGCGCAACGCGATCGAGGTGCTGCACGGCCTCGGCGCGCGGGATGGCGATATCGCCGGCCGCTTCGCTCGGCGGGTTGGCCTGCTGGCGGCGACCGGGGCGCTGGTCGGTGCCGGCATATCGGTGCCGGCGCTGGCGCTGCTGGTGGACCTCGCCGGCCCCTGGGTGGGCGCGGAAAGCCGCCTGCACAGCCTGGCCGGGCTGCCCTGGGCGGGGCTGCTGGCCTTGCCGCCGGTGGCCTATCTGGTTGGCTGGGCCACCGCGCAGGCCACCGTGCGGCGCTGGCTGCACCAATTGCCGTGAAGCGCCTGCTGGTCCTGATCGGCGGGCTTGGCCTGGCCGGGCTGCTGCTGCTCGGCTGGGGATTCCTGCGCTTCCTGGCCGGCGCCACCGCCGCGGTGGAGGACCCGGTGCGGCCGACCGAGGCGGTGGTGGTGCTGACCGGCGGCGCCGACCGGGTGGAGACCGCCCTGCGGCTGCTGGAACAGGGTGCGGCGCCGCGACTGCTGGTCTCCGGCGCGCATGCCCGCCTGACCCTGCCCGAACTGGCCCGCGCGCATGGGCGGGACCCGGCGGCGCTCACCGGCCGCGTCACCCTTGGCTGGGCGGCGGCGACCACGCTGGGCAATGCGGTGGAGGTGGCGGCCTATGCGCGCGGCCGTGGCATCGGCTCCGTCCGCCTGGTGACGGCGGGCTACCACATGCCGCGGGCGCTGCTGGAATTGCGCCGCGCGGCGCCGGGGCTGGAGGTGGTGCCTCATCCGGTGGTGCCGCCAGGGCTGCGCGCGGATGGCAGCCCCGATGGCCGCGCATTGTCCGGATTGCGCCGATGGACCCTGCTGTCCGGCGAGTATCTGAAGTATGTGGCCGCAGCCGCCGGGCTGACGCGTTTCCTGCCGGCGAAGGAGCGGGCGCTGCGATGATCTGGCTACGGTCCCTGGTATTCAACCTGCTGTTCTTCGGCATCACCGCCGTGGTCGGCATCATCGCCATCCCGACCCTGCTGCTGCCGAGCGGCGCGGCGCTGCGGGTGACCCGGCTTTGGGCACAACTCGTCATCCTGGCGCTGCGCATCAGCGTCGGCGTGCGGGTGGAGGTGCGGGGGTGGGAGAACCTGCCGCCCGGCGGCGTGGTGATCGCGGCCAAGCATCAATCGGCCTTCGACACCATCATCTGGCTGAGCCTGCTGGAAAAGCCGGCCTATGTGATGAAGAAGGAATTGCTGGCGATTCCGGTCTATGGCTGGCACGCCCGCAATGCCGGGATGATCCCGGTGGACCGCGAGGGCGGCGGCCCGGCGCTGCGTGGCATGCTGCGGGCCGCCACCGCCGCGGTGGCCGCGGGGGCCCAGGTGGTGATCTTTCCGGAAGGCACGCGCACCCCGGTGGGCCAGCGCGTGGCCTACCAGCCCGGGGTGGTGGCGATTGCCGCCGGCACCGGGGCGCCGGTGGTGCCGGTGGCCACCGATAGCGGCCGGGTCTGGGGCCGCCGGCATTTCCTGAAGCGGCCGGGCGTGATCCGCATCGCCATCCTGCCGCCGCTGCCGGCGGGCCTGAACCGGGCGCGGATGCTCGAATCCCTGCAAAGCCAGATCGAAGAAACCACGGATCGATTGATGGCCGAGCCACAATTCGGCTGACTCCGACCCTGTGGATAAATCTGTGGGTTGACAGTCCCGGTTGTCCCCAGGCCGAAGGGCGGTTCTGATACGAGGCGTTCCTAAATCCGACCAAACCATTGATCATACGTCAAATAAGCCGCAACGGCCTTCGCGCAACGCATTGATTTCCCTCATCTATCCGTTCGACGCCGAATGCAGGGTTCACCCGGGTCCGGGGGCCGCTTCGCAAAGCCGGACAAGGACTTAGGCGCCAAAGGCGCGGTGGATTAAACTTGGCGCAGCGGCCGCGGGGCGGCATGTTCCGGACGGCCTGTTGTCATAACGGAACAAGATCCGCTGCCTCGGGCAGAAGGGCAGCCAGGCGCGCGAGGCCCCGGTCCCGCACCCCCATTTCGGCCAGGTGGCGCAGCGTATTCAGCAGGTAGTCGCGGTTCGGGCCCATCTGGCCGACGCCCTGCGCGATGGCCCGCGCCGCCACCGCATCGGCCAGGCCCCGCACGTAAAGCCGGCAGCCACGATTGGCGACATAGGTCACGGCCGGCACCGCCGGGCTGTCCGGCGCATCCAGCCGCCGCACCCGCAGCACGCGGCGGTGATAGACCACCTCCGCCCCGTCCGGCAGTTCACGCTCGTCCAGATAGTGCAGCACCTCGGCCGCCGCGGCCGCCGGCACCCGGAACACCACGCCCCGGCAGGCGCCGCCGCGGTCCAGCCCGAGCACCAGGCCCGGAGCCTCCGGCGTGCCGCGGTAGCGGTGCGACCACAGGCAGAAGCGGCGATGATAGCCGCCCAGCAGGGCGGGGTGGCAGCCGGCATGGTCGAAGCCGGGCCGCCAGATCAAGGACCCATAGCCGAAGACCCAGAGCGCCCCATCATGCAGCGGCGGCGGATCGGCGGTGGGGAAAATCGGGGGTGCCTGCACGGGAAGACCGGAACCGGCTATACCCTCACCCAGAATGGAAATGAAGACCCCGCGGCGTGGCCGCCCCCTCGGCCCCCGGCTCGCATTCGGCGCGCTGCTGCTGCTGTTCGCCCTGGGCGCCGGGCACACCCTGTTGTGGCGGACCATGGCCCAGCAGCTTGAATCTGGGCTCGCCACCTGGGTCGAGATCCGGCGCGCGCAGGGTTGGCGGGTGGACCATGCCGCACCGGTGCGCGGCGGCTGGCCCTTCTCCGCCACGCTGACCCTGGGCACGGTGCGGCTGGAAGGCGGCGGCGCCACGCTGCCGGGCGGCCTGGCGCTGGATGCGGAACGCGTGGTGCTGCGCGTCACCCTGCCGCGGCTCAATCGCCTGCGCGTCGAGATGCCCGGAGCCCAGCGCCTGCGCCTGGCCGGCGGCGAATGGCGCTTCGCGGCGGATGAACTGGTGGCCCTGGTGCCGCTGGAGCCGGACACCCCGCCGCGGGAGGCCGTGCTGCTGGCAGAGCGGCTGCGCCTGGCCGGCCCGGCCGGACCGATGGAGGTGGCCCGCGCCCGGCTTGCCGTCGCCAGTTCCTCCACCGCCACGGAGGATGAGCCGGCGATCACGCTCGACTTGGCGGCGGAGGCGATCGACCTGCCCGCCGCCGCGGATGCCACGCGGGGCTTCGGCCGCCGGATCGAGGCGCTGCTGGCGGAGTTGTCCCTGAGCGGCCCGGTGCCGCCCGGCCGCGAGCCGGCCCGGCGGGCGGAAGCCTGGCGCGATGCCGGCGGATCGCTGGAATTGCGCCAGGTGGCACTGCGCTGGGGCCCGGCGGAGGTCGCCGCGGCGGCCACCCTGGCGCTGGATGAGGCGCTTCAGCCGATGGGCGCCGGCACACTCCGCGTCACCGGCGCGGCGGAGGCGCTTCAGGCGCTGACGGATGCCGGCGTGGTCGGGCGGCGCGCCGCCGGCACCGCGCGCATCATGCTGCCGCTGATGTCCCGCCCCGCCCCCGGCGGCGGCACCGAGATCGAGGTGCCGGTGACGGTGGAGGACCGCACCCTGGCGATCGCCCGCATCCCGGTGCTGCGCTTCCCGGCCTGGGACTGGCCGGTGGCCAGCGCCGCGCCGCGCTGAGAACGCCCGCTGGCAACGCCCCCCCTGGCAATGCCCCCCTGGCAATGCCCCCCCCTGGCATCGCCTATCGCGGAAATAGATTCCGCGATCTGGAGATGCCTTCAACTCACCCTTAGGTTTCGTTTCGCAGTGGAACGATGATCGGTCCTCCCCACGGAAATGATGCCCGAAATGTCCCGTATGACCCTGACCGCCCTGGCCCGCGGCC
>NZ_JAUYTS010000079.1 GCF_030695085.1 Falsiroseomonas sp. | reverse complement strand
GGCGGCGGGCGCGGCGGCGGGTTCCGGCGTGGCGACGGCCAGCGCGCTGGTCTCCAGCCGCTTCGGATGCACGATGGCACCACCGATCACGCCCGAGACCATGAAGACCACGCCTGCGGTCAGGACCGCGGCGAACACCTTGTTGACTTCCAGACTCATCCTGGAGTGCACCCTTCCGAAGCGCCGCTGCGGGCTGCCACAACCGGGCCACCGCAAGGCCAACATGAAAAACAGGCCGTTGCCGCGGGCTTGCGCCGGTTCCCGCCTGCCGTAAAACCTGCCGGACAATATAGGCGCCGGCGGTTAACGACAACCCGCACGGATGCCGCGCGCAGGACCTTCGCACCCCATGCCCCAAGCCACTTCCGGCAGCCCCTCGGGCGTCATCGCCTTCCAGGGCCTGCCCGGCGCCTATTCGGACCTGGCCTGCCGCCAGGCCTATCCCGGCTGGACCACCCTGCCCTGCGCCTCATTCGAAGCAGCCATCGCGGCGGTGCGGGAAGGGCGCGCGGGCCTGGCCATGCTGCCCTGCGAGAATTCCCTGGCCGGCCGCGTGCCGGACATCCACCGGCTGCTGCCCGATAGCGGCCTGCATGTGGTGGGCGAGCATTTCGAGCGGGTGGAGCATTGCCTTCTTGCCCCCCGCGGGGCTTCGATCGCCACGCTGAAGCGCGCCCACAGCCACCCGGTGGCGCTCGGCCAGGTGCTGAACCTGCTGAAGGACCTCAACCTGCAGCCGGTTATCGAGGCCGACACCGCCGGCGCCGCCAGCCTGATCGCGGCGCGCGGCGGGGTGGAGGATGCGGCGATTGCCAGCGAGCTGGCGGCCGAGATCTACGGCCTGGATATCCTGCGGAAGAATGTGGAGGACGCGGCGCACAACACGACGCGCTTCTATGTCTGCTCGCTCCAGGCCCTGGCACCGCCCTTCGATGACGGGGATTGGGTGACCAGCTTCGTCTTCCGCGTCCGCAACATCCCGGCGGCGCTGTACAAGGCGCTGGGTGGCTTCGCGACCAATGGCGTGAACATGACCAAGCTGGAAAGCTACATGGTCGGCGGCGCCTTCACCGCGACGCAGTTCCTGGCCGATGTCGATGGCCGCCCGGATGAGCCGGGCCTGGCGCGGGCGCTGGAGGAACTGTCCTATTTCTCGGCCGATCTCCGCGTGCTCGGCACCTATCGCGCGCACAAGCTGCGGCTGGCACAGCGGGAAGGGAATTAGCGCAGCTCCGCCGGGCGACTTCAGCGCGGCTCCGCCGGGCGACTTCAGCGCGGCTCCGCCGCGAGGGTCAGCACAAGGTCCGGTTCAGGCCCGAGCGCGGCCTGCGGCCGGGCGATGTGCAGCGCCTCGCTGATCACGCATTCCGCCACCATCCGGCGCAGCCACCAGCCGATCCGGGCGGGCTCCGCGCTGCCGCCGAGGCCAGGCTCGGCCAGCACCACCACGCGCCAGGGCAGCGGCGCGGCGACGGTGGACCAGGCTTCCAGACCTGGCAGGGCTGGCCCCATCGCACGCGGCGTTGGCAGGTCGGCAAACAGCGCCTCGGGCAGCGCCGGCTCGGTCTCGGCTACCGAGACGCCCAGGAAGGCCTGCCGCCCCGGGGAAGCGGAGGTGGCCGGCAGATCCCGACGCGGCAGCGCGCCGAGGTCGGCACGGGCGATCAGGCTGGCGGCGCCAGCCAGATCCCCCGTTGCCTTGGGATAGCGCAATTGCAGCACCGCCAGCAGGGTGGTCAGCAGCGCCGCGCAGCCCTCCACCGACAGGCTGCACCCATCCAGGCGCCATAGCGTGGCCGGTTGCGGCAGCCGGGCAAAGGCGTGGCGCAGCGGCACCCAGTCCCGCGCCAGCAGCGGCCGTGATGCCGCCAGTTCCTCCAGCGCCGCGAGGCCCGGGCTGGCCGCGCCACCGAGCACCGAGCCGCGCGCCGGCACCAGCAGGTGCAGCACCGGCCGCCCCGCCGCTTCGGCCAGCCGCGCCAGCGCCTGCATCGGCGCCAGGGGTGGCGGCAGTGGGGGGTCCGGGTCCGGGCCGAGCGCGGGCAGCGCCATGGCGACCGGCGCCGCGGGCTGGGCGGTGGCCGGCGATGCGGCGGGGGCGGGCGGCGCCGACGGGGCTGCGCGCAGCTTCTCCGGCCGCTCCCCCGGCGCTGGCGGCCGCGGCACCCAGCCAGGCGCAGACCAGGTGCTGGGCGGCGGCTGGAACGGCTCGGCAGGGCGCGGCTCCGGAGAGCTGGGCGCCGGCGGAGCGGGCATGGGAGGGGCGGGGCCCGGTCGTGCCTCCGGCGCCGCCTCCGCGACCGGTCGGGCCGTCGGCTCCCAGCCCGCGGCGCCTTCCAGTTCTTCGCGCATCCGCCGGGTCATGGCGAGCGTGGTGCCCGCCTGATGGCCGGGCAGCAGCGCCCGCACCCGCACCCGGCCCTCCAGGAAATCCTCCGGCGCCAGCGGCATTGGCGCGCGCAGGCGGAAGCCGGGGTTGCCATCGTCACGGGCCACATCGGCGGTGCATTCGGCCAACACCTCCGTCCCGCTCATCAGCCGGATCACCGGCCGCGCCGCGCGGTCCTTCGGGTCCGCCGCCCAGCCCACCACCATCTGGGCATCACGCAGCGCATCGAGAAAGCCGACCAGGCCACGGGATGGCGGGGTGGCACCGCTCATCGCCCCGGGTTCCGCCCCGGCAAGGCGTGGCGAAGCACGCGGCGCGGCATGGTCAGAAGCCCGGCTGGCGCAGCGGTTCGACTCCACCCCCGCGGGCCAGGCCACGGCGGCGCAGGCAATCGGTGAAGGCACGGCTTTCGGCGGCACGACGCGCCTGGTCGAAGCGTTCCTCGCTGCTCGGCAGGCCGATCACCACGCGGCGCGATTCCTCGGCCACCGCCGGCGCCAGCCGTGCCTCCGCCCGGCATTCGGCCTGGGCCGGGCTTTCGGCCGTCACCGGCACAGGCGCCGCGCGGCCGCCGCAACCCGCCAGCAGCAGGATCGCAGCCAGGGACGAAAGGAGTGTTTTCATGCGTCCTGCTCCAGCCAATCCTCGATCAGCCGGCGGGCGATCGAATCGACGCGCGGCAGGGAAAATCCATGCGCCGCCGGGTCGCGCAGCTGCTCTCGCGTGAACCAGCGGGCGTCCTTCAATTCCTCCGGGTCGATACGGATTTCGTCCGACAGGCCCTCGGCATGGAAGCCCAGCATGATGCTGGCGGGGAAGGGCCAGGGCTGGGAGGAATGGTACAGCACATCCCCCACCGCGATGGACGCTTCCTCCATCACCTCCCGCCGTACCGCTTCCTCCAGGCTTTCGCCCGGCTCCACGAAGCCCGCGAGGGTGGAATACATCGCCACATTGGGGAATCGGTGCGAATGGCCCAGCAGGCAGCGGCCGTTGCGGACCACCAGCATGATCACCGCCGGGTCGGTGCGCGGGAAATGCTGGGCACCGCAATTGGTGCATTGCATGGCGTTGCCGGCGCTGCGCGGCGCGCATTCATGGCCGCAGACGCCGCAGAAGCGGTGCCGGGTGCGCCAATGCATCAGCCCGCGCGCATGGGCCAGCACCGAAGCCTCCCCTGGCGGCAGCAGGCCGGCCACCTGGCGGAGGTCGGTGAAGTCGCCCATGCCTTCGGGCAACAGCGGCAGCGGGTCCTCGGCGGCGGAGCAATCCACGGCGAAGACCGGGCGCTGTTCCCAGATGCCGAGGAAGGCCCACGGCCCGCCGGCCATGCGCACGGCCTCCGCCGCGCCGCCGGTCAGCAGCACGGCCTCGGGGTGGCCATCCTCGACCCCCTTCATCAGGCTGCGGCTGCGCCAGACGGGGGCGAACAGGGTTTCGGGGTCGGCGATCGCCTGGGCGATCCAGTCGGCATCGTCCCGGCGGGTGCCCGCACGGTCGATCGGGCTGCCTGTATAGGCATTGGGGCGGCTGGCGGGGACGGAGAGCATCGCCGCGGACCCTGCCACGCGGCTGTGACGGGGGCAACTGAGGGCGCCGGGGCAGGCAAGGCCGGGGAGAAGGTATTCTCCCCGGACCCCTCATCTATTTTTGGGAATTGGTCCGGGGTGGGGGGCATTGCCCCGAGGCGTCCGAGGCCCGATATTGGGGGTGGAAGGTCGGCGACGGACGTGCTCCTCGCCAACCCGGTCAGGTCCGGAAGGAAGCAGCCGTAACGAGTTCTCGCGCGGGTCGCCCGCCGATCTTCCACCTTTCCCGCGGCCCTGGCATCCGGGCCCCCGCTTCCCGGACAGCGCCCCGATGAACAGCGACATCTTTGGCGACCCCCTGGAACACGAGATTCCCGAGCCGCCGCAGGACGGGCCGGGCCTGTTCGGTGACCCGGCGCCCGCCGCACCGGCCCTGACCCCTGCACCCACACCAGCCCAGGCCGCCACACCCTACCGCGTGCTGGCCCGCAAATACCGCCCCGCCACCTTCGCCGACCTGATCGGCCAGGAAGCCCTGGTCCGCACGCTGAAAAATGCCTTCGCCCAAGGGCGGGTGCATCACGCCTTCATGCTCACCGGCGTCCGCGGCGTCGGCAAGACCACCACCGCCCGCATCATCGCCCGCGCGCTGAACTGCATCGGCGTGGACGGGAAGGGCGGGCCGACGCCGGAGCCCTGCGGCGTCTGCTCCGAATGCCGCGCCATCCTGGCCGACCGCCACCCGGACGTGCAGGAGCTGGACGCCGCCAGCAACAACGGCATCGACGATGTGCGGGAGCTGCGCGAACGCCTGCGCTTCCGCCCGGCCCAGGGGCGCTTCAAGGTCATCATCCTGGACGAGGTCCACATGATGTCCAACGCCGCCTTCAACGCGCTGCTGACGACGCTGGAGGAACCGCCACCGGACGTGAAGTTCATGCTGGCGACAACCGAACTTCGGAAGGTGCCCACCACCATCCTGTCCCGCTGCCAGACCTTTCGCCTGGCCCGCGTGCCGCAGGAAACCCTCAGGGCGCATTTTTCGCGCATCTGCGACCTGGAAGCGGTCCCCGCCGAGGCGGAAGCGCTGGCCATGGTCGCCCGCGCGGCGGATGGTTCGGTTCGCGATGGGCTTTCCATCCTGGACCAGGCGATGGCGCTGGCGGGTGGCGAGGCCGTCACTGCCGGGCTGGTGACGGAAATGCTGGGGCTTGCCGATCGCGGCCTGGCGATCGAGCTGATGGAAGCGCTGATGGCGGGCGACACCGCCGCGGCGCTGGCGCTGTCCGAGGGCGCGCATGCCCGCGGCACCGACCCCTCCGTGGTGCTGTCCGACCTGCTGGAGCTGGTTCACCTGCTGTCCCGCATGAAGACCGTGCCGACGCTGAAGGACGACCCGGCGCTGCCGGAGGCTGAGCGCACCCGCGGCGCGGCGCTGGCCGGCAAGCTGGCGATTCCGGTCCTCGCGCGGGCCTGGCAGATGCTGCTGAAGGGGCTGGCGGAGGTGGCGCAGGATGGCGTGAACCGCCGCGCCGCCGCCGAGATGGTGCTGATCCGCCTGGCCCATGTGGCGGATCTGCCGACCCCCGGCGACCTGGTGCGCCGCCTGACCGAAGCCGGTCCCGCCACCGCCACCGCCACCGCCACGCCCAGCCCCGCCCCCAGCGGAGGTGGTGGCGGGCTGCGCGCCATGGCGGGCGGCGGCGGCGCTGCGCTGGCCATGGCCGCGCCCGCCCCGGCTGCGGCACCCGTCGCGGCCCCCGCGCCGATGCCCTCCAGCTTCCGGGAGATCGTGGCCCTCGCTTCCGGCCGGAAGCCCAGCCTGCACGCGCATCTGCGGCTCAATGTGCATCCGGTGCGGATCAGCCCCGGCCGCATCGAGATCCGCCCCCGCCCGGAAGCGCCGCGCGACCTGGCGCAGCAGATCACCGCCCTGATGCAGGACGCCACCGGCACGCGCTGGACCGTCTCCCTGGTGAATGAGGGCGGCGAGCCGACGCTCGCCGAGCAGGGCAAGACGGCGGAAGCCGACCGCCTGGCCCTGGCGCAGACCCACCCGCTGGTGCAGGCGGTGCTCGCCGCCTTTCCGGGCGCGAAGATCGAGGCGGTGCGCGATGCCTCGCTGGATGCCTATGGCCTGGCGCCGGCGATGGCCGCGGAAATGGCCGAGGGGGGCCGCGACTTCGCCCCACCCGACGCGGAAGCCGCCGGGCTGGATGATGACCTTTCGCAGGAGGATTGAGACGCGATGAAGAATCTCGGCAACATGCTGAAGCAGGCCCAGCAGATGCAGACCCGCATGCAGGAAATGCAGGCGCGGCTGGAACAGACGGAAGTCGAGGGTGGCGCTGGCGGCGGCATGGTGAAGGTGCTGCTCTCCGGCAAGGGCGACCTGCGCCGCGTCTCCATCGACCCCTCCCTGATGGTGGCCGATGACCGGGAGGTGCTGGAGGATCTGCTGGTCGCCGCCCATGCCGACGCCAAGCAGAAGGTGGAGGCGACGATGGCCGAGGAAATGCAGAAGGCGACCGCCGGGCTGGACCTTCCGGGTGGGCTCGGGGGGCTGGGTGGCCTCAAGCTGCCGTTCTGACAATCCCCACCACGTTGCTGCGCAACGCGGCGGGGACCCCGGAATGGTGTTGATCCTCTGAAGTTGGTCGCCCTGCCGTGGCAAAGCCACGGCAGGTTTTCGGCAGCCGCGATGAGCACGGCAGCCCTGACGCGTGCACCCGGATGATGGGTCCCAGGCATGTCTGACCGCGACCCGATCGAGCACCTGATCTCCCTGCTCTCGCGCATCCCCGGCCTCGGCCGGCGCAGCGCCAGGCGGGCGGCGCTGCGCATGCTGATGCGGCCGCAGGAGACGATGCTGCCGCTGGCGCAGGCGCTGGAAGCCGCTGCCAAGGCGGTGCGGCCCTGCGAAAGCTGCGGCAACCTCGACGCCCAATCCCCCTGCGGCATCTGCCGCGATCCCCGGCGCGACCGGCACCTGGTCTGCGTGGTGGAAGGCGTGGCCGATCTCTGGGCGCTGGAACGCGCCCATGCGCATCAGGGGTTGTACCATGTGCTCGGCGGCGTGCTGTCGCCGCTCGGCGGGGTGGGGCCGGAGGATCTGTCCATCGCCCCCCTGCTGGCCCGCATCGCGCAGGAGGGGGTGGAGGAGGTGATCCTCGCCCTGCCCGCCACGGTGGATGGCACCGCGACGGCGCATTACGTGACGGACCGGCTGCGGCCCGCCGGCGTGGCGGTGACGCGGCTGGCGCAGGGCGTGCCGATGGGCGGCGCGCTGGATGTGCTGGATGAAGGCACGCTGGCCGCGGCTTTGCGGTCCCGCCGCCCGGCGTAGTCTGTTCGGCGCATTTTCCGAGTTGTCAGGCGAAGTCGCCTGACCTGAAAATACTTGGGTCTACCGGTCGCCGATCCGCGCATAATCCAGGCTGCGCGCCAGCCAGCACCCCACGGTGACGCCCGTGACGCGGCCTGTGGCATCGCGGCGGAAAGCCAGCGTCCAGTCGCCGGGCGGCGTGTGGTCCAGGGCACGCCAGCAGGGCAGCGCCCAGAGGTCCGGGCCGATCGGGTCCAGCAGTTCCATCCGCCCCTGGCCGAGGAAGCCGGAAAAGCCGCCATAGGGCGGGCCGCCGGAATCGCTCACCAGCAGATCGGCGTCGAGTTCCGCGCAGCGATAGCGGCCGGCGATGTCGGTCGGCGCCTCGCCGGGGCTGGGTGTGAGAAGGCTGGCCTGGTTCTCCTGCGGCCGGTCCATCCACAGACCCTGGGGCGTCGGGCGTAGCCTTGTGCGGCCATTATCGGCGCTGCCGTCGGTGCGCAGGTCGAGCCGCTCCGCGCCATGGCCGAAGCGCAGCCGCACCACGCCAGGGGCGGCGTGGTCGATCCGCACCGCCAGGCCGGTTTCGGGTTCGCGGTAGGCGCCGAGCCAACCCGGCGCGGCCAGAACGGCCTCCGGCTGCGGCAACTGCGCGCCGAGCAGCGCGGCCAGCGCCTCCTGCGCCGCGGCATGGGCGTCCGAGAGATGGTTGAACATCACCACCACGGAAATGCGATGCGCCGGCGCATAAAGCCGGTGGCTGCGCCAGCCGCGCAGCGCGCCGCCATGGCCGAGAACCGGCGTCCCGAACGCCTCGCCACGGCCGAGGCCGAAGCCATAGGGCGCGGCAGAGCCATCGGCGAAGGTGACCGGCGCGGAAAGGCGCGCGTGCAGGCTGCCGGTATCGTCGCGCGTGCCGTCGATATGGCGTTCCCAGGCGATCATGTCGTCCAGGCTGGCGCCCAGGCCGGCATCGCCGGTCCAGATCACCTGGTTCTCCGCGGCGCGGAAGCCGGTGGCCTGGCTGCCCTCATAACCCTCGGTGCCATCCGGCATGGCGCGCGTATCGGCCGCCAGGATGGCGGTTTCCATGCCGGCGCGGTCGAAGATGCGGGTGCGCAGCAGGTCGGCGAAGCTCTCGCCCGTGACCTCCTGCAAAGCGTCGGAGATCAGCCGGAAATTCTGGTTGCAATAGGCATAGCGGGTGCCCGGCGCGAAGTGCAGGCTGGCGGTGCCGGCGATGACGCGCGCGGCTTCGACATCGCCGAAAGCGGATTCCGCCGGCGCGCCGTGCAGCATGGCGACGGCCCAATAGTCGCGCAGGCCGGATTGGTTGTGCGCCAGCAGCCGCGCGGCGGGCGCAGCCTTCCCCAGCTTGGGCAGGCGGGCGCGGATCGCGGCATCCAGCGCCTCCGGCTCTCCCACCGCCTCCAGCATGGCGCCGCAGGTGAATTGCTTGGTGATGGAGCACATGCGGAACAGCGTGCGCGGCGTGAAGGGGATGCGGCGTTCGGCATTCGCATAGCCCCAGGCGTGGCGCGCCAGCACCTGCCCTTTTTGCAGCACCGCGATGGCGCCACCCGGGCCTGGGTAGCGGCGCGGCAGATCGCGAAGAACCTGGTCCAGATTGGTCATCAGCGGCTTCCCCACAGCACCAGCACCACGCCGGCTACGACGATCAACGCGCCGATGACATCGGCACGAGTCGCCTTCTCCCGCAGATAGAAGCGGCTGAAGGCCAGGGTGAACAGGATCTCCACCTGCCCCACCGCGCGCACCAGCGCGACCGGCGCCAGGGCGAAGGCGGAGAACCAGCAGGCCGACCCCATGGCGGACAGCGCGCCGACCTGCGCGCTGTCTCGCCAGGTGGCGAAGACCGCGCGGAACTGCGTGGGCTCCTTCCACGCCAGGTAGCTGCCTTGCATCAGCGTCTGCAGCGCATTGGTGATGACCAGGATCAGCAGCGCCTTGAAGATGACGTCGGAGCCCGGCATCTCCTGGTTGGCCATCTTGATCAGCACGCCGGTCACGCCGAAGCAGAAGCCGGCGCCGATGCCACACAGCGCCGCCGGCTGTGTCACGCCGCGCAGCAGTTCCGCTGGGCTGGTGCCGCGCCCGGCCAGCGACAAATACAGCACGCCGCCGACGCCGACCGCGATGCCGAACCAGGAGAACAGCGACAGATGCTCGTTCAGCAGCAGCGTCGCGACGATGGCGGCCTGCATCGCCTCGGTCTTGGAATAGGCGGTGCCGACGGCGAAGTTGCGATAGCCGAAGGCCATGATGAGCAGGTTGGTGCCGAGGATCTGCCCGAAGCCGCCGACGGCGCACAGCGCCAGCACCGTCCAGCCCAGCGGCGGTAGCGTGCCGCCGAAGATGGCGGCGTAGAGGCCGAAGATCAGCAGCCCGACCGGCACGCCGTACAGGTACCGCACCACCCCGGCACCATTGACCGAAAGCTGCCCGCGCAGCTTCTGCTGCTGCGCGGTGCGCCAGCACTGGAACAGCGCCGCGGAGACGGTGAAGCCGATCCAGCCGGGGATCATTCCTTGCCCTCAGTCGGGCCGCAGGCACGCCAGCGGCGTGACGGGCGGCCCCTCCGGCGCCTTGGCTCGCCGGATTGCCGGCGGGCCGCCTTCGCGGCCTCGCCCGCCTGTCGCGGGCGCCCATCCTCAAGCGCCGGGCGGCCCCTCCGGCGCCTTGGCTCGCCGGACTGCCGGCGGGCCGCCTTCGCGGCCTCGCCCGCCTGTCGCGGGCGCCGATCCTCAAGCGCCGGGCGGCCCCTCCGGGGCCTTGGCTCGCCGGACTGCCGGCGGGCCGCCTTCGCGGCCTCGCCCGCCTGTCGCGGGCGCAAGTCGTACTCGTGGGCCGTTGCGTGCATCCATCGCTTATCAGCCCAGCCGCGGGTCCAGCCAAGGGCGGTCCATGCGTTTCCAGGGCGGAATCTCGCCCGGGTTCAGCGTGATGCCCAGCCCCGCGGACCGCGGAAGCGGCGCGGTGCCATGGATGAAGCGCAGGCTCTCACCCTGCACGATGTCGAAGAACGCCTCCGTCTCCCCATACTGCACCTCCAGCACCATGAAGTTCGGGATCGTGGCGCAGAGATGCACGGAATGGGCGTGGCAGACCGGGCCGGTGGGGTTGTGCGGCGCAATCTCCACCCCCGCCGTCTGCGCCAGGGCGGCGATGCGGCGAATCTCCTCCAGGCCCCCCGCATGCTTCGCATCGGGCATCAGCACATCGTAGCAGCCGGCCTCCACCAGCGGGCGATAGGCGGCGAGGCCGGACAGGCTCTCGGCGCCGGCCAGCCGCATGCCGCGCGCATTGGCCATGCCGCGCAGGCGGGTGATCTCGCGGTGGTTCGCCTCGGCCACCGGGCATTCGAGCCAGAAAAGCCCCGCATCGGCGACATCGCAGATGAGTTGCGCGGCGCCGCCCGGCGAGAAGCGCCAATGCGCATCCACCATCAGGTCGATATCCGGGCCGATGGCTGCGCGCACGGCGGCAATTCGTGAAAGTCCCTCGGCATAGGCGGCGCGGTTGGCGGGTGTGCGGCCATCCTCCCACACCATCGGCTCGAAGGGCGCCAGCTTCACGCCGCCGAACCCCTCCGCCACCGCGCGGCGGGCGGCGGCGGCGAAGCCTTCCGGCGTGCGCGGATTGGCGCCGCGATTGATGTTGGCATAGAGCCGCACCGTTTCCTGCACCGCACCGCCCAGCAGGCGATACAGCGGCTCGCCGTTCCGCTGCGCCGCCAGATCGCACAGCGCCTGGTCCAGCGCGGAGAGCGCGGTCGCCGTCACCAGCCCGCCCGGTGCATGCGGCAGCAGGCGGGCGATGCGGTTGCGGTCGCGCGCATCGGCGCCGCGCCAATTCGCCTCCAGCCGCGAGACTTCCGCCGCCATCAGCGGTTCATGGTTGGCCAGCGTGCATTCGCCGATTCCCAACAGACCATCCTCGGTCCGCACCTCGACGAAGCACCAGTTGGTCTTCGGCGTGACGTTGAAGCCCCGGAAGGCGATGCCCTCGATCTTCATGTGACGCGGATATTCGCGCGGGCCGCCAGGTCCTTCCACTTGGCGATATCGCTTCGCACCCGGGCGGCCAGCACATCCGGCCCGCTGGCGATGACCTGCCCGCCGATCAGCTTCACGCGGTCCACCACTTCCGGCATGCGGCCGATACGCTGCAATTCCGGCACCAGCCGATCCGCGATCGGCCGCGGCAGGCCGGGCGGGCCGAACAGTGCGTTACAGGCGATGGTCTCGAAGCCCGGCAGGCCGGATTCATGCAGCGTCGGCACCTCCGGCGTATCCGGCCAGCGTTCCAGGCTGGTGACGGCCAGCATCTTCACATCGCCGCGGCGGACGAAGGGCAGGATGTTGACCATATTGGCGATGAGGAACGGCGTGTCGCCGCTGATCACGCCCTGGCCCATCTGCGAGGCGCCGCGATAGGGGATGTGCTCCATCCGCACGCCGGCCATCATGCAGAACAGCTCCGCCGACAGATGCGCGGAAGATCCGACGCCGCCGCTGCCATAGTTGAAATGCCCCGCCGGCTGCGCCTTGATCGCGGCGATCAGCGCCGCGACGCTATCCACCGGAAAGACGCGCGGGTTGACCACCAGCACGTTCGGCCCGGTCACCAGCAGGGAGATCGGCACGAAGTCCGTCTCGAGGTTATAGGGCAGGTCCGGGTAGATCGCGGCATTGATGCCGTTGGACCCGGCATTGCCGAGCAGCAGCGTGGACCCGTCCGGCGCCGCGCGGAAGGCATGCTCCACGCCGACGCGCCCACCGGCACCCGGGCGGTTGTCGATGACGAAGGGCTGGCCGAGCGCCTGGTCCAGATAGGGCGCGAACAGCCGGATGGTGGTGTCGTTGCCGCCACCGGGCGCGCCCGGCTCCACGATCCGGACCGGCCGCGTCGGCCAGGTTTGCGCCTGGGCGGTACGGGCGGCAAAGGGCGCCGCGAGTGCGGCGGCCAGCAGCGTGCGACGTTGCGGCATGGCTTGTTCTTTCTTTGGACGTTGCTCCGGCCGCATCATGGCGCGGGGCGCAGGCCCGGAACAACCCACCCGGTCAGCGCGGGTCCACCGGGCTTGCCGGCACGCCGGCGGCCTCGATCACCTCCGCCGCGGCGAACAGCACATCCTCCCGGTACCGCCCGGCCAGAAGCTGCGCGCCCACCGGCACGCGGCCGACGAGGCCCGTGGTCACCACCAGCCCGGGCAGGCCCATCAGCGGCAGGCCGACCTGGGTGAGCTGGGCGTCCATGATCTGGCGGAACCGCGCCGGGCTGGTCACGTCGTCCTGGTCCGGGAAGGGCAGTTCGGCGGAGACCGGGGTGATGGCCAGCGGATAGCGCTCGAAGAAGGTCATCCAGGCGCGGACGAAGAAGGCGCGCTTCTGCAGGCCGTCCATGAAGGCGTTGAGGTCGGGCTCCGGGCACAGCGCCTCCATCTGGGCGAACACGAAGCTGGCATCCGGGTCGGCTTCCTGGTGCAGGGCCGAATTCAGGCCGCGGCGGCTTTCGGCCAGCCACAGCATGGCCTGGATCGCGGCCGGCTCGCGCAGCGGCGGGCATTCCACCTCCTCCACCACCCAGCCATCGGCCTCCAGCCGGCGGGCGGCATCGCGCAAGGCGGCCTCCACCTCCGGTGCCGTGGGCATGCCTTCGGGGCGGATGCACAGCGCGGCACGCTTTTCGACGGGAGGGCCGACCTCCGCGGCATCGACCCACCAGGGGTCGCGAATGTCCCGCGCGCTCATTGCCGCGAAGCCCAGGCGCAGATCGCCGATGGTGCGCGCGATGGGGCCGGAGACGGCCATCAACTGCCCGCCGACATGGCGTTCCGCCCCCGAGGCGTTCCAGGCCGGAATCCGCCCGAGCGTCGGCCGCAGCCCATGCACGCCGCAGGCATAGGCCGGGTAGCGGATGGAGCCGCCGATATCCGTGCCATGCCCCACCGCGCCAATGCCCGCCGCGACGCCCGCCGCCGCACCGCCGGAGGACCCGCCGGGCGTGATGGACGCATCGCGCGGATTCTTCGTGTGGCCGTGGATTCCGTTGCGGCAGAACCAGCGCAGCGAGAAGGCGGGCGTATTGGTCCGCCCCAGCAGCACCGCGCCGGCACGGCGGAAATTCGCCACCACCGGATTGTCCTGGGTGGCCACCAGGTCCTTCTGCAGGCGCAGGCCATTGGTGGTGGCGTAGCCGGTCTGGTCCACATTGACCTTGATGGTCACCGGCACGCCAGCCATCGGGCCGGGGTCCTCGCCGCGGCCGATCGCGGCATCGATCACGGCGGCCTGCGCCAGCACATCCTCCGGCCGATGGTCCACCACCGCGTTGATGGCCGGGTTCGCCGCATCCAGCCGGGCCAACGCATCGCGCGCCACCTCCACCGCGCTCACCGCGCGGCTTCGCACGAGGGCGGCGATCTCGGTGGCTGGCAGGCGCCAATACTCGGTCATGTCGCGGCTTCCCCTTGCGTCGCCATCAGGCTGCGTCGCAAGGGCGGGATGGTCAACCGCCGCCGAACACCGGCTCCCGCTTCGCCATGAAGGCTTCGCGGCCTTCGGCGTGGTCGGCCGAGAGGAAGCACATGGTCTGCCAGTCGCGTTCCCGTTCCAGCGCCGCATCCAGCCCCTCGGCCAGCATGCGTTTGGTCAGCGCGATCGGCAGGGCGGCCTGGGCGGCGAGGCCCTGCGCCACGAGCTGCGCGGCCGCCAGCGCCGTGCCCTTCGGCACCAGGCGATCGACCAGCCCGATGCGCTCCGCCGCCTCCGCCCCTATCGGCTCCGCGTAGAACAGCACCTGGCGCGCGCGGGCCACGCCGATCCGCGCCGGCAGGGTGAAGGGCAGGCCGAGATCGGCCATCAGCCCCACCTTGTTGAAGCCCGCCATGAAGCGCGCCTCGGCCGAGGCCACGATGGTGTCGCTGGCACAGGCCACGGACAGGCCGGCGCCGACGCACCAGCCCTCCACGGCCGCCACGATCGGCAGGCGTCCGCCGACCATCAGGCGGATGATGCGGTGCGTGCGCCGCATCCTCTCCCGCCCCTGCTCCGCATCCCGCACATCCATGCCGGAAATGTCGCCGCCCGAGCAGAAGGTGCCGCCCGCGCCGGTGATCACCACGGCGCGCACGGCCGTATCGCCCTGCGCGGCCTCCAGCGCCTCGAACAACTGTTCGCGCAGCGGCACGGACAGGGCGTTGCGCCGGGCCGGGTAGTCCAGCGTCAGCGTCAGCACGCCGCCCGCGCGTTCCTGCGCGACGCGCATCGTCGGGGCCTCACTCATGAGTCGGTGTGCAGCGCGGCGCCGGTCTGCGCCTGCAGATCGGCGAGCGACATGCCTTCCGCCAGAATCTCCCGCAGCACGAAGCCGCGGCCCTGCACCACATCGATCACGGCCAGATTGGTGTAAATGCGCTGCACCGCGCCGGGCGCCGTCAGCGGGTAGCCGCAATTCTCCACCAGCTTGGGGCGGCCATCCTTGGTGGTGTGGTCCATCACCACCCACAGCCGCTTGGCACCGGCGGCCAGATCCATCGCGCCGCCCACGGCCGGCGCCGTGTCGTTCTCGCTGGTTGCCCAATTGGCGATGTCGCCATTCTCCGCGACCTCGAAGGCGCCGAGCACGCACAGATCGATATGCCCGCCGCGGATCATCCCGAAGCTGTCGGCATGGTGGAAGAAGCTGCCGCCCGGACGCAGCGTGACCTGCTGCTTGCCGGCATTGACCAGCCAGGCATTGCCCTTCCCCGGTTCCGGCGCCGGGCCCATGCCCAGGATGCCGTTCTCGGAATGCAGGATCACCTCCCGCTCCACCGGCACATGATCCGCCACCATGGTGGGGATGCCGATCCCGAGATTGACGAACCACCCCTCCGGAATGTCCTGCGCCACCCGCGCCGCCATCCCCTGCCGCGTCACACCCGCCATCGCGTCGTTCTCCTGCCGGTCCGCTTTGCGGTCAGTTTATCGCCCCTGCCGGGGTGGTGCCAGGGAGCCAACGCGCCGCCCGGGCGTTGGAGATGCGGGGGCGCCCCTTCCGCCGGCATCTGGCCGGCTGGTCTTCGCGCGGCGCCTTTCCCAGGAGTTTCCCATGCAGCTTCCCAACAATGCCTACGTCGCCGTCGTCGATGGCGAGAAGCTCCAGCTTTTCCGCAATGATGGCGACGCCGGCGCGATGAATCTCGCCGCGATGCAGCCGCCTGCGGTCGATTCCGACAACAAGGGCAGCGGTGGCCGCCATGCCAGCAGTTCCGCCAACCCTAGCGACAGCCAGCAGGACGAGGATGGCTTCGCGGCCGGCGTCGCCGCGATGCTGAACCAGCAGGTGATGGCCGGCCATATCGAGAACCTGGTCATCATCGCCGCGCCGCGCACGCTGGGCGAGCTGCGCAAGCACTATCACAAGACCCTCTCGGCGAAGCTGCTCGGCGAAATCGCCAAGGACCTCACCGGCCATTCGATGAAGGATGTCGAGGCGACCGTCACCGCCAACTGAACGTCAGACCCAGGGCGCGCCGCGCCGGACCTCGATGACGCGCTGGACGAAGATGCCCGGCGTGTGGACATGGTCCGGCGCGATCTCGCCGAGTTCCACGACATGATGGGTCTGCGCCACGGTCAGGGTCGCGGCCATGGCCATCACCGGATTGAAGTTCCGACCCGATTCCCGGTAGGTCAGGTTGCCCCAGCGATCCGCCTGCCAGGCCTCGACCAGCGCGACATCGCCGGGCAGGGCGTGCTCCAGAATATGCTCGCGGCCGTTGAAGACGCGGCTTTCCTTGCCCTGGGCGAGCTTCGTGCCGGCGCCCGTCGGCGTGAAGAAGGCCGGGATGCCGGCGCCGGCGGCGCGCATGCGCTCGGCCAGCGTGCCCTGCGGCACGATCTCCAGCTCCAGCTTGCCGGCGCGGTACAGCTCCTCGAACACCGTCGATCCGGCGGAGCGGGGGAAGGAGCAGATGATTTTCCGCACGCGGCCTTCCATCATCAGCCGCGCCAGGCCGACCTTGCCGGCGCCGGCATTGTTGGCGACCACCACCAGGTCGCGCGCGCCCTGTTCCAGCAGGCCCTCGATCAGTTCATCCGGCTGGCCGACGGCGCCAAAGCCGCCCATCAGCACCGTGGCGCCGTGCTGCACGCCTTCCAGCGATTCCGCGATCGACTGGACGATCTTGTTGATCATATCCGCCCTCAATTCCTGTGGTTCAGCTAGCGGGGTGATTCAGCGGGTGCGGAAGGCGCCGTGGCTGATGACGGTCAGGTCGCGCTCCACCACCTTGGCGCGGAAGGCCGCGCCGCCGGGGGTGCGCCAGATTTCGGTGCGGATGGTCTCGCCCGGGAAGACGGGGGCGGAGAAGCGGCATTCCATGCGGCCGAAGCGATCCGGGTCATGCGCGCAGATGGCCGCCAGCAGCGCGCGGCTGACCACGCCGAAGGTGCCAAGGCCATGCAGGATCGGCCGTGGGAAGCCAGCCTTGGCGGCCAAGGCCGGGTCGCTGTGCAGCGGGTTGTGGTCGCCGTTCAGGCGGTAGATCAGCGCCATTTCGGGGCGCGTCGGCAGGTCCAGCGTGATCTCCGGCGCGGTGTCCGGTTCCGCGGCCAGCCGCTTCACCGGCCCATCCGGCCCGCCAAAACCGCCATCGCCGCGCAGGAAGGTGGTGTTCTCCACCGTGGCGAGTTTCGCACCCGTCGCCTCGTCCAGGATGTCACGCGCCGTGTAGAGCAAGGCGCCCTTGCCGGCGCCGCGATCCACCAGGCCGGTGACGCGGGATTTGCCGACCACCGTGCCGCTGGTTGGCAGCGGGGCGAACAGTTCCACAGCCTGTTCGCCGGCCACCAGCTTCACGGCATCCACACCCGTCGCCGGGTCTGCCAGCCAGAAGCCGGGATAGCCCAGCACCACCGCCATGGTCGGCAGCGCGCGCATTGCCGCGCCCTCCGTCACATAGCGCAGCGCCGCACTGTCCATCGGGTCCTGCCCGACACCGAGCGACAGGGCATACAGCGACGAATCCTGCCAGCGGAGATGCTGGCGGATCTCCGGGATCGGGAAGTTCAGAAGGGTCTGATAGTCGATCGGCATGGTCAGTCCGTCAGTTCGAGCACGGCATCGGCGGCAAAGGCGCCCTGGCCGGCGGGCAGTACCAGCAGCGGGTTGATCTCCGCCGAGGCGAGGCGCGGCCCGGCCGCGGCACCGAAGCGGGACAGCGCCACCAGCGCCTGCACCAGCGCCGCCACATCCGCCTTCGGTTTGCCGCGCGCACCATCCAGCAGGGGAAAGCCGCGCAGCGAGCGGATCATCGCCTCCGCCTGCGTCGCATCCACCGGGCAGCGGCGGAAGGCGACATCGGCGAAAATCTCGATGAAGACGCCGCCGAGGCCCACCATCGCCATCGGGCCGAACACCGGGTCCCGCACCACGCCGAGCGCGATTTCGGTGCCGCCCACCACCTGCCTGGCAATCAGCACGCCATCGAGCCGCGCGCCCGGCGCATGGGCACAGGCGCGCTGCTGCAACAGGGCGAAGCCGTCCCGCACCGCGCCGGCATCGGCCAGGTTCAGCAGCACGCCGCCGATCTCGGATTTGTGCAGGATGTCGGGTGACAGGATCTTGGCGACCACCGGGTAGCCGATGGCATCCGCGGCATTCACCGCATCCTCGGCGCTCTGGCAGGCGGCTTCGGGCACCATCGGGATGCCGGCGGCGTCCAGGATGCGCTTGGCGTCCGACTCATTCGGCGCGCGGGCAGGCAGCGGGATGGCGGGCAGGGTTTCGGGTGGATTGGCCGGCTGGGCGAAGGCTTCACCAAAACGGCCCATGGCGGCCAGCGCCACCACGGCGCGGGAGGGGTCCTCCATGCACAGGAAGCCATCCGCCTCCCACTCCCGCACCCGTTCCACCGGCGCCAGGATGGACAGCAGGAAGATGCGGTCCGGGTGCGCATCCAGCACCTTCTTCAATTCGGCCCGCAGACGCGGCGCCATGGAGGGGCTGGCCCCCCATTGGGTGAAGAAGGCGATGACGCTGGCATAGCCGCCATCGGTGACCATGGATTCGGCGAAGGCGCCGATCACGCTCATGTCGTTGAAGGCCTGGGCCGTGCAGTCCACGGGGTTCAGGGGCGAGGAGAAAGGCACCAGCGCCTTCAGCTTCGCCTGTGCATCCTCCGGCATCGGCGGCATGGGCAGCCCCACCGCCTCCGCCGCATCCGACATCAGCACGCCGGCGCCGCCCGAGATCGTCACTACGCCGAGTGAGTTGCGCGCCGGGAAAATGCCGCGCTGGGCGACGTAGCAGACATCCAGCAATTCTTCGGTGGTCCGCGCGCGATGCACGCCGAACTCGGCCAGCACCGCATCCATCACCCGGTCATCGCCGGCGATGGAGGCGGTGTGGGATTGCGCCGCCGCCTGGCCGAGCTTGCTGCGCCCGACCTTCATCATCACCACCGGCTTCCTGGCCGCCCGCGCCGCCTCCAGCGCCGCGATGAAGCGCGGGCCGTTCTGGATGCCCTCGGCGTAAGCCGCGATGACCTGCACCTCCTCGCTTTCCGCCATCCAGCCGATGATATCGGACAGGCCGAGATCGGCCTCGTTCCCCGTGGTCACCAGCACCGGCGTGGCGATGCCGCGGTCGCGTGCGGCGGCGAACAGGTGGCTGCCATAGGCGCCGGATTGGCTGGCGATTCCGACGCCGCCCATGCCGGTCCGCGCCTGGCGGGGCCAGCCATTCTCGAAGCTGGCGGAGAAGATCGGGTAGTAGCCGAGCGTTGCGTTGAACAGGCCGAGGCAGTTGGGCCCGAGCAGCCGCATGCCGGAAGGCCGCGCCGCCTCCAGCAGCCGGGCCTGCATGGCCGCACCGGCCTCCCCCGTTTCGGCGAAGCCGGCGGTGAAGACGATGGCGGCCCCGCAGCCCCGCGCGCCGAGATCGGCCACCGCCTGGATCGCGGCCTCCCCGGGGATGGCGACGATCGCGGCATCCGGCGCCTCCGGCAGGTCGCTGACGCTGGCGAAGGCCGGCACGCCCTGCACCGTGGCGCGATTCGGGTTCACCGGCATCAATGCGCCGCTGAAACCCTGGGAGAGCATATAGGCCAGTGGCCGCCCGCCGATGCGGGTGGCGTCGTCGGAGGCACCGACCACGGCGACGGAGCGCGGCCGCAACAGCCGATCGAGATCCCGGAATGCCAGCGACGCCTCCCCCATCAAGTCGCCGGCAAATTGCGGGAGTGGCGAGGGCGGGGCAAGTCCCGGCGCGCCGCGCAGCATCGTGATCAGGCCGCGGCGGTCATCGCCCGGCCGCGCCGGGTTGGGCCAGTCGGCGGAAATCCGCGCGCCGCAGCGTGCGGATGGCTGCTGGCCGGGATCACCGCGGACCCGCCACCAGGCGGCACCGCTGCGTTGTCGCGCCAACCGATATCCGGGCGGCGGCGGCCTGTGTGGCGCGCGTGGTGCGGCCCTGACGGCGCTTCAGCCGATCAGCAGGCCGATTCCAACCATCACCGCCAGCAGCATCAGCGCCGCCCGCACCGCGGTCATCATGTCGCTGGTCTTGCTGGCCGGGCCGGTATCCTCATCCGCCCAGCCGGAGGAGATGACGGGGTAGTCGGGGCGTGCGGGGGTCGGCTCCGGCGCGGTCGCGCGGTCGGTTCGGGCGGCCGGCACAGGGCCGGTCCCCACGAGTTGCGTGGGTGGCCGCAGTCCAAGCAGGTCGCGCTGACCCTGGGCAGGTTTGGAAGCTGTTTCCATGGCGGGAGAGTATTTCCACTTCGCAAGGAAATTCCACCACTCGGTGGTTACAGACGCGCGTTTTTTGTGATGCAGGAAACGGCGCGCCGGGGGCAGCGCACAACCAGGACGCGCCCTGGGACGTGTCTTTTCAATCCCCTCGCGCGGCCCGCGCGCCAGACGGCGCCCCTTGCGCGGTCGCCGCGCGCGCGATCGGCCGCGCCGGTACGCCGCCCAGACATGCGCCATCCGGAACCGGCCCTGCCACCGCCGCGCCCGGCGCCACCAGGGCATCGGCACCGATCAGCACCGCAGGGCGCACCACGGCGCTGGCGGCCACCAGCGCACGCCGGCCCAGCGTCACACCGCCGCACAGCACGGCGCCGGGGCCGAGATGGGCGGCGTCGTCCAGCTGGCATTCATGCTCCACGATGGCGCCGGTATTGACCAGGACCAGCCGCCCCAGCCGTGCCAGGGGCCCGAGCAGCGCGCGCGCCATCACCTGGCTGCCTGCGCCCAGGCTGGCGGAAGGCGAGACCAGCGCCGCGGGGTGGATCAGCGGCGGCAGGGTGAAGCCAGCGGCCTCGCAGCGCGCGCCGAGGGTCTCGCGGGTGGCATTGTCACCGATGGCGATGACCGCCTCGGCCACGCCCTCCGCGCGCAGGCGGGGAAGCAGCGCGGTGGCGCCGAGAATCGCGCAGCCGAGCAGCGGCCCGGCGCCCGATTCGCGGCCCGGCGCATCATCCAGCAGCCCCGCGATGGGCCGGCCGCAGGCGCGCAGCGCCTCGATCACCACAAGTGAGTGGCCGCCCGCGCCGATGATCAGCACGGGCGCCATGTCAGACGCCGGGCGCCACCACCATGCAGGCGCCCTGGCCGCGCAGACGCTCACAGGCCTGCTCGGCGGCGGCGCGGTCGGCCAGCCCGGTCACGCGCGCCCGGTACAGGGTGGAACGCCCCTGCGGCACCGGCTGCACCTGCGCCTGGGTGCCGGCGGCGCCAACCCGGCTGCGCGCCTGGCCCGCCGCATCACGCGCCAGGTTGGTGGAGGCGAAGGCACCGACCTGGATGCCCCAATTGCCGCCGCCCGCAGGGGCGGTGGCAACCGCGCGGCGCGCCGGCAACGTGCTCGCCTGCGCCTGCGGGATCAGGCCGAAGCCGCGCGAGGCGGGCGCCGAGGCGGCCACGCCCGGCGGATCGACCCGCACGAAGGGCAGCGATTGCGGCTGCAGCGACGTGACGGAAGGCGCGAGCGGGCGCGGCTCCGGCCGCGGTGCGGAGGCCATGGCCACACGCGGCGCGGCCGGCGGCGGCGCCATTGGCGAGAGTTGCTCCGCGGCGACGCCCCCGAAGTTGCTGAAGCTGCCGGAGCTGATGACGCTGCCCGGGTTGCCGAAGCTGCCCGGATCGCCGGGGCTGATCACCGGCTCCATGCGCGTTACCTGCGAGGACGCCTGCTGGAAGCTGGCGAAGCTGCTGGCCGGTGGCGGGGTGGCCGCGTGGTCGCCGGGGCTGGCGATCGGTTCCATGCGGGTCTGGAAATCGCCCAGGCTCGCCACCGGGGCCATCGCCACCACCGTGCCCGGCATGGCGCTGGGCGAGGTCCCCTGGGCCGCGGCCTGGGACACCATGAACCCACCGGCCGAGGCGATCTGCGTCGGCGCGGAATAGCTTTGCGTCGAGCCATCCGGGATCGGGTCCATCCGCACCACCGGGCCCGGCGGCAGGCTGGCCATCTGAATGCCCGGATCCACCGCGCGGCGCTGGTCGCGCAGCGCCAGCATGGTGGCGGTATCGCCGCGGCGCGGGCCGGCCGGGATGCTCAGTGGAATTTCGGCGGCGGCATAGACCTCCGGCGCCGCACGGCGGCCCGGATTGGTGCCCTGGATGCGCGGCCCGATGCGGGCGACGTAGTTGCGCGTCTCCGCCGGCAGGCCACGGCCACCCCAGAGGTAATCCTCCAGCCGCCGCGGGCCGGCATTGTAGGCCGCCAGGAAGCCCGGCGCGCCATACAGCTCATACATCTCCCGCAGATAGGCGGTGCCGGCCATCAGGCTGTCCCAGGGATGGTAGGGATCGGTGCCGAGGCCGTATTTCGCCCGCAACTCACGATAGGTGCCGGGCATCACCTGCATCAGCCCCATGGCGCCGACGCGGGAGGTGGCGGAGACGCGGCCGCCGGATTCCTGGCGCATCACCTCCCGGATCCAGCGTTCCGGAATGTCGAAGCGCTGCGAGGCCTGGGTGATGTAGGGGCCCCAGGGGTCATGCGCCGGGCCGGGCGGGTCGTAGGTATGCGGCCGTGCCCATTGCGAGGCGGCCGCCGGCGATTGGGTAACAGCCTGTTGCGAGGTCTGGCCGCAGGCGGCCAGCATCCCCAGAATCAGGCAGGTCGCCAGGGGGCGCCCCATAAGGCCCCTCGGGCCCGCAGCGCTGAACCGGTTCATGCCCAGGATCTCCGTCGGTTGCGGGTGTCGATCCCGAGGCCTGCCCCCCCGGCCGCCACATCGCCCCCTAGCGATGCACCAGCCCAGGCCAACCCCGACTTCCGTCCCGTCGTTCAAGTCCGCTCGCAAGTATCTAAGCGAATTGCCTAACCCATTGCGACCGGCCGAAGCAAGGACGAGATCATGGCAGAAGATGCCCGGATCGCGCCTTGATGGTGGAACACATTGCGGGCAGGCCCTATTTCTAAGGCTCCGACGCGACCATTCCGGCACCCGATCCTGCCGCACATCTTGCTGAGAGGTAACGTGACCATGCGCCTGACACCCCTGCGTCTGACCAACGGGCGCCTGACCCGGGGGCTGATCCCCGCCGTCGCCGCGCTGGCCCTGGTGGCCACTCTTCCGGCCTGCGCGCCGCAGCAGACCGGCAGCACGGTCCGCGCGGGCACGCTGGGCAGCGCTGCCTCCGTCTCCTACGGCACCATCGTCGGCAGCCGGCCGGTGCAGGTCGCGGGCGGCAGCACCGGCGTCGGCACGGTGGGCGGCGCGGTGGCGGGCGGCATCGCCGGCAGCTTCATCGGCGGCGACACCCGCTCCAACCTGCTGGCCGGACTCGGTGGCGCGCTGCTCGGCGGCCTGGCCGGCAGCGCGGTGGAAGGCGGCATGACCCGCGGCACCGCCATTGAATTCGTGGTGCGGGAGGATCGTGGCGGCGACATCGCCGTGGTGCAGACGAATGAGGAAGGGCTTCAGGCCGGCGATCGCGTGGTGATCACGCGCGGCGACCGCGTGCGCCTGTCCCGCGCCGCGGGCGGCCCGCCGCCGCCGGCCTACCTGCCCCCGCAGAGCTATGCGCCGGGTGCCGGGACCGGGGCGCAGGTCTCCAGCCCCTATGCCTCGCCGCAGGGCAATCGCGGCGCCGTGAAGTAGTCGTCGCCAACCCGGCATGAAGCCCTGGCCCGGCGTAATCCGCCGGGCTATGAGCCGCCGCATGCTGGACCAGACCGCCGCGACGATGCCGGCTTATCATGTCGACTCGGCAGACCCTCAGCGGTTGCGCAAGGCGATCGAGGATGTGCGGCTGGGCACCAGCCGCTGGCGCCTGGCCCTTACCCTCGCCTGGCTCGATATCCGCAACCGCTACCGCGGCTCCGTCCTCGGCCCGTTCTGGCTGACCCTGTCCACCGGCGTGATGCTGGCCGGTCTCGGCCTGCTGTATGCGCGGCTGTTCGACCTGCCGCTGCGGGAATACCTGCCGCATCTGGCAGTCAGCCTGGTGATCTGGAACGCCATCAGCCAGATGGTGAATGACGCCACCACCAGCCTGACCTCCTCCGAGGCCATCATCCGGCAATTGCCGCTGCCCTATACCGTGCATGCGCTGCGCTGTGCGATGCGCAACGGCATCATCGCCGCGCACAACCTGCCGCTGATCCTGCTGGTCTTCCTGCTCTGCGGTCATCTGCCGGGGCCGGAGGCGCTGCTGGCCATCCCGGGCTTCATCCTGATCGCCATCAACGCGGTCGCCGCCGCGCTGTTTCTTGGCATGCTCTGCGCCCGGTTCCGCGACATCGCCCCGATCGTCGGCAGCATCATGCAGCTTGCCTTCTTCCTGACCCCCATCCTGTGGAAGCCGAAGCTGCTCGGTGGGTGGGAGGTCTGGATGCCGCTGAACCCGTTCTATGCGTTGCTGGAGACGGTGCGCGGCCCGCTGGTGGAGGGTGGCGGCCCACCCTTGGCCTGGCTCGCGGCCATTCTCTACACGCTGGCGACCGTGGCGATGGCGGCGGCGTTCTTCGTGCGCTTCCGCAGCCGCGTGGCCTTCTGGGTCTAGGGCAGGCAAGCATGGCCGTGATCGAAGCCCGCGGGCTCAGCCTGGATTTCCCGTACTACCATATCGGCGCGCGGTCGCTGAAGAAGCGGCTGATGGGCAGGTCCCGGCTGCACAAGGACCCCTCCAACCGCATTGTCGTCACCGCGCTGCGGGACCTGAATTTCCGCATCGGCACCGGTGAACGCGTGGCGCTGGTCGGCCCCAATGGCGCGGGCAAGACCACCCTGCTGCGGACCTTCGCCGGGGTTTATGAACCGGTCGCCGGCAGCCTGACCGTCACCGGCCAGATCGGCGCGCTGATCGACGTGGCCGCCGGCATGGACCTGGATTCCACGGGGCGGGAAAATGTCCGCCTGCGCGGCCTGTATCGCGGCCTGACCGATGCCGAATGCGACCTGCTGGCGGAGGAGGTGGCGGAATTCGCCGCGCTGGGCGATTTCTTCGACGTGCCGATCCGGACCTTTTCCGCCGGCATGAGCGTGCGCCTGGCCTTCGCCATGGCCACCGCCCTGCAGCCGCAGGTGCTGCTGATGGATGAATGGTTCCTCGCCGGCGATGCGGCCTTCATGGCCAGGGCGGAGGAACGGCTGGCCCGGCTGGTCGGTGGCGCCGACATCATGGTGGTCGCGACGCATGACTATGACGTGGTGCGCCGCTGGTGCAACCGCGCGATCCGGCTCGAGGGCGGCACCGTCGTGGCCGATGGCCCGGTCGAGGCGGTGCTGGCGGACCTCGAGGCGACCGGCTGAGCCGGGCTGGTCGATCGCAGCATGACAAACAGGCGGGGACCGACCCGGCGCCATTCTGCCGTACCTTGGGCGAGAGGGGCATCGCGACGCTGCCGGTGAACCGGAACCGCGTGTCCTGGCCGCAGGCGCGGACGAGGTGTTCGGTTGAGGCCGGGCTAGGCGTACCACCCTACATCCAGCGTCGCGACCTCCCCGAAGGGAACGCGCTTCTGCGTCGCCATGCGAATGATGGGCCAGGTGGTCCAGGGCATCGCCAGCAGCGGCATCGGGTCCCGCGCCTGCCAGCAGACATCGCGCGTGGTCAGCAACTGGCGCAGATTGCGCCGGAAGGGGCCGCCGCGAAACAGCGAAAGCTGTGTCTCCGTCAGGCAGGACCAGAATTGCTGCAAGCGCGTTTCCGGCCGGTGGCGCGGCGTTGGGGCGGCCGGGTCCAGCACGGCGCGGGCCAGATCGGCGGGCTCGAAGAAATGCAGGCCGCTGGTGGTGCGAGGGTTGCATTCCAGCCCCCAGGGGCGGCCCGCTTCATCCACGATCAGGTCGAAGGCGATGAAGCCGGACCAGTTGGCGGCGGCGGCGAAACGGCGCACCCAATCCTCGATGGCGGGATGCGCCACACGCTCGAACGCCACGGCAACGGAGCCGGACATCTGCAGTCCGCGATAGACCGTAGTGGCCAGCACGCGTCCCTGATGCGCGAGGGAACAGGTGCTGAACTCCGCCCCGGCGACGAAGCGTTGCACCAGGCAGGGCACTTCCGCCGGCGTCAGCGCCGCGCCCTGCGGCAACATCAGCACGCCGCGGCCGGAGCAACCATGCACCGGCTTCACCACCACCCGGCCCGTGGCCACCAGCGCCTCCGCCCGCACGTCACCGAGCGGCGCCGAATCCGGCACGTCCAACCCGTGTGCGCGGGCAAAGGCGACGAAGCCGCCCTTGTGGTGCAGCGGCAGCAGCACCTCGGGCGGCATGGTCAGCACGCGCACGCCGTCCGGCAGCAGCGGCGGCAGGTGGGCGACATGCATCGTCTCCTCCGACACCGGCAGCACAAGCTCCACCGCCTCATCCCGCACCACCTTGGCGAGCGCCGCCAGATAGGCCGGCTTGCCATCCGCCGGTGCCGGTACGCGGATGGATTTCGCAACGGCGCGGGAGGATCCGCAGAGGTGCCGCGCAAAGGGCTCAGCGACGACGACGCGCCAACCGATCCCGGAAAAACCGCGCGCGAGGTCGAGCGCCTTGGGCAACCGGCCGAGCGTCAGAAGCACGGTCGGCATCAGGCCGCCGTCACCCGCATCTGGATCTGCCGCGCCGGCCGCGTGGTCAGCCGCGCGGCCGGGCGGATATCCTGCGGCTCCACCAGCGCAAAGTCGAAGCGGCGGAACAGGCGGGCGATCAGCAGCACCGCCTCCACCGTCGCGAAGGCGGCGCCGGCGCAGATGCGCGGGCCGATGCCGAAGGGGATGTAGGCGCCGGAGGTCATCTCCGCCTCGCGTTCCGGCAGGAAGCGATCCGGGTCGAAGGTGTTGGGGTTGGTCCAGTAGCGGCGGTGCCGGTGGATCAGCCAGGGGGCGATCATGATCAGCGCGCCGCGCTTCACCTTGTAGTCTCCGATGCGCGTCGCCTCATTGGCGATGCGCGGCAGGAAGGTGATGGGCGGGTACAGGCGCAGCGTTTCGCGGAACACGTTTCGGGTGAAGACCAGGCGCTTGGTGTGTTCGAAGCCGATCGGCCCGTCACCGCACACCGCCGTAATTTCCGCGCGCAGCCGCGCCACGTAGTCGGGCCGCGAGGCCAACAGGTAGAACACCCAGGTCAGCGCGCTGGCGCTGGTTTCATGCCCGGCCAGGAACAGCACGCCGAGCTGGTCGATCAACTCCTCCCGCGTGAAGGCGCGGCCTTCCCCATCCCGCGCGGCAACGACGGCGCTGGCGATGTCGTCGAAGCTCTGGCCGGCATCGAGGTGGCTGTCGAGCAGTTCGCCGAGGCTGCGGCGGATCAGCGCGCAACTGTCCTGCACCGCCTGGGTCTGGGGGATGCGCGTCCAGGCACGGTCCATGATCAGGCGGCGGATTTCCACCTGGGCCACGCTGCGTTCGAAGAAGGTGAAGGCGTCGAACACCTCATGCGCCACGCGCGATTGCAGGCTGGTGGAGAAGACGGAACGGCAGATGATATCCGCCGTCAGATGGCTCATCGCCAGGTCCAGCGAGAAGGCCTCCCGCGACGCCACCGCCTGGTCCAACGTCGCTTCCGCGGCCTCGATCCCGGCCTCCATGCAGGGGAAGGCGCGGTTCACCCGCATCAGGGTCAGCGCCGGGTCCATCATCTGGCGCTGGCGCTTCCAGGTGGCGCCGGAACTGACAAAAATGCTGTCGCCGATCAGCGGCTCCAGCGCATTCACCATCAGGTCCGATTTCGGGAAGATGCCGTCCGGGTCCACCAGCACGTGGCGCACCAGCTTCGGCTCGTTCACCACCACGATGGACCGCCGCGAATAGCCCAGCGGCCCGATCGGCATGGTGTAGGCTTCCGCCGGCAGCAGGCCGAGCAGATCTCCCTCCCCCTCCAGCAGCGCGCGGAACAGCGCCACCACGGGGGAGCGCGGCGTGGGGTGCGGCGGCACGAATTCTCGCGCCACGCTGGCGCCAAAGCCTTCCATCGCCGTCATTTCCTCGCCTTGCAGCGGGAACTGTCAAGTGGCATTGTCACTTTCTGTCAAGGGAGGAGAACAGCAGGTGGCGTTGATGCTGTTCCACAGCCTGGTCATCGCGCATATCCTGACCGGCGTGACCGGCGCCATCGCCTTCTGGGTGCCGGTGATCGGGCGCAAGGGCGGCGCGAATCATCGCCGCTGGGGGCGCATTTTCACCTTCGCCATGCTTGCGACGGGGAGCTTCGCGGTGGCGATGAGCCTGCTGACGCTGGCCGATCCCTTCGGCACGCATCCGCATTTGGCCGCGGATTACGATGCGCCGTTCCTGCGCGGCATGTTCGGCTGGATGATGCTGCACACCGGCATCCTGACCATCAACCTCGCCTGGTATGGCTGGCTCTGCATCACCAGCAAGCAGCGCCATGCCGCCAACCGCACGCCCTTGAACCTGGCGCTGCAATACGCCGTGATCGCCGCCGCGCTGGTCTGCGCGGTGCAGGGCTGGATCATCGGGCAGAATCTGATGATCGGCATCGCCGTGGTCGGGGTTGCCACCGGGCTGACCAATCTGTGGTTCCTGCACAAGCCGCGCGTGAGGCGGGAGGACTGGCTGAAGGAGCATATCAAGGCCTTCGTCGGCGCCGGAATCTCGGTCTACACCGCCTTCATGGCCTTCGGCTCCGTCCGCATCTTTCCGGAACTGGCGCTGCATCCGGGCATGTGGAGCATTCCGCTGATCATCGGCCTCGCGCTGATCATCTGGCACCGGCTGGAGGTGGAGCGCCAGGCGCGCAACCGGCAGCGGCAGCGCGCGGTCGCCTGACGCCATGCATGTGGTGGTCATCGGCGCCGGCATGGGTGGCCTGTCGGCCGCGGCGGATCTGGCCCGCCAGGGCGTGCGCGTCACCGTGCTGGAACGCGCGGCGACACCGGGCGGCAAGATGCGCCATGTGCAGGCCGGCGGCGCGGCGATCGATGGCGGCCCCACCGTCTTCACCATGCGCTGGATTTTTGCGGGGCTTTTCGAGGATGCGGGGCGGAGGCTGGAGGATGCGCTGGTGCTGCGCCGCGCCGACATCCTGGCGCGACATGCCTGGCGCGCGGGCGGGCGGCTCGACCTGTTCGCGGATCTCGACCGATCCGCCGAGGCCATTGGCGATTTCGCGGGCGCGCGGGACGCGCAGGGGTTTCGCGATTTCACCGCCCGCAGCGCGGATATCTTCCGCACCTTGCAGCACAGCTTCATCGCCGCGCAGCGGCCCTCCCCGCTCGATCTGGTGCGCCGGGTCGGGCGGCTGGATGCGCTGTGGCGCACGGCGCCCTGGGCGACGATGTGGCAGGCACTCGGGACACATTTCACCGATCCGCGGCTGCGGCAACTATTCGGGCGCTACGCCACCTATTGCGGCTGCTCCCCCTTCCTCGCCCCCGCCACGCTGATGCTGGTGGCGCATGTCGAACAGGATGGCGTCTGGCTGGTGGAGGGCGGCATGCGACGGGTGGCGGATGCCATCCGCGACCTCGCCGAAAGCCAGGGCACCAGCTTCCGCTTCAATGCGGAGGTGCGGGAGATCCTGGTGCAGAACGGCCGCGCCGCCGGCGTGCGCCTGGCCGGCGGCGAAACGCTGGCCGCCGATGCGGTGGTGTTCAACGGTGATGTCGCGGCGCTCGGCCAGGGGTTGCTCGGCGGCGGCGCCCGCCGCGCGGCGCGCGATACGCCGCGCGCCGCGCGGTCCCTCTCCGCCGTTACCTGGTGCATGAACGCGGTGACGCATGGCTTTCCGCTGACCCACCACAACGTCTTCTTCGCCGAGGACTACGCCGCCGAATTCGCTGCGATCTTCCGCGCTCGCCAGATCACGGAAGCACCCACCGTCTACATCTGCGCCCAGGATCGCGGCCATGCCGAGGTGCCGTCCGGCACGCCCGAGCGCCTGCTGCTGCTGGTCAACGCCCCCGCCGATGGCGACCTGGCCGAGCTGCCGCCCGATGCGCTGGAGCAGTTGCAGCACCGCAGCCTGGCCCTGCTGCGCCGCTGCGGCCTGGAGATCGAGGCGACCCCCGGCAACACCACGACCACCACGCCGGCCGGCTTCCACGGCCTGTTCCCCGGCACCGGCGGCGCGCTGTACGGCCGCGCCAGCCACGGGGCCACCGGCACCTTCGCCCGTCCCGGCGCCGGGTCACGCCTGCCCGGCCTGTTCCTCGCTGGCGGCTCCGTCCACCCAGGTCCGGGCATCCCGATGGCCGCCATGTCGGGCCGGCTGGCGGCGGCGCGGGTGCTGGAGCGCGGCTGGCGCCGGTAGACCGCGGCGCCGCAGGCCTGTTCAGGCCGCACCATCCATGCGGCGAGGGTGCGCCGAACGCACAACCCGGCGGCGCCTGGCCGCGGTGGTGAGCAGGATGCCGCCCACCAGTGCGAGCGACACGCCAAACAACGCGAGCGAGCCGGGCTCGGACACAGGCGTGGGCTCCGGCTGGACCACCTGGCGCGGACCATCCACGAGCCGCACCCCATCCTGCGGCAGACTGCCGTTGGGGAAGAGGCTGGGAGCCGCCATGAGAAGCTGAATCCCGTCGCCAGGCGGGATCGCTGCAGGCGATGCATCGCTCGGGGAGGGTGTCGCACCAGCCACGGCACCCGCGCCGCCGCCGATCGCCGAACCTGCCACCACGCCCACGGACCCCGCCACATTGCCGGTCTCTGCGTCACCGCCATCCGCGGCGTCACCGCCATCGGCCAGCAGCCCGCGCCCGGCCTCCATCAGCGCGCCGGGCAGGCCGAGCGCCTGGCAGACCAGGATCGTGCCCCCGGTGACCGCGGCCCCCGTGGCCAGCGGGAGCGAGGCCTGGGCGATCCGCCGGGCGGGCCTCGCCATCGTCTCCACCGCATGGCTGCGGCTGCCGCCGAGAACCTGCCACCGGCCATCGACGAATTCCGTCGGTGAGACGGCGGATGGCGCGGTGCCGGAGCCGCCACCCGCACCACCCTGGCCCGGCGGGCGCGGCCGCCGGACGAGCCGGCAGATGGCCTGTGCGGCCTCCAGCACACTCATCGCACGGCCTCATCGGCGACCCGGCCGCCGACGAAACGGGGTTGCAGAAAACCCGTCATCGTCAGACCGCGTGGTTCAGGCGATAGCCATCGCGATTGGTCAGCAGCAGCCGGGCATTGGCTGGGTTGTCCTCCATCTTCTGGCGCAGGCGCCAGATATGGGTCTCCAGCGTGTGGCTGCTGACGGCGTTGTTGTAGCCCCACACATCCATCAGCAGCGTGTGCTTCGCCACCGGCCGCCCATCGGCGGCGTGGAGGTATTTCAGCACCGCGACCTCCTTGCTGGTCAGCCGGATGGTGCGGTTGCGGGTGCGCTCGAACAGCTGTTTCGCGGAGGGGCGGAACGCATAGGGCCCGATGGTTCGCACCGCCGATTCCGCCGTCGCCGATATCCGCAGGTGGGCGCGGAGGCGGGCCCGCAATTCCTCCATGCTGAAGGGTTTCAGCACGTAGTCATTGGCGCCGCCGTCGAGGCCGGCCACCACATCCGCCTCGCCTCTTGCCTCACTGAGCAACAGGATCGGCATGTCGATGCCCTTCGACCGCAGGCTGCGGCAAAGCTCCGGGCCATCCGCCGCGCGCAGGCCGGTATCGATCAGCACCGCATCGCAGCCCGCGCCGGCCGCCATGAGGAAGGCTTCGGCTGCGGCGGCGTCTTCCGCCTCCTGCACCGCGAAGGACGCGGCGAGACCGTCAGCCAGACTGGCACGAAGGCGACCATCGCTGCAGACGAGCAGGATAGACTTCATTTTGCGACCCTTCCCGTAAAAAGACATGCAACACGGGTGTTATACGGGAGTGTCGGGCGCACGGAGTTAACAACCCTGGCATCTTTCGTATCTTTTTTAGACTTTCGTCTCTTTACGACGCCTTCAGATGCATTGGGGAGCGTCGTTGCAGCCGTTGCGATCATGGCGCACGCAAAGGCGAACCGTGCGGCCTGGAATCCGCCGGTTGGGCAATCTGCGATCAAACTCGCGTGCAAATCGGTGATGGCAGGGGCGCCGCGGCTGTGCGCGGAGCAGCCCCGAAGTCAGGCCGGCGCGCGCACCACCGCGCTGCCATGCGGCACGACCTGGTCGAGAATACGCGCCGAGGAAACGACGCCAGGGACCCCCGCGCCAGGGTGGGTGCCGGCGCCGACAAGGTAGAGGCCGGGTAAGTCCTCGCTGACATTGTGAGGACGGAACCAGGCGGATTGGAAAAGCTGGGGTTCCAGCGAGAAGGCGGCACCCTGCACGGAAAGCAGCCGGTCGCGGAAATCCTGCGGTGTCAGGACCCGGGAGGTGACGAGGCTTGCGCCGAGGCCGGGCAGCACCGTTTCCTCCAGGCGCTTTTCGATGGCGGCGCGGTAGGGTTCGGCGTGCTGCGCCCAATCCGTGCCGCTGCCGAGATGTGGCACCGGTGACAGCACGTAGAAACTGTCGCAGCCAGGCGGGGCGAGGGAGGGGTCGGTCGCGGTCGGCCGATGCAGGTACAGCGAGAAATCTTCCGACAGCACCTTCCGCTTGAAGATGTCCGTCAGCAATTCCTTGTAGCGCGGGCCGAGCACCATGGTGTGGTGATACACATCCTCGAAGCGCCGGTTCGTGCCGAAATACCAGACGAAAAGACTCATCGAATAATTGGCGCGCGCGACTTTCGCATCCGTCCAGCGCCGGCGCTTATGCTCCGAGAGCAACTTGGTATAGGTCCAGCCCACATCGGCGTTCGAGATGACGATGTCGGCGGCGAGTGTTTCGCCGCCGGCCAGACGCACGCCGCTGGCACGGCCATTCTGCACCGTGATCTGCTGCACCTCGGTCCCGGTCCGCAGCGTGCCGCCGAAATGCTGGATCAGGCCCACCAGACCGTCGACCACCGCGCCCATGCCGCCCATGGCATAATGCACGCCATGCAGCCGCTCCAGATGCGCGATCAGGCAGTAATAGGCGGTGGTGTTCAGCGGGTTGCCGCCGATCAGCAGCGGATGGAAGCTGAACGCGATACGCAGCTTGTCATTGGTGAAATAGTCGCTGACCTTGCTGTAGACGGTGCGGTAGCCCTGCAGCCGCAGCATGTCCGGCACCGCACGCAGCAGCGTGCCGAGCTGGTGGAAGGGCTGGTCGGCGAGCTTCGCGAAGGCGACCTCGAAGATTTTCTCGCTATCGGCGATGAAGCGGTCGAAGCCCGGCAGATCCTCCGGCGCGATGCGCGCAATCTCGGTCCGCGTCGCCACCAGGTCGGCGCTGCAATTCATCACCGTGCCGTCGTCGAAGCGTATCTGGTAGAAGGGGTTCATCGCCCGCAGGTCGAGGTCATCCGCCATGCGGCGCCCGGCCAGCGTCCATAACTCTTCCAGCAGATAGGGCGCGGTGATGATGGTGGGGCCGGCGTCGAAGGTGAAGCCATCCTGCCGGTAGACATAGGCGCGGCCGCCGGGCGCATCCAGCTTCTCCACCACCGTCACGCGCCAACCGCGGGCGCCGAGGCGGATGGCGGCGGCCAGTCCGCCAAACCCGGCACCGATGACCACGGCATGTGGGCGGGTGTCCCGATGCAGATCCGTGCCGTCCATCATGCTGCGTCCTCCCTTCCGCTCAGGTGAGGCCGAGCGTCACCAGCGCAAGCACCACATAGCGTCCCGTCTTCGCAACGGCGACCAGCAGAAGGAAGCGCCAGAACGGTTCGCGCATCACGCCGGCGGCCAGTGTCAGCGGATCGCCGATGACCGGCGCCCAGCTCAGCAGCAGCGACCAATAGCCCCAGCGACGGTACCAGCCGCTCGCCCGTTCCAGCGCCGAGGGCTTCACGGGAAACCAGCGCCGGTCCTGCCAGCGCAGCAACTGCAGGCCCAGCGCCCAGTTGATGACGGAGCCCAGCGTGTTGCCCAGGCTCGCCACCGCCACCAACAGCCAAACGGGCTGCCCGCCCAAAAGCAGCAGCCCGACCAGCAGCGGTTCCGATGCCATGGGAAGCAGGCTGGCGGCGCCGAGCGCCACCGCAAACAACCCGAGAAGTTCCAGCATGCCAGCCACGGACATGGCTATGCCCGATTACGCGCTGGATGCAAACACGGCAGCCAGGCCGCGCGGGCCTGGCGCCGTGGCAGGTCACTGCGCGGCAGCCGAGGCTGCGCGCAGCGGGCCGTCGGAGACCAGGTTGAGCTCCGGATAGTCCTGCAGCATCGGCGCACCGTAGAAGGGCCGGTTGGCGCCCTGGTGGCAGGTAGCGCAGTTCACCTTCAACGCATCCCCGGCCGGACCGAGCCGCGGCATGTGCGGGCCTTCCGCCGGGCCGCGCGGATTGGCGGCCCACAGCGGCGTCAGCGGCACTACATAGTCGTTGTTGATGTCCCGCACCATGCGGATGCCGTGCCAGGCCGTCAGCCGCGACGGCGGACTGGTGGACCAGTTCGCGAAGGACCGGCTGTTGTGGCAGAAGGTGCAGTTCACGCCGAGACCCTCGGACATGTGCATCATCAGCGCATAGGTCCACTCGGTCTGCATGGTGCCCACCGGGTTGCCGTTCGGGTGCGCCGCCGTGCTGATCACGCGGATCTCCTGATCCTGCAGGAGGAAGGGCGTGAAGGGCTCGCCGGGCAGCGAACTGAGATTGGCGACCGGCGCGGGGTGGTTCTGACCACGCGAGGCCTGCAGGCCGTTATGCGGCAGGATGGTGGAGGCCCAGACCTCCGCCGGCACCGGGCGGCCCCGGTGGCAGGTGTAGCAGGTGACACCGGCTGCGCCGACATGCGGCGTCCAGTCCACATTGATGGTGCGCGTCATCTGCAGCATCCGGCGCGACACCACCTTGGTGTAGACTTCGTCGGACGCCATGTTCTCGACATTGTGGCAATAGGCGCAGCCCTGCTCCGGGGCGATCCACTCCGTCATCGCCTGCATGATGCGGCCGAACTGCGCGACGCTCAGTTCGCCCAGCACCTGGACGTTCTCGTAGATTTCGCGCGCCCTCTCGCCATCCGTATCGGCGGCTTCAAGCGCCTCCGGAACACGGTTGGCCGCGAGGCGCACCGCCTGGGTGCGCGGGTTGACCACCTGCTCCATCGCGACGCCACGGAAGCCTTGCTGGCTTGTGGTCACCGGTGGCCGTTCGAAGGTCATCAGCACGATCACGACGCAAAGGGCTGCGGCGAAGACCAGGCCGACGCGTGCGGTGAGGCTCATCGAGGCGCTCCTTGCATCGGGGCAGCGAGGGCCGGGTCGATGACCGGTTCCCAGATCTGCGGATAGGCCGGGGCGAAGTGGCGATCGACGGCCCAAAGGTACCAGTTGTCCACCACCGTGCCGGTCAGCAGGATGCCGATGCCGCCTGTCAGCGGGCAGAGCACGGCGAACCACCAGGCCCAGCGATGGATGCTCTCGAAGCTGGCATTGAAGCCCATGCACCAGCGCCAGAACAACGCACCACGTTCAGCCGCCGTGCCACGATCCAGCACCAGCTCGATCTCACGCTCACCGCCGTAGCGGCCCAGTGCCAGGATGGTCGCACCATGCATGGCGAACAGCAGGGTGGAGCCGTACAGGAACACGATCGAAAGCGCATGGAACGGGTTGTAGAACAGGTTGCCGTAGCGAATGGAGAATGCCGCGGTCCAGTCGAGATGCGGGAAGATGCCGAAGGGCACCGCCTCGCTCCAGGACCCCATCAGCACGGGGCGGATGAAGCCCAGAACCAGATACAGCCAGATCGCGGCGGCGAAGGCCCAGGCCACATGCGTGCCCATGCCGAGTGCACGTGCGCGGCGGTAGGTCCGCGCCCACCACAGCAGGATGGACACCGTCAGGCAGAAGCCGGCGGCGATCCACCAGCCGCCTTCGCGCAGCGGCGGAATGCGAAGCCCGTATTCAGCCGAAGGCGGCTCCAGCGCCAGCCAGAAAAGCTGACGGATGAACTGGACGACGTCCCAGTTCACGGAGGCCAGCATGTTGAGGCCGATGATCTCGAAGGCGATGAAGCCGAAGATGATCGAGAGCACGCCGAGCGTGCCGAGATAGACGGGCCCGACCTGGGCATCTCCGATCTTGCCGAACAGGCTGACAAAGGTGCCAGGCGTCTCGCGTTCGGAGTTGCCCGCGAGCAGCTGGGCGGTGCCCATCGGCGTACCCGGATAGGGCACCGGCCCCCGGACCTGCACCCGGGTAAAGAGGTTCTGATATTCAGGCATCTGCGTGATCCCCCCTTCCCGTCACTTGTTCCAGATCGGCAGGTTGAGCCACCAGCCCCACCATTCCGGCCAGCCCTGGGTCCAGAACGGCCCGCTGATGACAATGCACACCGCGCTCCAGAACCCCGCCGACAGCGCCAGGAACAGACCGAGGCGATGGATGCCGAGCGTGCCGATCGAGTAGCCGATCAGGTCGCGGAAGTAGGTGTTCTCATGTTCGGCCGTCTTCACCACTTCGCCCTTGGCCGGATTCAGCGCGGACAGCACCAGGCCACCATGCATCGACAGCGCGAGCGTGGTGGTGAAGAAGAACGTCACCGCCAGCATGTGCGCCGGGTTATAGTGGAAGTGCAGGTGCTGGTAGCCGACGTTGGAAACCCAATCGAGGTGGCTGAAAATGCCGTAGGGGAAACCGTGTCCCCAGGCGCCCATCAGCACGGGGCGGATGACCACCAGCGTGATGTAGGCGAAGACCGCAACGCTGTAGGCGATGGGGATGTGATAGCCCATGCCCAGCTTGCGGGAGATCTCGGCCTGGCGAAGTGTCCACGACACGAAGGCGCCAATCGCGCACACCGTGATCGCCTGCCAGAGCCCACCCTCGGCCATCGGCGCCAGGCGCAGACCATAGCTGAGGTCCGGCGGTGCGATGTTGATGAGCCAGGGGTTGAAGGTGCCACCCATCGCCGCGCCCATCAGGATCAGGCCCACACCGAGGAAGGTGAAGAAGGCCGTGGTGACCCCAAAGAACCCGATCCAGAACGGGCCTATCCAGAAATCGAACAGGTCGCCGCCCACCAGGGTGCCCCCGCGGACGCGATATTTCCGCTCGAAAGTCATTATCGCCATCGCATGACGCTCCCTTATGGGCGGGGCCTAGTGCCCGCCTGCCTGTGTCGTCGTCCCGGGCAGCGGACGAGGGCCGCTGTACTGGCCTCGCCCGCTGCCGCGGAGCGACACCGGCGCCTTCGCCCTGCTTTAACGCAGGGCTCCGACCGGTTGCCCCGGCGTGAAGGTCGCAGGCGTCGCGCACCAGCCCCAATGGTCGCAGTAGCGGGGGGATGCGAGCACGACGACGTGCAGCAACCCCGACACGGCGATCACGCCGACCATCGCCAGGAACAGCGAACGGCGCGGGTCGACTACCATCCAGATCTTATGCATTGCTTGTATCTCCTATCTCTCGTCGAACACCGCGCCTCAGAAGAAGCGCCAGTCCGGCGGGACGATCTGGTTGCCGTAGACCAGCGGGCGCCACAGCCACACCAGGATATGCGCGCCCATCGAAGCGAACACGGAGAACGCCCAACCCTGGATCAGCAGGGAGTGGATCTCGCGTGCCTCGCCTTCGGTCAGGCCGGTCTTTGAGCTTTCGGCCATGATGATGACCTCCATTTTGCCTTTCGGCCGCCACCGCGCTGATCCCGCGCGGCTGGGATGGAATCGGCGGGAAACCGCCAAGGCCGTACCGCGAACCGCTTGTGGCAGCACGCTGGAACGGAAGGATGCAGGGGCCGCATCATGCGACGCCCTCTGCAACGGGGTGCGCGACCACATCGCCCAGCGTGTGCCGGACGCGTTCGCGGGAAATTCGTGGCTCGCCAGCCGCGCGCGCTGCCTGCTCCACCGACTCGCGCAGCCGCTTGGCCGCCGAGATCCGAAGCAGGAAGGGCTCGGCCTCCACATGCGCATCGAGCAACGCGACGGCATCATCGTCCCACGGCTCCGCCGCACGCGCCGGCGTGGGATCCACGCGGTCGAGGTCGGTGCCGAGCGGCAGGATGTGGAACAGCGCGTCGAACAGCGCGTTGCAGTATTCCTGCACGATGTAGGTCGCGCCGGCGTAGCCCATGAAGGGCGTGCCTGTGGCACGGCGGATGATCGCACCCGGGAAGCTGGCCGGGATGTACATGGCGCGGGACTTCAGCTCCGCCGCATACATGCGTTCATTGTAGCTGCCGAACAGCACCAGCGGCGGCGAGTTCTTCATCGCCTGGCGCACCGCCGCATTATCCGGCTTCTCGCCGGCCATGCGGCTGAAGGCGAAGGCACAGGGCACGCCCATTTCCTCGCCGAGGAAGCGCTGCAGGCCGCGCGTGTAGGTATCGGTGGCGACGACCGCGAAGCTGGCGGAGGCGAAGAAATCCTGCGTGACGCTGCGCCACAGATCCCAGATCGGCTTGATCGTGGTGTGCTTCTCCCGCTCGATGAACGGCTCGGGGTCGAGGCCCGTCATCTCGCCGAGCTTGCGGAGGAAATTGGTGGTGGCGAACAGGCCCATCGGTGCGCGCAGCCAGGGGCGTTCCAGCTCCTCGCACAGCTTCTGGCCGAATTCGCGATACATGCAGACGTTGACATCCGCATCCGGCAGCTTGGCGATATCCTCGACATGGCTGCCGAGCGGGAACACCAGGTTCACTTCGCAACCGATGCCTTCGACCAGGCGGCGGATCTCGGCCAGGTCGGACGGCATGTTGAAGGTGCCGTAGATCGGGCCGATGATGTTCACGCGCGGCGTGGTGCCGAGCTTTGGGTTGCGCGCGCGCATCTTGCGGCCGCGGGCGCCGAATTCGGTCCACAGCCACATGATGGCGCGATCCGCGGCCTGCCACTGATCCTCGTCGATGGTGCGGCAGATGAAGCGCTGCAGGTTGCTGCCCTGTGGCGTCACGCCACCACCGATCATCTCTGCGATCGAGCCGGTGACGACCACGGCCGGCAATTCCCGGTCCTGCGTGCCGGCGGCGCGGCGCATGGAATCCTCGGTGCCGTTCTTGGACAGGCTGTCTTCGTCGAGGCCGGTGACGACCACCGGCAACTCATGCGGTGGCAGCGCATCCGTGTAGTGCAGCACGGCGGTGACGGGCAGATTCTCGCAGCCCACCGGGCCGTCGATCACCACGCGCAATCCGCGCACGGCGGAGAAGGCGTAGATCGCGCCCCAATAGCCACCAGCCCGATCGTGATCGAGGACGAGCATGCGTCAGGTCCCCACCGATTCTTCGGCTTTCGCCTTGGCGGCCTGGATCTTGCGTTGACGCTCCCGGAAGCCCGGCGGGTCCACCGGCTTCTCGCGGAAGCCGTAGCCCGCGCCATCCGGCGTGCCGACACCTTCGAAGAAGCTGACCATGCGGCCGAAGCGCTCCCGCCCCTTGGTCTGCGCCGCGACGATCCCGGCCATGGAACCGGCACCAGGCGCGCCGAACAGCGGCCGGGCGGAGACCATGTTCGTGAAGTACAGCGCGGGGATGCCGAGCTCCTTGGCCTTCTGCACCAGCGGCGTGGTGCCGAGCGCCAGGTCCGGCTTCACCTCCCGCATCGCCGCCATGTCCTGCTCCAGGCTGGCACGGAACTGCACATGCGTGCCGCGCGCCTCCAGCCATTCACGGTCGGCGTCGGACCACTCGGTGCGCGGGCATGCGGTGCCGACATAGGGCACCTCCGCGCCGGCTTCCGACAGCAGCCGTGCCACCAGCAATTCGGAACCCTCGTAGCCGGAGACGGTGATACGCGCGTTGATCGGGGCGGCTTCCAGTGCCGCCTTGATCGCCGGCAGCGCGCGCGCCTTGGCGGCATCGAGCTGCGCGGCGCTGGTGCCGGTGGCGCGTGCGATGGCCTCCAACCAAGCCGCCGTGCCGTCATGCCCGACAGGGCCGGAGCCGACCACAGGTCGGCCGGCGGCACGGAATTCGCGGATGCTGGCGGTGTAGAAGGGGTGCACCGCGGCGGCGACTTCGCAGTCCAGCGCGGCATAGAGGTCACGCCATTCGCGTGCCGGTGTCTGCGGTGCGACGGTCAGGCCCATCGGCGCAAGCATCGCGCCGACACCCATCGGGTCCGCTGGAAACAGCTCGCCAATCAGCGCGACACTGCGCGCGCCATCCACCATCTGCCGCGGTCGCGCCACGGGACCGGCCTCGGCCTCGCCACGGGCGTAGCGCAGCATGGCGCCGGCCAGCACATCCTTGGCTTCCGCATGCGTCGGCACACCAAAGCCCGGCACGTCGATACCGATGATGCGGACGCCGTTGATCTGCTTCGGCAGCAGGTCGAGCGGCACGCCGGAGGCGGTGGGCACACACAGGTTGATGATGACAACAGCGTCGTAGTCTTCCGGCTTCGCGGTCTCCGTCACCGCATCGCGGATATCCTCGAACAGCTTGCCGGTCACCAGCGTCTCGGAATTGAAGGGCACATAGCCCACCGTGCGCCGCGCACCGTAGAAATGGCTGGTGAAGGTCAACCCGTACACGCAGCAGGCGCTGCCCGACAAAATCGTCGCCGTGCGCCGCATCCGCAGCCCGACGCGCAAGGATCCGAAAGCCGGGCACATGCTCTGTGGCTGGTCATGCGGACCGCGCGGGTAGTTCTTGGTCAGCTCGTCCATCACCAGAGACTTGCCGGCGGCGCGCGCGGCGGCCTCCAACGTCTCACGGCCTCCGTGGCAGCCTGCGGTCTCGGTCATGATTCAGGCGCCCTCATAGACGACTTCGAGGGACGGCTTGTTCAGCACCTCGGCGCCGCACATGTCTTCCATCGTTGCCGGGTCGAGCACGACGCCGCGGCCGACCGCATCGCCCTTGAACAGGTTCAGCAGATTCTCATGCGTCAGCGGGTAGGGCCGCACCGGCGGTGCGCCTGCGACCTGCAGGGCGAGTTCCTCGAACACGCTGGCCCATTGGCCACCTGGCACGCCGACAATCTCGTAATTGGCGGACTTGCGCCGGATGTCGTCATCGGCCGGGATGGCGGCCAGCACCGGGATGCCGACTTCCTTCGCGAAGGCCTGCGCCTCCCCGGTTCCGTCATCCTTGTTGATGACCATGCCGGCCACGCCGACATTGCCGCCGAGCTTCTTGAAGTACTCAACCGCGGAGCAGACGTTGTTCGCCACATACAGCGACTGCAGGTCGTTCGATCCGACCACGATCACCTTCTGGCACATGTCGCGTGCGATCGGCAGGCCGAAGCCGCCGCAGACCACGTCGCCCAGGAAGTCGAGCAGCACGTAGTCGAAATCCCACTGGTGAAAGCCGAGCTTCTCCAGCAATTCGAAGCCGTGGATGATGCCGCGCCCGCCGCAGCCGCGGCCGACTTCCGGGCCGCCGAGCTCCATGGCGAAGACGCCGTCGCGCTTGAAGCAGACATCGCCGATCTTCACCGCCTCACCGGCCGCCTTCTTCTTCGAAGACGTTTCGATGATCGTCGGCACGGAACGGCCGCCGAACAGCAGGCTGGTGGTGTCGGATTTCGGGTCGCAGCCGATCAGCAGCACGCGCTTGCCCTGCTGCGCCATCATGTAGGACAGGTTCGCCAGGGTGAAGGACTTGCCGATGCCGCCCTTGCCGTAGATGGCGATGATCTGCGTTTCCTTCTTCACAGGCCCCGTCGCCACCGCGTCCGGCTCCTGCTCCGCTTCCGCCCGCAGCGCATCCGCCATGCTCTGCTGTGCGGACGGCGCGGGCTGTGAACCGGTTTGTGCGGTCATGAGCATGCTCTCCAATCGAGGATCATCTTGAGGCACGCCGGGTCATTGAAGGCGGTACGGTAGGCGTCCGGTGCGGCCGTCGCGTCACGCCGATGCGTGATCAGGCCTTCGAAGGACAGACGCCCGGCATCGAGCAAGTCACGCACTGCAATCAGATCCGGCTCCCGCCATTCCGCGGCGACACGGAACCGCGCCTCCCGCATGAAGGCGGGTGGAAAAGAGAAGCTGAGCGGCGCGCTGTAGAAGCCCGCCAGCACGATCTCGCCGCCCGGCGCCAGGCGCTGCACCAGCGTGTCGAGCAATCCACTGTCGCCACTGACATCGCAGATGCTGCGATAATCACGCCGCGCGTCGTTTTCAGGCGCCACGACCTGGTAGCCCATGGCCCCATCGGCACGCGCCGGGTTGGTCTCCCACACCGTGGGCGCACCACCGGCCGCCACCACCAGCCGCGCCACCAGCCGGCCGAGCACGCCATGGCCGATGATCAGCTCCGGCAGTTCCGCCGCGATGGCATGCTGCGCGGTGCCGGCGAGGGCCATCAGCACGCCATCTTCGCCCAGCGCCTCATCGATCGGCACGGCCCGCGCACCTGGCACAACCAGACGCGAAGCGGCGCCACCAAAAAGCCCACGCACCGGACCGAAGCACTTCGCACCAGGCACGAAGACCCGCTCACCCACACGACGCTTCGAGGCGGCACCAGCGGAGGCCACGCGGCCCACCGATTCGTAGCCAGGCACCAGCGGGTAGCCCATGCCCGGGAAGGGCGGCATCCGGCCGGACCACAGCAGACGCTCGGTGCCGGTGCTGATCCCGCTCCATTCCACATCCACCACGATGTCCTCCTCGCCCGGAGGCGTGAGGTCGAGGCGGCTGAGAACGAGACGTTCCGGCGCTTCCAGCAAGACTGCCACCGTGTCCACCTGGACGGTTGCTCCCTTTTCCTTGTGTGTCAGCCTACCCTGACAGTCGCACATGTCAAGACAAACTGACATGCGAGCGTCAGGTAATGCTGACATCGGCGACAAGCACCTGGGTCAGCAGCGGCGTCGGCGTCGGCAGGGCTCGGCTGCGGGCGAATCCTGCGGCAGCGAGCATGGCTTGCAGCTCCTCCGCACGGCGCGGACGGCCGCGGCCCATGGCCAGCAGGTAGAAGCCGAAATACGCCTCCCCCATCGGCTCGGCGCCGCTGGTGCCGGCCATCGGCTCGGCAATCAGCAGGCGGCCGCCGGGTGGCAGCGCGGCGCGGGCAGCGCGCAGCAGGCCCAGCACCACGGCATCGTCATGGTCGTGCAGCACGCGGACGAAGCTGATGAGGTCGGCGCCCTGCGGCAGCGGATCGGTGCTGAAATCGCCGCCGAACACCTGCGAACGATCAGCCAGGCCGCGCGAAGCAAAACGCGCCGTGGCACGCGCCGCCACCTGGGGCAGGTCGAACAGCATCAGCCGCAGATCGGGCGCGGCCGGGGCGACCTCCGCCAGGAAGGCCCCCTCCCCGCCGCCGACATCGAGCAGCGCGCGGTGGCGCCGGAAATCGTAGCTGGCCAGCACCTCCGCCGCGACCATGGGCTGGGAGGCCGCCATCAGCGCGGAGTAATCCGCAACGCGCTCCGCCCCCAGCGCCTCGGGCGCATCGGCACCGGCATAGGCCCAGTAATTGGACAGCGCATTGCCACCGCGGTCACGCCGCAGCAGCGCCACCGGATCGGCCAGATCGGCGTAGAGCAGCGCGTGGTGCTCCACCATGGCGGCGATGCCGGGATTGCCGATCATCGCCGCCCCGAGCGGCCCCAGCACCCACATGCCGTCCTGGCGTTGGCGGGTCAGGTCCAGCGCGGCGGCGGCGGCCAGCAGGCGGCCCATTGCCTCCGGCGGCACCGCCAGGCGGAGCGCCAGAGCAGCCTCGCTGGCGGGCGATTCATGCAGCATCTCGAACAGCCGCAGCCGCACGCAGGCGGCCAGCACCTGCGAATAGACAAAGCCGGCGCAGAGATCGAACAACTGCCGCGCCCGGCGCCGCGCCACCGGCCGGGTCAGCGGAAAGCGTGCGGCCCAGGCGCGGAAGCGCGGATTGGCCGTGACGCCTTCGCGCCACGCGCGAAAGCGGTCCATCAGGCCGGGTGCGGGAATGGCGGGCGCCTGCATGGCGGGTTTCACGCCGCCTGGGCGGCCAGCTTCGCCGGCATCAGGCGCTTCGACTCGGCCAGGATCAGGCCACGCAGCAGCGCCTGGCCGCGGCATTCCGGAATCGCCGCCACCGCCTGTTCGGACAGCGCCAGCAGCCGTGCCACCGCGCCGGCGAGGCCGAATTCGGCCACCGCGCTCGGCCGCCCGAGCGCCTTGTCCACACCCACGGGCTTGCCGATGGTGGCCTCATCCTCCACCGCGTCGCGCAGGTCATCCGCCACCTGGTAGGCCTCGCCCAGCCGGTCGCCGAGCAGGCGCCAGGCTTCCGGCTCCGCATGGCCCGCGGCAGTGGCGCCGGCGACGGTCGCGGCGGCGAACAGGCTGCCGGTTTTCTGCCGCTGGTATTCGGAAAGGTCGGCGCGCGGCTCGCACTCCCAGGCCTGGCCGGCGACGATGCCGAAGGGCACGCCGACGCCATCGCCGACGATCAACAGCAACGGGCCCAGCCGTTCCGGCCCCGCCGGCGCGGCCCGCGCCAGGGTCTGGAAGGCCAGCACGATCAGCGCATCGCCGGCCAGTACGGCCAGTGGCTCGCCGAAGGCGCGGTGCACGCTGGGCTTGCCGCGGCGGGTGGCGGCATCGTCGAAGCAGGGCAGGTCGTCATGCACCAGGCTGGCGCAATGCAGCAGTTCGATCGCCGCGGCGGCGGCGGAGGACAGCGCCGGGCGGTCATCGCCGCAGGCCGCGGCCACCGCGAGTGTCAGCCGCGGGCGGATGCGCCCGCCCTTCGGAAACACCGCATGCCGCATGGCCGCCGCAAGCCGGGGCGGTGCACCGGCCGCTTCGGCGCAAAGCACCGCATCCGCCAGGCTGGCTTCGATCCGCGACACCGTATCCATTGGCAACCTCCCGAACGCGCCGGCCTGATGTAAGTCCAGCTTGTCAGTCCGGAGTGTCAGACTTTCTTGACAGTCAAGTCAACCGTCATTCGGTCACGCGGGCTTGAGGCGCAGCGAGGCCCTGTACGCCCCACTTGACAGTCGCGGGGTCCTTGCCGGCCATCGCCGGCACCGGGCCGTCCGTGGAACCTGAATGGGGGAAGCGAACGATGGCTGAGGCTATGACCACCACGCGACATCTCGATCTCTCCCCGCCGGCGCTGCGGCGCATCGGGCTGGGGGATCTGCGCGCCGCCCTGCGCGAGGGCTGGGCTGATTTCCTGGCCACGCCGACGCAGTTGATGTTCCTCTGTGTCCTCTATCCACTCATCGGGCTGGTGGCGGCCACGCTGGCGGCGGGGGGCGAGGTGATGCACCTGTTCTACCCGATGGCCGCCGGCTTCGCCCTGGTCGGCCCGCTTGCCGCGCTCGGCCTGTATGAGATCAGCCGGCGGCGGGAGGCCGGGCAGCCGACCCATTGGACCGATGTGTTCGGTGTGCTGCGTGCACCGGCTCTGCCGGCCATCATCGGCCTCGGCGTACTGCTGCTGGTTGTGTTCCTCGCCTGGCTTTGGGCGGCGGATGCGATCCATGCGGCCACCCTCGGCACGCTGGCGCAGGACCCGCGCTTCAACGGCGGCGGCCTGGCGCTGCTGGAACAGGTCTTCGGCACGTCGGAGGGGCAGCGCATGCTGCTGCTGGGCCACGTGGTTGGACTTGGCTTCGCCGCGCTGGTGCTGGCGCTGACGGTGGTGTCCTTTCCCATGCTGCTGGACCGGCCGCAGGCCGGGCTGGGGCAGGCCATCGGCACCTCGCTGCGCGTGGTCGCGAAGAATCCACTGCCGATGGCGGCCTGGGGGCTGATTGTGGCGGTGCTGCTGCTGCTCGGCTCGCTGCCGCTGTTCATCGGGCTGGCCGTCGTGCTGCCGGTGCTGGGGCATGCGACCTGGCATCTGTACCGGCTGGCGGTGGTGCGCTGAGACTCAGCGCGCCATCGGACCCAGAGTCGCACTTTCCGCCAGGCGATCGAACAGGGCGACAGCGCGGGCAATCCGCTCCGCCAGCCGATCTTTGGACAGCGGCGCCTGCGCGGCCACCGCTTCCACCAGGAAGCGGGTCGCCGGCAGGGGTGGTGCCGGATTGGCGGCGCGCCGGGCGGTCAGCGCCGCGGCGCCACGCGCCATCAGCAGCGCCTTGCTGCGGTTCGGCACCATGGCGCGCCGGCTGACCGAATCGCCGCCCTGGCGTTCCACCGCGCGGCCGATCCCGGCATAGACGTGGCGCGCGGCGCCGATGCCCGCACGGCAATCCCAGGGCAGCCGGGCGAAGCCATCCTCCGCCCGCGCATACAGCACATCCGCCGCATCCAGCAGCCGCTGCACCACACGGCCGAGCGCCGGGGTGAAGACCGGCCGGGCGAGGAATTCCTCCGCCGAAATCGCTTCCTGCGCCAACCAGTCGAGCGGCAAATAGAGCCGGCCATTGCGCGCGTCCTCTCCCACATCGCGGGCGATGTTGGTGAACTGCATGGCCACGCCGAGGTCACAGGCACGCGCGAGCGCGGCGGCATCGCGCACCCCCATCAGCAGCGTCATCATCGCGCCGACCGTGGCGGCAACACGCGCGGCATAGCCCTCCAGCGCTGCGAGATCGGCGTAGCGCCGGCCCTCGCCATCCCAGGCGAAACCCTCAAGCAGCGCGGCGGGCAGCACCTGCGGGATGGCAAAATCCCGGACCACCACGGCGAAGGCGCGATCCGCCGCATGCGCCTGCGGCCGCCCGGCATAGATCGCATCCAGCCTGCGCTGCAGCGGCGGCAGGGCCGCGACGGGGTCCGGCGCCTCATCGATCGCGTCATCGGCGACGCGGCAGAAGGCATAGAGCGCCGCCGCCGGTTCCGCGATTCGCGCCGGCAGCAGTAGTGAAGCAGCCCGGAAGGATTTCGACCCGCTGGCGAGCATGGCGCGGCAGGCGGCACGATCCTCGGCGGCTAGACCCTGCAACCTGTTCATGCCGCCAGCGCCCCCGCGCATTCCTGCTGAATGAGAGTCGCAACCTGCGCCGGCTGTTCCTCATGTGCCAGATGGCCAAGCCCTGGCAGCGTGACGATTCGCGCGGTGGGCAGGCGCTTTCGCACGGCCTCCGCCTGCACCGGTGGCACCGCGCGATCCTCGGCTCCCACCACCAGCACCAGGCGCGGCGCCAGCCTCGGCAGGTCGCGCAGCAGCGGCACCAGATCCCAATGCGCCATCATGCCCAAGGCCGCGGCCAGATGGCCGGAATGGCGGAACAGCCGGGCGTAGAGATCGACGCCGCGCGCCTCGATCCGGCTGCCGGTATCGCGCAACAACCGCTCCGCCACCGCGCGATCCGCGGCCCGCCAGGCGAACAGGCTCGGCACGAAGGGCAGGCCCACCAGCATCCGCGCCGTGCGCGTGAAGAAGGCGGCGTGGCGATCCCCCAGCGGCTGCAGGGCGCCATTCAGGCTGAGGATGCAATCCGGTGCGATGCGCCCATCGAGCGCCATGCGCAGCAGGATCGCCGCCCCCGCCGAATGACCCGCCGCCAGCACCGGCCGCATCCCGAGCACGCCGAGCAACGCTGCGACGGAGGCCGCCATATGCGGCAGCGAAAGCCGCACCGCCGGCACGCCATCCGAGAATCCATGGCCTGGCAGATCGGGCGCCACCACGGTGAAGTCGCGCGCCAGCAGCGGCATCAGGTCGCGCCAGGAATGCGTGGCCGCGGCGGTGCCGTGCAGCAGCAGCAGCACAGGCCCCTGGCCCATCACCTGCACATGCCAGCGCAGCCCGGCAGCGGTGACGAATCGGCTCGCCGCCCGGTTCGGCCAGTCGCGACCCTCGATGTTCCAGTTGGGGCGTTCGGCCATCACGCCACCTCCCGTGTCGTCGCCACCGCGGCCGACAGCTTTTGCGAATCCACGCTGGGCAAAGCCAGGTAGCGGGCCCCCATCGCCTCGGCCAGCTGCTTCGCGAAGGGTTGCGGGCGCGGTGCGGTATCGACCAGCAGCGTGGCAATCCCGGCGGCGCGGCAGGGTGCTGCGGCAGCCAGCGCATCGGCCTCGGCGCGCGGGCGGCCCGCCGTGCCGTCGCGGGCGATATTGGCGCGGCCATCGGTCAGCAGCACCAGCAGCGGCGTGCGGCCTCGGCGGCGCGCTTCCTCGGCCAGCGCCATGGCCGCATCGATGCCGGCGGCGAGCGGCGTGGCGCCTCCACCTGGAAGCCCAGCGAGGCTGCGCTTGGCACGCAGAAGCGAATTGGTCGGCGGCAACAGCAGCTCCGCCGCGCGGCCGCGGAAGGCGACCACGGCGACGCGGTCGCGCCGCACATAGCAATCGGCCAGCAGCAGTTCCACCGCGCCCTTCGCCTCGGCAAGCCGCGCGAGCGCGGCGGAGCCGGAAGCATCGACGGCGAAGATCGCGGTGGTTTCGGTATGCTGCTGGAAGCGCAGCAGGCGGACGTCATCCTGTTTCACCAGCACCAGCGGGCCGGGCCGGTCGCCACGTTCCCGCCGGCGAATGCCCTGCCAGGGTGCGGCCGCGCGCAGCGTCTCCACCAGCGACAGCCTGGCACCGGCCCGCAGCGCACCTGCGCGCGTGCCGATTGGGCGGCCACGCAGTGCGGACATGCGGCGCTGGCCTTCCCGACCCTGCGCGCCCGCCTGCCGCGCCGCATCACGCGCGCCGGCGCCGAGCGCAGCAAGCAGCCCAGCGGGCAGCGCCGCGCGCGTCGCTTCCAGCAGCATCTCCTGCAATTCCTGCGGGCCGGGCTGCGGCTCGGGCTGGTCGCTGTCCTGCGGGTTCTCCTCCGGCGAGGGCGGTGGCTCCGCCTGGTCGGGATCCGATTCGGGCAGGCGGGTCGCCCGCGGCCCATAGACCAGCCGCACGGCGAGCGCCGCATCCGCCTCCGTCACAGCCTCATGTCCGGCCAGCGCCGCGGCAGCCCGCGCGGCCCGCAGCGCGAACAGGGGCGCGCGGAGGGAGGCGATGCCGAACTGCATGGCGGCGCCGCACAGCGCGGCCAGCAGCGCATCGGGCACCGCAACCTGATCCAGCCGTGCACGGGCCACAGCGATCTGCGGGGCGGCACCCAGCGGCACAGTCTCCGGCTCCAGCCTGAAGGCGAGACGTTCCGCCAGCGCCGGCGGCAGCGTTTCCTCCTCCGTCAGCCCCTCATCCAGCGCGATCAGCGCAACGCGCGCCGGCAGCATCAGGTCCAGCCCGTCTCGCTGCACCGCTACGTGACCGGCATCCAGCACCGCGGCAAGCTTCGCCGCGGTATTCGCCTCCAGCCGTTCCGCCATGGGGGCGATGACCATGCCGCCATCGGCTTCCGCCAGCACGCCGCGTTCCAGCACAGGCCGTCCGGCGGCCAGTGTCCCGGCCAGGTCCAGCCCGCCGAGCAGCCGCGAATCGGGGATGCCGAGCGGCAGGCGCCGCCAGGGCGTGCCCGTGGGCAACGCCGCACGCAGCCCGGCAAGCCACCCTTCCCGCGCCGGACCCGGCGCCGCGCGCAGCACGGCGCCGCCGAGACCTGCGGGATCGACCGCCAGCAGCATCGCGGCCTGCACGGCATCCGAAGCGGGTGCCGCGGTGTCGGTCACGCGCCGAACAACTCGGTGACGGCGCGATCCACGCGGGTGGTGGCCACCGCTTCATCCAGCGGGTTGCGGCGCAGGCGGTGGCGCAAGGCGGGGGCGGCGATGCGGCGCAGATGCGGCACGCCCACCACCTCATCACCCTCCAGCGCCGCTAGGGCACGCGCCGTGCGGATCAGCGTGAGTTCGCCGCGCAGCCCATCCGTGCCGAGCGCCATGCACAGCCGCGCCGCATTTTCCAGCGTCACATCCGGCACCGCGACCGCCGGCAGCAGCGCACGCGCCGCCAGGATCTTCTCCCGCGTCGCTGCGGCGGCCTCCGCCCAGTTGGCGAGGAAGGTGGCGCCATCGCGCTCGAACGCATCGCGCCGCTTGATGACCTCGACGCGGGTCGCGAGGTCAGTCGGCGTGCGGACATCGACGGACAGGCCGAAGCGGTCCAGCAATTGCGGCCGCAGCTCTCCCTCCTCCGGATTACCGCTGCCGACCAGCACGAAGCGCGCCGGGTGGCGGATGCTGATGCCCTCCCGCTCCACCACATTCTCGCCCGAGGCGGCGACATCCAGCAGCAGGTCGACCAGATGGTCTTCCAGAAGATTCACTTCGTCGATGTAGAGGAAGCCACGATGCGCGCGGGCCAGCAGCCCGGGCTCGAAGGCCTTCTCGCCCTGCGCAAGTGCACGCTCGATATCCAGCGCGCCTGCAACCCGGTCCTCGGTCGCGCCCAGCGGCAGATCGACCACCGGCACCGGCACCGTGGCAACAACCAGATCCGTGGAGTCACGGCAGGCGTCGCACAGCCCCTCCGGCCGCGCCGGATCGCAGGAAAAGCGGCAGCCGGCAACAGCCTGCATCGGCGGCAGCAGCGCCGCGAGCGCACGTACCGCGGTGGATTTGCCGGTGCCGCGATCGCCGAACACCAGCACGCCGCCGATGGAAGGATCCACCGCCGCGATCAGCAGGGCGAGCTTCATCTCGTCCTGCCCGACAATGGCATCGAACGGGAAGACCGGCCGCGCTGTCATGGTCTTGCGGCTGGTCAAGGTACTGGTTCCAATATGCATCAGGCGGCCCGCTGCAGGCTGAATTGCGACCACACGGCGGACAGCGCCTCCACCAGATGGTCCATGTCGGCATCGCTGTGCACCGGGCTGGGCGTAATGCGCAGCCGTTCGGTGCCACGCGGCACGGTGGGGTAGTTGATGGGCTGCACATAGACGCCGTGATCATCCAGCAGGATGTCACTGATCGCCTTGCACACCACGGGATCGCCCACCATTACCGGCACGATGTGGCTCGGGTTGTCGAGATGCGGCACGCCGATGGCATCGAGCCGCTTGCGCAGCGTCGCCGCCCGTTCATGCAGCCGTTCCCGCTCCACGCCGCTGGCCATCAGGTGTTCGATGGAGGCGCGTGCCCCGGCCGCGATCGCCGGCGGCAGCGCGGTGGAGAAGATGAAGCCGCTGGCATAGCTGCGGACGAAATCGCACATGGCGGCGGAGCCGGCGATGTAGCCGCCGATCACGCCGAACGCCTTGGCCAGCGTACCCTCGATCACCGTCAGGCGATGCGAGACGCCATCGCGATCCGTGATGCCGCCGCCATTCGGACCATACAGGCCGACGCCATGCACCTCGTCGCAATAGGTCATCGCGCCGTATTTGTCGGCCAGGTCGCAGATGGCGGCGATCGGGGCGATGTCGCCATCCATGGAATAGACACTCTCGAACGCCACCAGCTTCGGCGCGGAGGGGTCGATCTCGGACAGCACGCGCTCCAGGTCCACCAGGTCGTTGTGGCGGAACATGCGGCGCTGGGCGCGGGAATGGCGCATGCCCTCGATCATCGAGGCGTGGTTCATCTCATCGGAGACGATCACGCAGCCGGGCATCCGCGCCGCCAGGGTGGAGAGCGAGGCCCAGTTGGACATGTAGCCCGAATTGAACAGCAGCGCGTCTTCCGTACCATGCAGCCGCGCCAGCGCGCGTTCCAGCAGAACATGTTCATGGTTGGTGCCGGAGATGTTGCGCGTGCCACCGGCGCCCGCACCATGCTGGTCCAGCGCCTTGTGCATCGCCGCCAGCACCTTCGGGTGCTGCCCCATGCCGAGATAGTCGTTCGAGCACCAGACGGTGACCTCGGAGGTCTTGCCGTTGCGGTGCCGCGTGGCCTTCGGAAACTGCCCGGCATGGCGTTCGATATCGGCGAAGACGCGATAGCGCCCCTCGCGCCGGAGGCCGTCGAGCTGGGCACGGAAGAAGGATTCGTAGTTCATCTCGGACCCCCTGTGGCCGGAACTGGTCTGCAGTGCGTTGGCTCGCACCCTATCCTGTCACGAACTGGCTTTTCCTTGCGTGAGGCAAGGCCCCAGCGCCACAGCGCATCGGCGGGCACGGGCATCACCATGAAGATGTGCTCGATCAGGCCGAGTGCGACGAGTGTGGCGAGTAGCGTGTAGCCCGTCACCTCATGCGGTGACGCGTCCGGCGCGATGGCCTGCTGCACAAGCAGACCGCAGGCCAGGATGCCGGCAACGACGGAGAACGGCAGCAATGCATTCATCCGGCGCCGGCGGAAGAAGCTCTCGAGGTAGCGCAGGTGATCCGGCAGGAAGGACTCCGCCAGGTTCCGTACGCCAAGATAGACATTCAGCTTGGCGGATTGCCGCATGATCCAGAAGGCCAGGAAGGTCCAAAGCCCGATACGGTTCGGCGCGTCCCAGGTGGCCAGCGCGATGCAGGCGGCCCCCGCGATGATCGCCAGTTCATGCCATAGCACCGCCGCCAGCGCCGCACGCAGCCGCGGCCAGCCGGTGGCACCCGGTGGGCAGGCGGTGCGGCGCGGTCCGGTGACGAGGCCGGTGAGGAACGCCATTTCGATCCAGGCCCACACCAGAAGCCCGCCGAGGAAGCCGAGATAGGCGCCGCGTGTCGTCAGGTCCCAGGCCGAGGCATGCAGCCCGGCCAGGGCCGCCACCAGCAGGATGGTCGCGCCGAGCATGGTCCAGCGATAGGTCTCCCGCCGCAGCCCATCCAGGTACAGGATGATGCCCGTGCTGAACCACCAGATGAACAGCGTGAACAGCGCGGGCAGCCCATGCTCGGCCATGATGCTCTACCAGGCCGGCGAGAGACGTGGATCGGCCGGCAGCGCCTGCCGCCGCGGCGGCAGGAAGTACAGCCGCGCGAAACTCGCCGCCGCCGCCGCCGTCAGCCCGGCGCGCTTGATACCGCCCACGATGCCGCCCCGGGCCTTGGCCGCGGCAATGCCGTCACCGATCTTCCGCAGCCGCTCCAGCCCCCGCAGGAAGCTGGGATTGTCCACGTCGAGCGTGGCGGGGAAGACCTGCCGGCAAATCTCCTCCGTGATGCGGAAGACCTTCATGTCGTATTCGGTCGGCGTCATGCCAAGCGCCTTGTGGAATTCCGGCCGCGCATGGTCGCGCACATACATCGTGGCGAAGACCGCGAGCTGGAAAAACCGCACCCAATAGACGTTGCCGCCGGACAGCAGATGCGGGTTGGCGCGCATCAGCAGGGCGAAGGCTTCGCCATGGCGGAACTCGTCATTGCACCAATTCTCGAACCATTTGAAAATCGGGTGAAAACGCAGCTCCGGGTGCCGCTCGAACTGGCGGAAGATGGTGATGTAGCGTGCGTAGCCGATCTTCTCGGACAGGTAGGTGGCGTAGAAGATGAACTTCGGCTGGAAGTAGTGGTACTTCTTCGCCCTGGTCAGGAAGCCGAGGTCGACGCCGACGCCCAGATCCTTCAGCGCATCGTTGATGAAGCCGGCATGCCGGCTTTCATCGCGTGCCATGACGCTGAAGATGTCCTTCATGTCCGGGTTGGTCACGCGCTTCTTGATTTCCGCATACAGCACGCAGCCGGAGAACTCGGCGGTAACGGAGCTGACGAGGAAATCCAGCAGCTCCTTCTGCAGTGGCTCCGGCAGCGTCGTGATGTCGTATTCGTCGAATTCCGATGTGCGGGTAAAATGCCCCTTGTTCGGGTCGGCGTGGAATTCTGCCATCATCGCATCCCATTGCGGCCGCACGGCCTCAATGCTGATGCGGTCCATCGCCGCGAAATCGGTGGTGTAGAAGCGCGGCGAGAGCACCGTCTCGGTCAGCGCCATCTTGGTTGCGACACCATCCGCATCCGGGCGTCCACCCGGCGTGTTACCCGCGGCAACCGAAGGCTCGACAATGGCGGGCCCATCCAGGATCAGGCGTTCCATGCGATGGCCTCCTTCGGCTCGAAGCCGCAATGGTACAATTCGGTCAGCTCGAAGATTGCGACCCACTGGGTCCAGAAGCGCGTCAGCGGCCCGGCGCGCAGCACCGTTGCCCGCGTCTCGAAGGTCATGCGCTCGCCGAATGCCACATGCCCCGGCGTGCCATGCACGATGACCTGGTCGCCGGGGCGCAGGAAAACGCCCTCCGGCACGGCATAGGCGTGAAAGCTGTCCGCCGTTCTCTCGATATCCACCGTGCAGGGCACTTCGAGTGTTTCACCCCCGAAGATCGCCCGGCCCACTCCCCAGCGGCCGTTCATCCTGGTTACTCCCTGTTTGACAAGAAACGCACAAAGGCCCCTGCATTCGTCTGACCGAAGCCCGTCAGGTCCAGCTTGCGGCCCGTAGCCTGGTCCTCCAGCGTGATCTGGCCAGTCTGCCATGCCGTGAGGCGGAACGGTATGGCGGAACCGATATCCTCGCGCTTCCTTTCGCGCACCAGGCCCCGCACCGTGCCGCGAACGAAGCCACCCTCGCCGGGCTCCAGCACCGCCACCTGCCGGCCATCACGCGAATCGCTGACCACCACACCACCATCGCCACGATCGGAGAAGAACAGGTCGCGCTGCGCCAGCGCCACCGGCACCACGCCATCCCGCGCGCTGGGCAGGAAGGGTGAGGCCAGCACCAGCGCCAGCACGCCCGCGATCATGCTGCCGCAGACCAGGGCCGGGCGGCGCAGGATGGGGTTGGTCTCGATGGTCTGTGACATCACCTTCCCTCCTTCTCTCAGGCCATCGCTTCGGCGTGGCCCGGCTTGCGCGCCTCACCGCTCGCCGCCACTGCCGGCACCGGCACGGAGGCCGCGGCCGCCAGGGCGCGGGACAGGACCTGCGCCGCCACATCCGCATCCTTCAACGCCCGCAACATGGGTTGCGGATGCGAAATGCGGAAGGGCCGGATATGCGGCCATAGGGCCAGCCAGGACACCCGGTGCGGCTTCGCCAGCGTCACCATCACGTCCCCGGTGCCATCCGCATGCTTTGCCACATCGGCCTTGTCGATGAGCACGAAGGGGATGTTGATGGTCATCGGCAGTGCCACGCCGACGCGCATGACGATCCGCCGCGTCGTGATGGTGTACAGGCTGGTGCGCGCCGATAGTCCGGCGAACAGCAGCAGCAGCGCCACCGGCACGGCGCCGATCACCACCAGCAGCAGCCCCTCGGCCACCGCCTCCATCGCGCCCGCGCCCTGCGAGGTCAGGTCGCCGCCACGCAGCACCGCGAGCAGGATGAAATAGATCGCGATGCCGCGCACGAACAGCGCGCGCCGTGCAATGCCCTGCCATTCGGGCGCACCCTGCCAAAGGATGTTTTCACCCTTCGGCAGCGGACCGGGCAGGCCGGGGACGTCTTCCCCGTCATGCTCCTGGACTTCGGGATGCCGGCTCATACCAGTGCCTCGCTGCGCTCGGGCGTCGCGTAGAAATGCCCGCCGCCGAAATACGCCGCGACCTTGTCTTCCTCCAGCAGCGTGATTTGCTCCGGCTGCGCGATGGCCGGGGCAGCCGCCAGCTGTGCGGCGGTGACGGAGATCACGCGTACCGTGCCGGCGGAATTGATGGTGGCCAGGAACATCGGCACCAGCACGCGCCGCGCGGCGCCGGTGGCCTCGACCTCCAGATAGCGGAGGATCATCTCGGACCGGTCGACCCAGAGGTCCACGACCACGCCGGCCACCTTGCCATCCAGCGTGATGACCGGCTTGCCGCGCGGATCCGGGTCCGTTTCACCGATGGTGAAGCCGTGCGCCGCCCGCAGCGGAATGATTTTCGGCAGATCATCGTCGAAGGCCAGGTCCGGCACGTCGGCCCGCTCGGCATAGGCGGCCGGGCCAATACCGTCGCGCATCGCATCGCCCGTCGGGATCAGCGGCGCGCCGGGATAGCCATCGGCCGGCACCACCAATCCGGTCAGGTCGCGCTCGGTACGTGTCGCCGCGTGATGGTCCTCATGCTTCAGCTTGAAGACCTTCAGCGGCGGCACGCCGGGGAAACCCTCGATCGGCACGCGCAGCGGGTGGCTCGGCCGGTCCGAGATCAGCGGATAACCCTCCCGCTTGCCTTCGCGATGCAGCCAGAGAACCAGGATGAAGAAGAAGGCGAAGAAGGCGTAGAGCAGCCCTGCCGCCAGATCCATTTGAACGAATTGGTGTGCGCCGGGCATTGTAGGCCTCCGCTTCCTGTTGGTCAGATTTGTGCCGCGCCGGCGAGGCCGGCTGCGGGGCGAGCTTGAGACGCACCGCGGCTGCGGACCAGCGGTCCGACAACGGCGAGTGTGATGAACAGCAGCACGATCTCGATCAGGTAGATGCTGACATAGCCGGTAGCCGCCTGTGCCAGGCCTTCGCCGAGCGCGCCGGCCTCTGCCAGCGCGGAAATCAGATCCCGCAACACTCCGCCCAGCGCGATGGCAACCCCCGCCGAGGTCGCCGTCACCGCGCCCCAGACGCCGAGTGCCAGGCCCGTCTGCTCCGGCGGCGCCGCGCGCATGCAGGCCGTGAGCGTTGCGTGGCCAAACAGACCGGCACCAAGGCCGATCAGCGCCACACCGCCCGCGAAGAGCCCACCGCTGCCGATGGCGCCGGAGAAGATGATCACGGTGAAGCCGGCAATGCCGAACAACCCGCCGGTTGCCGCGACCTGGTGCGGGTCCGCGCCGTGTCGCAGGCGGCGTGCCGCGCGCAGGAAGCCGATGACCGCACCGCCCGCGAGCAACGCGGACAGGCCGGTGGTCGCGCCCACGGACAGGCCAAGAATCTGTCCTCCATAGGGCTCAAGCAGCACGTCCTGCATGGCGAAGCCGGCCGTGCCCAACCCGGCACCCAGCAGGCGGCGGTTCCACGGCCCGGATTGCCGCAATGCGTGGAACGCTTCGAGGAAGGTCGGCTCACGTTCCGCGGTCCGCGCGGTGCGGGACGGATCGCGTGCTTCCTGCTGCCAGACCGCGACCAGGTTCAGAACCAGCGTCAGCGCCGCCGCGCCCTGCACCACCTGGATCAGCCGCAGCTGCGAGAAATCCGCCAGCAACGCACCGAAGACCAGACCAGCCAGAACCATGCCGACGAGTTGCATGGCCGAAAGCATCGCCACAACATTCGGCTGCTGGTCGCGCGGTGTCAGGTCCGCGGCCAGGGCGAGGCCCACCGTCTGCACCATGTGCATGCCGAAGCCGGTCATCAGGAAGGCGATGGCCGCGGCCAATTGTCCGGTCCAGGGATCCGCCCAGGTGTCCCCGGCCAGGACCAGCAGCGCAAAGGGCATCATCGCCAGGCCGCCGAACTGGATGATCGTGCCGAGCCACAGATAGGGCACGCGGCGCCAGCCGAGCACGGATTTGTAGGTGTCGGACTTGAATCCGATCAGCGCCCGCAGCGGCGCGAAAACCAGTGGCAGCGCCACCATGGTGGCGACCAGCCAGGCGGAGACCTTCAGCTCCACGATCATCACGCGGTTCAGCGTGCCGACCAGCAGTACCGCTGCCATGCCACAGGAAATCTGGAACAGCGACAGCCGCAGCAGCCGCGACATCGGCAGGCGTTCGGATGTGGCGTTGGCGAAGGGTAGCAGATGCGGCCCCACGCCCTGCCACATCCGGATGATCCTGCCGGGGCGCTTCATCGACGCACGAGCTCCAGTGCCTGGGAGGTGTAGAAGCCGCTGGCCACCCGGTGCGTGCGCACCGCGTCCCAGCCGGCCATGGCTGCGTCGCCGCCAACAAGCCGCCGCAGCGTCGCTTCCGCCACCGGCACGATGGCCGGCGAGCGATCACCACGCGGCACCAGGCGGCCCACGGTGAGGAAGGCCATCAGGAAGGCGCTGCGCGGCGCGAAGGTGAACAGGATGCTGCCCTCCGTCCGCGCCGAAAGACCCGAGAGAGCGCGCAGCACATCAGCGGGCCTGTAGTGAATCAGGCAATCCATGCCCACCACATGATCGAACCGCCCAAAGGCAGGGTCGAGCATGTCACCGACATGAAAGCTGACGGAGCCCGCACCGTGCTGCCCCGCTGCACGTTCCTGGCCAAGCCCGACCAGGGTGGGGGAGATATCGACGGCCACCACTTCCGCGCCACGTCGCGCGGCTTCCACCGCCAGCGCACCGGTGCCGCAGCCGGCATCCAGAACGCGCTTGCCGCGCAGATCCGGCGGCAGCCAGGACAGCAGCTTGCCGCGCATCGCATCCCGTCCGGCACGAACGGTGGCGCGGATGCCACTGACCGGTGCATCCGAGGTCAGGCGTTCCCAGGCCTTGGCGGCGGTGCGGTCGAAATAGGTTTCGAGTTCGCCGCGGCGGGTCGCGTAGCTGGTGGTCTGCATCTCAGTCATACCCCAGCAGGTCGAATATTTCCCGGTCTTTAAGCGGCGTCGCTTCAAGCGGCGTGACGCCGGCGAGGAGCCCGGCAGCAAGACGCAGGTACTCGGTGCAAACCGCCTCCACCTCCGGCGTCTGCTCCATGTCGAACAGCGTCGCTTTCTTGAGGCGGGAGCGGCGGATCACGTCGAGGTCCGGCAGATGCGCCAACATCTCCATGCCGGTTGCCGCATTGTACTTCTGGATCTGGTCGGTGTCCTTCGAGCGGTTGACGATGACGCCGCCCAGCCGCACGCCGTAGTTCTGCGATTTCGCCTTGATGGCGGCCACGATGCGGTTCATCGCGAAGATGCTGTCGAAATCATTCGCCGCGACGATCACGCCGCGATCCGCATGCAGCAGCGGCGCGGCAAAGCCGCCGCAGACCACGTCGCCGAGTACGTCGAAGATGACGATGTCGGTGTCTTCCAGCAGGTGATGCTCCTTGAGCAGCTTCACCGTCTGGCCCACCACATAGCCGCCGCAGCCTGTGCCGGCCGGGGGGCCGCCAGCCTCGACGCACATCACGCCATGGCGGCCTTCCACCACGAAATCCTCGGCGCGGAGCTCTTCCGAATGGAAGCCGACACCGTCCAGCACGTCGATCACCGTCGGGATCATGCGGCCGGTGAGGGTGAAGGTGCTGTCATGCTTCGGATCGCAACCGATCTGCAGCACGCGCTTGCCAAGCTTGGCGAAGGCGACGGACAGGTTCGATGATGTGGTGCTCTTGCCGATGCCGCCCTTGCCATAGATGGCAAAGACCTTCGCGCCTTCGATGCGGTCGGCCATGTGCACCTGCACGCTGCCATCGCCATCGCCGATCAGACGCTCATCGGGCCGCGGTCGTACGATCACGGTCATGCCGCCATCTCCTCGGTAATACCTTCGAGCCGGTCTTCAAGTTCCTCACCCGCGCGCCGCAGCGCCGCCAGGGTTTCGGCATCCGGCTGCCAGTAGCTGCGCTCCTGCGCTTCGATCAGCCGGTTGGCGATCTTCGCGGAAGCGGTAGGGTTCAATGCTGCGAGCCGCGCCCGCATGGCGGGGTCGAGCATGTAGGTCTCGGCCAGGTTCTGGTAGATCCAGGGCGCCACCTGGCCGGTCGTCGCGGACCATCCCATGGTGTTGGTCACCTGCGCCTCGATCTGGCGCACGCCTTCATAGCCATGCGCCAGCAGCGGCTCGAACCATTTCGGGTTCAGCGCCCGCGTGCGGGTCTCAAGCGCCACCTGTTCGGCGACGCTGCGGATGGTGCCCTCGCCGCGGGTCTGATCGCCGACATAGACCGAGGCCTCCTGCCCGCCCCGCGCCCGCCGCACTGCCCGGCTCATGCCGCCGAGCGTGTCGAAATACTGGTCGATGGTGGTCAGGCCAACCTCGACGCTGTCGAGATTCTGGTAGGTGACATCGACGGACCCCAGAAGCTGCGTCAGCACCTTGTCCTGCCGCGCCGCCTTGCCGTCGACGCCATAGGCGAAGCCCTTCCGCTTCACATAGGCCTCGGCCAGTTCATCCTCATCCGTCCACAGCCCGGCATCGAGGATCTGGTTGACGTTGGTGCCGTAGGCGCCGTCGGCATTGCCGAAAACCCGCAGCGCCGCCTGCGCCATTTCACCGCCATGCTGCGCCAGATGCGCCAGCGCATGCTTGCGGATGTAGTTCTGCTCAATCGCCTCGTCCGCGCTGGCGGCGAGCAGCGCCGCTTCTGCCAGAAGCTTCGTCTGCAGCGGCAGAAGATCGCGGAAGATGCCGGACAGCGTCACCATCACATCGATGCGCGGGCGGCCCAGCACCTCCAGCGGCACCAGCTTGGCGCCGGTCAGTCGGCCATAGCTGTCATGCCGTGGCTCGGCGCCCATCAACCACAGCGCCTGCGCGATCGGGCCGCCCTCGGTCTTGAGGTTGTCGGTGCCCCACAGCACGATCGCCACCGTCTCCGGCAGGCCCTTGCCATCCGCTGCATGCCGCGCGAGCAGGCGGTCTGCCTGGCGTGCGCCATCCTGCACCGCGAAGGCGGAGGGGATCTTAAAGGGGTCGAAGCCATGCAGGTTGCGACCGGTCGGCAGCACATCCGTGGTCCGCAGCAGGTCGCCGCCAGGGGCTGGCCGCGTATAGCCGCCATCCAGCGCGTGCAGGATTGCGGGCAGCTCATGCTCCTTCGCCAGCAGCGCGTCGAGGCGGGCGAATTCGGCCGGCTCCGTCACGCCGGCGGCGTCCAGCATCTCCTTGCGCTGCGCCGCATCCGGCACCTCGCCCACCACATGCAGCCCATGCGGGATCAGCGTGTATTCCAGCTCCAGAAGCTGGTTGCCGAGGCGCTGGATCACGCCGGGCGCATCATCCGCGTCCCAGGCCGGCTCGGCCGGGGCCAAATCCACTGCGGCCGCCTGCGCCTGCACCAACTCGGCCACCGCAGCACGCACGCCGGCATCGCAATCCGGCTCCAGCGCGCGCCAGCGATCCAGCGTCGCCTTCAGGTCGAGAAGGCCACGATACAGCCCGGCGCTGGTCACCGGCGGTGTCAGGTAGCTGATCAGCGAAGCCCCCGCGCGCCGCTTGGCCAGCATGCCTTCCGACGGGTTGTTCGACGCATACAGATACAGGTTCGGCAGGTCGCCGATCAGCCGGTCGGGCCAGCATTCCGCGGACAGGCCCGCCTGCTTGCCAGGCATGAATTCCAGCGCGCCATGCGTGCCGAAATGCAGCACGGCATGGGCGCCGAAATCCTCGCGAATCCAGCGATAGAAGGCGCTGAAGGCGTGCGTCGGCGCGAAGCCGCGCTCGAACAACAGTCGCATCGGGTCGCCCTCATAGCCGAAGCCAGGCTGCACGCCGATGAAGACATTCCCGAACTGCGCGCCGAGCACGAAGATGCTGGCGCCGTCCGATTGCGCGCGGCCGGGCGCGGGGCCCCAGGTGCGCTCGATCTCGGCCAGATGCGTCTCGCGCCGCACATGGTCATCGGCCGGGATGCGCGCCGCGACATTGGCAACCGCGCCGTATTGTTGGGCGTTGCCGTTGATGATGGCGTTGCGCAGCGCATCGACGCTGGCCGGCATCTCCACGGTGTAGCCCGCCTTCTGCATCGCCCCCAGCGTATTGAACAGCGACTGGAAGACGGAGAGGTAGGCGGCGGTGCCGGTGTTGCCGGCATTCGGCGGGAAATTGAACACCACCGCCGCCACGCGCCGCTCCGCCCGCGCCGAGCGCCGCAGCGCCACGATGCGCGCGACGCGCGCCGCCAGGGTGTCCGCGCGTTCGCGATAGGATACCATGTCGCGGCCGCACTGAATGCCGTCGCAACCCGGGCAGACCGTGCCGGTGGAGGACGCGCCGCAGCGGCCGCCGAAGGTCATCGGCAGGATGCCGCCATCCAGCTCCGGAATCGCCACCATCATCGTGGCCTCCACCGGCAGCAGGCCGCGCGGGTCGGCCTGCCACTGCCGCATCGTCTGGAATTCCAGCGGATGGGCGGAGATGTAGGGAACATCCAGCGCCGCCAGCGTTTCCTCCGCCGCGCGCGCGTCGTTGTAGGCCGGCCCGCCGACCAGCGAGAAGCCGGTCAGCGAGACGACGGCATCCACCGTCGTCACACCGTCCCGCACGAAGAAGGCTTCGATGGCCGGGCGATTGTCGAGGCCGCTGGCGAAGGCCGGCACCACGTTGAGGCCACGCGCCTCGAGCGCCGCGATCACGCCATCATAATGCGCTGCATTCGCGGCCAGCACATAGGACCGCATGATCAAAAGCCCGACCGTGCCCTTGGTCCCTCGTGCCGGAAGCTGCGAAACGCGATCCGTGACTTGGCCGGGAATGCGCGGGTGGTACAGCCCGACTTCAGGATACTCGACCGGCGGCGCCACCTTCAGCGTGCCGACCAGCACCTGCCGCGGACCCGCCGCGTAACGGTTCACCAGCAGCCGCACGAGGTTTGAAAGATTCGCCTGGCTGCCGGCCAGCCAATATTGCAGCGCCAGGAAATACACCCGCACATCCTGCGCGGTGCCGGGGATGAAGCGCAGCAGCTTCGGCAACTCGCGCAGCATCTTCATCTGGCCCTTGCCGGACGATGCCGCGCCCTTCTTGCTGCCGCGCAGGCGCTTCAGCAGGCCCATCACGCCCTTCGCCTCGGCGCCCATGTCGAAGCGACCGAGGCGGGTCAGCTTCATCACCTCGCCGGCCGAAAGGCAGCACACCATCGCATCGCAGGCATCGCGCCGCGCGCGCAGCGCCGGCAGCACCAGGTTGATGTGGTCTTCCAGGAACAGCATGGTGGCAATGACGATGTCGCCGCGGGCGATGTCGGTATGGCAGGCGGCCAGCGCCTCCGCATCCGTGCCCCATTCATCCGCCGCATGCACGGACAGTTCCAGCCCGGGAATGTCCCGCCGCAACACGTCGCGCGCCTGCATCATCGCGCCGGCCAGATGGCTGTCCATGGTGACCACGACGACTCGCATCGTGGTGGCAGCACGCCAATTCATACCCTCAGGCATCCGGCCCTCCGGTGCGGCGGTGAGAGAAATATCTCACCGCGAAAAATGCGCTTTCGCGTCGTAAAGCGTCTCGATCGTGATGGTCCCGATCCCACGCTCCTGCGCGAATCGTTCGGTGTTGCGCCGGGCCTTGCCACGGACGAAGAAGGGAATCTTCTTCAGCTCCTTCTCGGCATCCTGGCCCCAGGCGAGCAAAGGGGCGCCCGCGGCGGAGTGGGGAGTCTCCGCCGCGGGCACGGGCATGGGCTGCGCGGCGGGCGCGGCCTCTTTGCCCGACTGTGACGGCGCACCATGGCCAAGATGGCTGGGCTGCACGTCGTTGAACTCGAAATCCTCGCGGAACATGCCGAGAAGATGTTCCTCCAGCCCCATCATCAGGGGGTGGACCCAGGTGTCGAACAGCACATTCGCGCCTTCGAGACCCATCTGCGGCGAATTGCGCGCCGGGAAATCCTGCACATGCACTGGCGCCGAAATCACCGCGCACGGCACGCCGAGGCGCTTGGCCACATGGCGTTCCATCTGCGTACCCAGCACCAGCTCCGGCTGCAGCGCCGTGATTTGCGCCTCGACCTCCAGGTAGTCGTCGGTGATCAGCGGCTCCACGCCATGCAGCGCGGCGGCGGCGCGGATCTCGCGGCCGAATTCACGGGAATAACTGCCGAGGCCCACCACGGTGAAGCCAAGCTCCTTCTCCGCCACCCGCGCCGCCGCGATCGCATGCGTCGCATCGCCGAAGATGAAAACACGCTTGCCGGTCAGGTAGGTGCTGTCGACGGAGCGCGAGTACCACGGCAGCCGCAGCGTGCCTTCGGCCGTGGTCGCCGGCACACCGGCCAGCTTCGCCACTTCCTGCACGAAATCCCGCGTCGCGCCGACACCGATCGGCACCACCGTGGTGCAAGGCTGGCCGAAGCTGCGGCGCAGCCAGGCGGCCGCCTGTCCGGCGACTTCCGGGTACAGCACCACATTGAAATCGGCATCACCCAGCGTCGCGAGATCGGCCGGCGTCGCGCCCATCGGCGCGATCACATGCGTCTCGATCCCGAGCGTCTCCAGCAGGCGCTCAACTTCCGGAACATCGTCCCGGTGACGGAAGCCGAGTGCGGTGGGGCCGAGGATGTTGCAGCGGGGCGTGGCGTTCTTCGGCCGCACCGTACCGGGCTTCGGCACATGCGGACCGGCGCAGGCGCGCACCAGCTGGTAGAAGGTCTCGGATGCGCCCCAGTTTTCCTTGCGCTGATAGGCAGGCAGTTCCAGCGGCACCACGGGAATCGGCAGACCCAGCGTCTTCGCCAGCCCGCCCGGATCATCCTGGATCAGCTCCGCCGTGCAGCTTGCACCCACCAGCATTGCCTGCGGCTTAAACCGCTCATAGGCATCCAGCACAGCCTCACGGAACAGGTTTGCCGTATCGCCGCCGAGGTCGCGCGCCTGGAAGGTGGTGTAGGTGACGGGCGGGCGCTTGGCGCGGCGCTCGATCATGGTGAACAGCAGGTCGGCGTAGGTATCGCCCTGCGGGGCGTGCAGCACGTAGTGCACGCCTTCCATCGCGGTGGCGACGCGCATCGCGCCGATATGGGGGGGGCCTTCATAGGTCCAGAGCGCGAGCTGCATGGTGCTACACCGCCAGCTTCGCGTGGCGCAGCAACGGCCGCGCAAACAGCTCCGCTAGATCCGCGGCCTGGTCGTAGCCCTGGATCGGCGTGAAGACGAGTTCGATGGACCACTTCGTCGTCAGCCCCTCCGCCTCCAGCGGATTCGCCAGGCCAAGACCGCAAACGGTGAGGTCCGGCCGCAGCGCGCGGCAGCGATCCAGCTGGCGATCGACATGCTGGCCTTCGGACAGCGTGGCCTCCGCCGGCAGCAGGGCCAGTTCTTCCGCCAGATGCTGGCGATGCAGATAGGGCGTGCCGACTTCGGTCAGCCGCATGCCGAGCTCGCGCGACAGGAAGCGCGCCAGCGGGATCTCGAGCTGGCTGTCGGGGAAGAAGAAGATGCTTCTGCCCTCGAGCCTTTGGCGAATTCTTGCCAGTGCCGCACCGGCCCTTGCCGCTGCGGCGCCGGTCGCTTCCGCGATGCGCGCGGGCGAGGCGCCCCAGACTTCGGCGGCCGCGCTCAGCCAGGCGGTTGTGCCCTCCACGCCCAGCGGGAACGGCGCCGCGATACGGGTCGCACCGCGGGCTTCCAGCGCCCGCGCCGTATCGTTCAGGAAGGGCTGCGCCAACAGATAGCGGGTGCCGTGACCCACCGCCGGCAACTCCGTCGCGCGGCGTGACGGCAGGAAACGAACCGGCCCGACGCCCAGCGCAGCGAAGATCCGCAGAAACTGGTCCTCCACCACCTCGGCCAATGCGCCGACCACCAGCAGGGACCGCGCGGCGCCGGGTTCGGCGGGCATTTCCGGCACCAGGGAAGCGAGACAGGCATCCTCGCCCTGGGTGAAGGTGGTCTCGATGCCGCTGCCCGAATAGTTGAGCACCCGCACCTGCGGCAGAAAGCGCTGCGACAGGCGCTGCGCGGCGCGGGACAGATCCAGCTTAATCACCTCGCTGGGGCAGGAGCCGACCAGGAACAGCATGCGGATGTCCGGCCGCCGCTCCAGCAGCCGCGTCACGACGCGATCAAGTTCCGCGTTACAATCGGCGAGGCCCGCCAGATCGCGTTCATCGATGATGGCGGTGGCGAAGCGGGGTTCGGCGAAGATCATCACGCCGGCGGCGGATTGCAGCAGATGCGCGCAGGTGCGGCTGCCGACGACCAGGAAGAAGGCGTCCTGGATCTTGCGATGCAGCCAGACGATGCCGGTCAGTCCGCAGAACACCTCGCGCTGGCCGCGCTCCCGCAGCACGGGCGCATCGGCGCAGCCAGGCTGGGGCAGGGCGGCCGCGGCGCTCATGCCACCACGCCGCGGGCGTTGGCGCGGGCTTCATCGAGCCGCGCGGCGCGCAGCTTCATCAGGAACTGCGCGGCGTTGACGACGTAGGCGGCGTAGGCGGCGAGTGCCAGCAGCATCTGGCCCTGCCCGTCACCGAAACCGGTGAAGACGGCGAGCAGGTAGGCGCTGTGCAAGGCCAGCACCAGCATGCTGAAGACGTCTTCCCAGAAGAAGGCCGGCGCGAACAGGTAGCGGCCGAACACCACCTTCTCCCACACGCAGCCGGTGACCATGATGGTGTAGAGCAGCAGTGTCTTCACCACGACGGAGGCCGTGGCCACCGCCAGCCCGTCCCCGGTGGCGAGGAAGCTCAGCACCAGGCCGAGGCTCACCAGGAATACGGCAAACTGGATCGGCGCCAGGACGCCCTGAACCAGGGTCCAGGGCGTGGCATCGCGCCGCCGGCGCTCCTCCGCGGTGTAGAGCGGCCGGCGGGCGACCTGCGCCTCCCGGTTGTGGCGCGCCGCACGGCCGGAGGTGGCCCCCCAGGGTGACGCATCCAGTGCGTCAAGCAGTCCAGACAACCCGTTCATTGTAAGCATGGCTTGACAACCCTCCGTCAAAGGCGGTCCGCTGTCCGCAGACGGCTGCCGTGGCCCCTGGCCGGCAGCCCGCGATGGGGGAAATGTCCGAGAAGACTGCGCTTGTTGGCCGGCTTGGCCGCTTCCCTGCGCATCTTTTTCTCTCCCACACCGTGCTTGTTCAGGGAGGCTAGAGGCCCGGCGCTCACAGTGTCAAGCACGATTGACGTAAATCGCGGTTGACAGGGGAGGGCGTCGGCATTCAAGTATGAAGCACCGGAGGGGGCGATGTCCGCGAAGCCGATGATGGCAGCACAGCACATGGCGGAAACCGCCAGCCAGGCGCAGGAGGCAGGGTCCGCCCCGCATTCCGGCCATGGCCGCGACCCCGCCGGCAGCGACAGGTGGTCGCCGCCTGCCAGCCCCCGTGCGCCGCCCGCGCGCATCCGGCCTGCGAACGCCGAGCGCCGGCGCGTCGCCCTGCTGGCCCGCACCCTGGAGACGGAGGTGATCCCCCGCCTGGTGCTTTCGCGGCGCGAAGCCAATACGCCCGCCTATATCGACAGCCCCGGCGCCAGCATGCCGCAGCCGGAGGATATCTCCGTCGTTGCCGGCCTGGCCCTGCAGGGCGACCTCAGCGGCGCACTCGCCTATGTCGGCGGCCTCACCGGGCGCGGCATGCCGCTGGAGCGGATCTATCTGTACCTGCTGGCCCCGGTCGCCCGGCATCTCGGCGAGATGTGGGAACAGGACCGCTGCGACTTCACGGCGGTCACCATCGGCCTGTGCTGCCTGCAGCAGGTGGTGCTGGAGAACAGCCCCGCCTTCCAGCCGCGACTCGGCCGCGGCGATGTGGAACGCCGGATCCTGCTGGCCCCGGTACCGGGTGAGCAGCACAGCTTTGGCCTGGTCATGGTCGGCGAATTCTTCCGGCGCCAGGGGTGGGAGGTTTCCTCCGGCACCGGCACCACCGCCAAGGAGTTGTCGGCGGTGGTGCGGCGGCAATGGTTCGCCGCCATCGGCTTCTCGATGGCCAGCGAGGATCATCTTGAGGTCCTGGCCACCACCATCCGGGCGGTGCGACGCGCCTCCCGCAACCCGCAGATCGGGGTGCTCGTCGGCGGACGGGTCTTCGTCGATCGGCCGGAGCTGGCCGCGCTGGTGGGCGCGGATGCAACGGCGGCAGACGGTCAACAAGCAGCGCTGAAGGCGGAGACGCTACTGGCTCTGCTGATGCGTGAGGCCTAAGCCGGGGGCTTCCCGGCAGGATGTGAATGAAGACGTGTGGATGCTCAGGAGGCTCGGCTGGGGAGGGGACCCTCGGGATGAAGGACGCAATGGTTCGTGAAATCGTTCGCTACCCCCAGGATTTCGCTCGGCCCACTCGATGCGGATGCCACCGCAGGGCTGATCACCGCAGCCGCGGATGTTGCGCTCGTGCTTGACCAGGCGGGCATCATCCGGGACATCGCCTTCAGCCAGGAGGATCTGGCGCGGGACTTCGATGGCCCCGACACCCTGCTCGGCCGCGCCTGGAGCGAGACGGTGGCCAAGGACAGCCGCGTCAAGGTCGAGGCCATGCTGGCGCGCGACCCGCCGAAGGATGCGGCACGCTGGCGCCACATCAACCAGGTGACGACGCGCGGCGCGACCATTCCGCTGCTGTGTTCTGTGGCGCCGCTGGGCGACGCCGGGCGGCATGTGGTGTTCGCGCGGGACCTGCGGCCTTTGTCGCAATTGCAGCAGCGTATGGTCGAGGTGCAGCAATCCATGGAGCGGGACTATTCCCGCCTGCGCCAGGCCGAGACGCGCTACCGCCTGCTGTTCCAGATGGCGATGGACCCGGTGCTGATCCTGGACGCCGACCAGCAGCGCATCCTGGAAGCCAACCCCGCCGCGCAGCGCCTGTTCGGCCGCAACGCCCGGCGCAGTTCGGCCCGCACCCTGGCCGAGATGTTCGAACCGGCAGACCGCCCCGCGGTGCAGGCCCTGCTGGCCAGCGTCCGCAGCGCCGGCCGCGCGGATGACGTGACCGCGCATCTGGCGGAAGGCGGCGAGGCGATGGTGGTTTCCGCCTCCACCTTCCGGCAGGAAGCGGGGCTGCTGTTCCTGGTGCGGCTCTCCGCGCTCGCGCAGCCCGCCGCGGCGCTGCCGGATACGCAGGCCCGGATGCTGAAGGTGGTCCAGGTGGCGCCCGATGGCTTCGTCGTCACCGATGCCAGCGCCCATGTCCTGACCGCCAACGCCGCCTTCCTCGACATGGCGCAGCTGGCGCATGAGGATCAGGCACGCGGGGAGACGCTGGACCGCTGGATTGGCCGGCAGGGTGTGGAGCTGGATGTGCTGCTCTCCAACCTCCGCAGCCGGGGCGCCGTCCGGCTCTACACCACCACGCTGCATGGCGCGCTGGGCGGGCAGGTGGAGGTGGAGATTTCCGCCGTCTCCGTGATGAATGAGGGACAATCCTGCTTCGGCTTCCAGCTGCGCGACATCGGCGCGCGCACCCGCCCGGCCGTGCGCGCCGCGGATGGCGCGACGCGATCGGTGGAACAGCTCACCGAGCTCATCGGCCGGGTGCCGCTGAAGGATCTGGTGCGCGAGGCGACCGACGCCATCGAGCGGCTCTGCATCGAGGCGGCGCTGGAGCTGACCGGCGACAACCGCGCCTCCGCGGCCGAGATGCTCGGGCTGTCGCGGCAGAGCCTGTACGTCAAATTGCGGCGCTACGGCCTTGGTGATCTCGATGACCAGCAGGGATAGCGAGATGGGCAATCCGGCGACCGGCATCGGCCTGCCCGCGCCCCGGCCTGCACCGCGCCTGCAGCCGGCGGCGGTGCTGGAGCTGTTGAAGCCGGTCACCTGGTTTCCGCCGATGTGGGCCTTCGGCTGCGGCGTCGCCGCCTCCGGCGTCAATGTGCTCGAGAACTTCCCGCTCATCGCGCTGGGCGTGCTGCTCACCGGCCCGATGGTCTGCGGCATGAGCCAGGCGGTGAATGACTGGTTCGACCGGCATGTGGATGCGATCAACGAGCCGAACCGGCCGATCCCCTCGGGCCGCATGCCCGGCATGTGGGGCCTGTATGTCGCCATCGCCTGGACGCTGGCCTCGCTGGCCATTGGCCTGGCGCTCGGCCCCTGGGGCTTCGCGGCGACGGTGCTGGCGGTGGTGATGGCCTGGATCTATTCCGCGCCGCCGCTGCGCCTGAAGCAGAATGGCTGGTGGGGCAACCTGGCCTGCGGCCTGTCCTATGAGACGCTGCCCTGGATCACCGCCGTCGCGGTGCTGACCGCCAGCGCGCCGGATGCGCGGGTGGTGGCCATCGCCGTGCTGTACGGCCTCGGCGCGCATGGCATCATGACGCTGAATGATTTCAAGTCGATCGAGGGTGATACCCGCTTCGGCCTGCGATCCCTGCCCGTCATCCTCGGCGCGCCGCGCGCCGCGCGGGTCGCCTGCCTGTTCATGGCGGCGCCGCAGGCGGTGGTGGTGGCGCTGCTGATGCTGTGGGGCATGCCGATCGCGGCCGGGCTGATCGCGGCATCCCTGCTGGCGCAGTTCGCCCTGATGCGGAAGCTGCTGCGCGATCCGCGCGGGCTGGCGCCCTGGTACAATGGCACCGGCATCACCCTCTACGTCGCGGGCATGATGGCCGCGGCGGTGGCGCTCGCCCCATGACCGCAACGCTTCCCCCGCTCGGCTGGCTCGGCATCATCCGGCTTGGCCTGGTGCAGACGGCGCTGGGTGCCGTGGTGGTGCTGACCACGGCGGCGCTGAACCGGGTGATGGTGGTGGAACACGCCCTGCCGGCCACCCTGCCCGGCGTGCTGGTGGCGCTGCATTACGCAATCCAGATGCTCCGGCCGCGGCTGGGCCATGGCTCGGACCAGGGTGGGCGGCGCACGCCCTGGATCATCGGCGGCATGGCGGTGCTCGGCCTGGGTGGCGTGCTGGGGGCGGTGGCGACGGCCTGGATGGGCACGGCCCTGGTTCCCGGCATCGCGCTGGCGGTGCTGGCCTTCCTGCTGGTCGGCATCGGCGTCGGCGCCGCCGGCACCTCGCTGCTGGTGCTGCTGGCCGCGCGGGTCGCGCCGGCGCGGCGGCCGGCTGCGGCCTCCCTCGTCTGGATCATGATGATCGCGGGCTTCGTGCTGACCACGGCCATCGCCGGGCGGCTGCTGGACCCCTATTCCGGCATGCGGCTTGTCGCGGTCTCCGCCGGCGTGTCTGTCATTGCCTTTCTGCTGGCGCTGGTGGCCGTGACCGGCATCGAGGGCAGGACCCGCGCCGCGCCGCCCGCCAGCGCCCGCACCGCCTTCGGCCCCGCGCTGCGCGAAGTATGGGCGGAGCCGGTGGCGCGGCATTTCAGCATCTTCGTCTTCGTCTCCATGCTGGCCTACAGCGCCCAGGACCTGATCCTGGAGCCTTTCGCCGGCACCGTCTTCGGCATGACCCTCGGCGAGACCACCCGGCTTTCATCCGTGCAGAATGCCGGTGTCCTGGCGGGGATGATTCTGGCCGCCCTCATCGGCACCCTCTCCGGCGGCCGGATCGCGGTGCTGCGGGGCTGCATCCTGGCCGGCTGCTTCGCGGCCTGCGCGATGCTGGTGGTGCTGGCCAGCGCCGGCATGGCGGGCGCGCATTTCCCATTGCGGGAAGCCTTCTTCGCCCTCGGCCTGGCCAATGGCGCCTTCGCCGCGGCCGCCATCGCCGCGATGATGCAGCTCGTCTCCCAGGGGGCGGAAGGGCGGCAGGGCGTGCGGATGGGCATGTTCGGCGCGGCGCAGGCCATCGCCTTCGGCGCCGGCGGGCTGGCCGGCACGGTGGTGCTGGATCTCGGCAGGCTGCTGACCGGCAGCGCCGGGGGTGGCTACGTCACAGTTTTTCTGGCCGATGCGGGGCTGTTCCTCGTCGCGGCATTTCTGGCGCTGCGCATCGGGCGCGCGCCGAGGCGACAGACCAGCGCGGGTAATGTCCCGCCGCTGATGGGGAGGCAACAGGCATGACCTTCATGATGGAGGAATTCGACGTCGTCGTCGTCGGCGGCGGCCCCGCCGGCGCTACCGCGGCGCATGACCTGGCCCGCCAGGGCCGCAGCGTGGCGCTGCTGGACAAGGCGGGGCGCATCAAGCCCTGCGGCGGCGCCATCCCGCCGCGCCTGATACGTGATTTCGAAATCCCGGACCATATGCTGGTCGCCAAGGTGAATGCCGCGCGGATGATCTCGCCCTCGAACCGCGAGGTCGACATGCCGATCGATGGCGGTTTCGTCGGCATGGTCGAGCGTGAACCCTTCGACGAATTCCTGCGCGTGCGCGCCGCTGAATCCGGCGCCACGCGCCTGACCGGCAGCTTCGAACGGATCGAGCATGATGCGGATGGCGTCGCCATCGTCGCCTACACGGCGAAGGGTGCGACGGAAGAAACCCGCATCCGCGCCCGCTGCATCATCGGCGCCGATGGCGCGCGCAGCGCAGTCGCCAAGCAATCCGTGAAGGGCGCGGAGAAGATCCCCTGCGTCTTCGCCTACCACGAGATCGTCGAAGCCCCGACGACAGAAGCACCCAAGTATGACGCGAAGCGCTGCGACGTGTTCTACCAGGGCAAGCTCTCGCCGGATTTCTACGCCTGGATCTTCCCGCATGGCGACAAGGTCTCGATCGGCACCGGCTCGGCGAATAAGGGCTTCTCGCTGCGCGGTTCGGTGAGCGAGCTGCGCGCCTCCACCGGCCTCGACAAGATGCGGACCATCCGGCGCGAGGGCGCGCCGATTCCGCTGAAGCCGCTGAAGCGCTGGGACAATGGGCGGGACGTGGTGCTGGCCGGCGATGCGGCGGGGGTGGTTGCACCTTCGTCCGGCGAGGGCATCTACTACGCCATGCTGTGTGGCCGCCTGGCCGCCGATGCCGCCGCCGAATTCTGCGCCACCGGCCGCGCCAGCGCGCTGCGGACGGCGCGGAAGCGCTTCATGAAGGCGCATGGCCGCGTCTTCCTGATCCTCGGGATCATGCAGTATTTTTGGTACTCCTCGGACAAGCGCCGCGAGAAGTTCGTTGCGATCTGCCAGGACAAGGACGTCCAGCGCCTGACCTGGGAGGCCTACATGAACAAGGAACTCGTGCGCAAAGACCCTTTGACGCACATCAAGATATTCTTGAAGGACATGGCGCATCTTGTCGGCCTCGCGGGGCCACGCCTGGACCGGACCGCCGCGACCTCGCGTGGAGACGCCTGACCATGCTGCTTTCTTCCCTCGATTCCACCGGTCCCCAGGGCCTTCGCCAACGCGGCGCCATTCATGGCCATTCGCCGCAGCACCGGCATTCCACGCGCACCCTGCCGCTGAAGGTGGGCACTCGCGGGTCGCCGCTGGCGCTGTGGCAGACGCGGCATTTCCTCGGCCTGATCACCAAGGTCTGCCCGCTGCTGCGGGAGGTGAAGGCCTTCGAGGAGTGCATCATCGCCACCTCCGGCGACCTGGTGCAGGACCGGCGGCTGGCCGATATCGGCGGCAAGGGCCTGTTCGCCAAGGAAATCCATGAGGCGCTGCTGGACGGAAGGGTCGATTTCGCCGTCCACAGCATGAAGGACCTGGAAACCGAGCTGCCGCCCGGCATCGTGCTGGCCTGCGCCCTGAAGCGGGAGGATAGCCGGGACGCAATCGTGCTCGGCCCGACCTGCCCCGGCGGCGCCTCCGACGACCCCTATGGCTGCCTGCCGCATGGCGCGCTGATCGGCACCGCCTCGATCCGCCGGCAAAGCCAGTTGCTGCATGCAAGGCCGGACCTGCAGGTCGAGATCATCCGCGGCAATGTGCAGATGCGCCTGGCCAAGGTGCGGGCGGAAGGCGGGCCGCAGGCCTCGCTGCTCGCCATCGCCGGCCTCAAGCGCATGGAGATGGAGCACGAGGCGGCGGTGGTGCTGGATGCGGAAACCATGGTCCCGGCGGCCTGCCAGGGCATCGTCGGCGTCACCGTCCGGGCCGATGACGTGGAGCTGCGCGAGCTGCTCTCCGCCATCGAGGACCGGGATGCCGCCTGCGTCAGCGCCGCCGAACGCGCCCTGCTGGGCTCGCTCGACGGGTCCTGCCGCACGCCGATCGGTGGCCATGCGCAGCTTCTGCCGGATGGCTCGCTGCACCTGACCGGGCTGGTGGCCCGTGCCGACGGGTCCTTCCTGCTGAAGCGCAAGCTGTGGGGCGCGCCGGCCGATGCGGCCGCCATGGGCCGGGAACTGGGCGACAGCCTGCGCAAGGACAGCCCGGCCGACATCTTCGGCTGACCAGTGGAGGGGGCTGCGGCCCCTCCCCACCGCCACATTCCGAAGCTTGTAATTGCGAATGATTCGCATCATCTAGGTCGCACCCTGTCACAGGACGACCATGCCCGAAGCTCCCTTCCCCCCTGCCGTGAATGAGGCGGTGCGCGCCTTGCTCGCCCGCGCCTCCGTCCCGCCCCGCCAGTTGCACGACCCGGCGCCGGATGCGGCGGCGCTGTCGCTGGCCGTTGCCGCCGCCACGCGGGCGCCGGACCATGGCGGCCTGCGTCCATGGCGCTTCGTCGGCATCCAGGGCGAGGCCCGCGCCGCCTTCGGCGAGCTGCTCGCCCGGGCCATGCAGGCCCGCGCACCGGAAACGCCGGAGGCGCGGCTCGATCTGGAACGGCTGAAGCCGCTGCGCTCCCCGCTGGTGGTGGCCGCCGGCGCCACCATCCGCGCCCATCCCAAGATCCCGGCCTGGGAACAGGAGGCGACGGCCGCCGCCGGGATCATGAACTTCCTCAACGCGCTGGATGCGATGGGCTTCGGCTGCTGCTGGCTGTCCTCCGCCGCCTTGCAGGACCCGGCCATCAAGGGCGCGCTGGGCTTCGCGGAGACGGACCGCCTGCTCGGCTGGATCTATGTCGGCACGCCGGAGGCCGGGCGCCCCCGCCCGGAGCGCCCTGCGCCGGACGGCTTCTGGCGGGACTGGCAGCCGGCATGACGGCGCCCGACCCCGCCCGCTGCATCCCCATCCTCGCCTCGCTGAACCTGGCGGAGACGCTGGACTTCTACCGCGACCAGCTTGGCTTCACCGGGGAGAGCTATGGCGACTATGGAATTGTGCGGCGGGAGGCGATGGAGCTGCATTTCTGGCTCACCACGCGGCGCATCGATGCCGAACACACCGCCTGCTACATCCGAGGCGGCCAGGTGCCGGCGCTGCATGCGGAATTCGCGGCGCGCGGCGTGCCCGGCCTGTCGCCCTTCGCGCTGCGCACCTGGGGCATGCATGAATTCCACCTGATCGACCCGCACGGCAATCTGCTGCGCTTCGGCTGCGCCGAGGTCTGACCAGGCCCTGCGGCGCGTAGCCGGTCAGGCCTCGGTCAGCCGCCCCAGCCCCGGGGCGAGGTCCGGGAAATGCTCCGCCGCGGCGTCGAACAGCAGCGCGCCGATCCGCAGATAGCCCCAGCCGGTGAAATGCACGCCATCCTCGGCGCGGAACACGCGCGTCGTTGCCGGAAGTGGCACGGCGGGCAGGAAGCGGCCCTCGGCATCGCTCGTCGCCTCCCAGGTATCCACCCAGATGGCGCCCGCCGCCTCTGCCGCCGCCTGCTGGATGGCATTGAGCTGGCGCACCGCGCCGGCGAACTGCGCCTCCCGCATATTGGGCAGGCCGAGCCAGACGGCGCGGGCGCCGGCATCGGTGGCGTGGGTCACCATCTCCGTCACCCGCCGCGCGTAATGCTCGGCATAGCCGGGCGTGCCGAAGCGGTGACGGGTGCGCTCCTCCCGCACCACCAGCGGGCGGAAGTCATTGGCGCCAATCCAGAATACGGCCAGTTGCGGCTGGTGTGCCGCCGCCAGGTCGCGGGTCACGGCGGTCCAGTCATGCTCATCGGTGCGGGTCACGCCGGTGGCGTGCAGCGTGCCGTTGATGATGCGCGGTGTCGGCCTGCGGCGCAGCACGGGGCTGAGCGACAGGAACAGGCCCTGCGCCAGCGAATCGCCCAGGAAAAGCAGGTTCAGCCGCTCCGGCACCGGCGCCGTATCGGCCGCGGCGGGCCGGCCCAGCCCACAGGCCGCCCCGGCCAGCAACAGGTGGCGACGCCCCAGCAGCATCGGCCGGGATGACTCGGTGGAAGAAAGGCTGCGACGCGACCGCATCCGAGACTCCGCATGCACGAGGAACTGCGCCACACTAGCAGTTGAATATGAACGGCATAAGGACAACCGGCGCAGCATGTTGAAACGACGGGGCCTCATTGCGTGCCTGGCGCTGCCCCTACTGGCCGGATGCCGCAGCCAGCCCGTCCCGACAAGCCCGGCCGCCGACGCCGCAAGGCGGGCGGAGGGGCTGGAGGGTGCCCCCGATCCGGCATTCGAGGCGCTGCTGCCCGCCGCCGCCGGCGACGATCCCCTTGCTCCACTGGGCGGGGCGCTCCGGGCATTGCAGGGCGGCGCCCAGGGCCGCGCGCTGGTGTTGCTGCTGGGCGACAGCCACATCGCCTTCCCGCGCCTGGCGGAACGGCTGCGGGAGCATCTGCAAGGGCGTTTCGGCGCGATCGGGCCCGGCCGCATGCCGCCCGGCCGGGCGCAGCGCGGCTTCCTGCCCGCCGGCCTGACGCTGGAGCAGGAGGGCGAATGGACCGCCGCCCATGCGCTGCGCGCCGCCACGCCCGGCCCCTTCGGCCTGTCCGGCTATCGCCTGGCGGGCTCTCGCGCAGGCGACCGGATCGGCCTGCGGGCGAGCGACCCGCGCGGCTTCGACCGGCTGCACCTGGTGCTGCAATGCGGACCCGATAGCGGCAGCTTCCGGGTGCTGAACACCGGCATCCCCGATCTGCCGCGCGCCACCCGCACCGCCCGCCCGACCACGCGGATCATCCGCCTGGACCTCGCCCCCGGCAGCCGGGAGGTGGCGCTGGAACTGGTGGGGGATGGCCAGGTCGAGCTGCTGGGCTGGGGCGTGGACCGGCGCGGCAATGGCGTGCTGGTCGAATCCTTCGGCATCAACGGCGCCACCCTCGCCACGCTGGATAATCGCGACCCGGCCATCCTGGCGCGGGAGCTGGCGGTGGCGCCGCCGGCGCTGATCATCCTGGAATACGGCACCAACGAAGCCACGGACCGGGATTTCGATGCCGCCGCCTACGGCCTGGCGCTGTCCCGTCGCATCGCCACGCTGCGCGCCGCCAGCCCGCGCAGCGGCATTTTGCTGATGGGCGTGCCGGATGCGGGCCGCCCGGTCCGGCGCGGCCGCGGCGCCTGCCCGGTCACCCCGCTGCCCGCCTTGCAGGCGGTGCGCGCCACGCAGCGCCGCGTCGCCGCCAGCGAAAGGGTGGGCTTCTTCGACTGGTCGGCGGAGGTGACGCAGGACCCCTGCCGCCTGCCCCGCCTGGTGCAGGCCAATCCGCCACTGATGCGGCCCGACCTGGTGCATTTCACCGCCGATGGTTATCGCCTGACCGCCGACAGGCTGCACGCGCATCTGCTGCGCGGCGCCGGCCTCGGCCCCGCCGGGGCCTGACGCCGGGCGATGCTGTTCCCGACCGGCCTGTTCGCGATCTTCTTCGCCGTGGTCTTCGCTGGCCATTGGCTGACCGTGCGCTTCCTGCCGGCGCTGGTGCTGCCCTTCCTGCTGCTGGCCAGCCTGGTGTTCTACGCCGCCTTCAGCCTGCCCTTCTGCGCCGCCCTGCTGGGCATCGGGCTATGGACCTGGGCGATCGGGCGCGGCGTGGCGGAGGGGCGGGGCGGCGGGCTGCTGTGGCTTGGCGTGGCCGGGGTGCTGCTGTGGCTCGGCTGGTTCAAATATGCCGGCTTCCTGGTGCGGGAGGCGTCGCCACTTGCGGTCGCGCTCGGCCTGCCGCCGTTGCCGGTGCCGGAGATCCTGCTGCCGGTCGGCATCTCCTTCTACGTGTTCCAGGCGTTCTCCTACATGGTGGATGTGCATCGTGGCGATGCGCGGGTCGAACGCTCGCCGCTGAAGGTGCTGGTCTACCTCACCTTCTTCCCACATCTGGCAGCCGGCCCGATTGTCCGCGCCGCGCGCTTCCTGCCGCAGTTGCACGCGCTGCCGGACCGCCAGCGCGTGCCGGTGGTGATGGGCGGCCTGTTGATCCTGGGTGGGCTGGCCAAGAAGATGCTGCTGGCGAATGAGCTGGCGACGGGGCTGGTGGACCCGGTGTTCCGCGACCCAGGCGCCTGGGGCGCGCTGGACATCATCCTCGCCTGCTACGGCTATACCATCCAGATCTGGCTGGATTTCTCCGGCTATTCGGACATGGCGATCGGGCTGGCGGCGCTGCTCGGCTATCATTTTTCGAAGAATTTCGACCAGCCCTTCCGCGCCCTGACCCTGTCCGAGTTCTGGCGCCGCTGGCACATCTCGCTCTCGACCTGGCTGCGGGATTATCTGTTCAAGCCGCTCGGCGGCAGCCATGGGCCGGAGGGCCGCACCCGGCGCAACCTGCTGCTGACCATGCTGCTGGGCGGCATCTGGCACGGTGCGGCCTGGACCTTCGTGCTGTGGGGGCTGCTGCACGGGCTGGCACTGGTGGTGGAACGTGCCCTTGGCGGGCGTGCTGTGCCGGCCTCGTTCGCCGGGCGGGTGCTGCGCTGGGCAATCACCTTCCACATCGTGGTCGCCGCCTTCGTGCTGTTCCGCGCGCCGGACCTCGCCACCATCGCCGCCCTGGCGCAGGGGATTGTCGATGGCGCGCCTGATGCCGCCCAGGGAATGGCCACCACGCCGCGGCTGCTGGCGATCATCGCGCTCGGCCTCGGCCTGCATTTCGTGCCGCCGGACCTGCGCCAGCGGCTGGAGGATGCGCTGCGGCCGCTGCCGGCGCCGCTGCTCGGCCTGGTCTTCGGCCTGGCGATGCTGGCCATCATCCTGGCGGCGCCGGAGGGTGTGGCGCCCTTCATCTACTTCCAGTTCTGACGGGGGACCGCGATGCGCCAGCCCTGGCTCGAAGCCCAGACCAGCCCGCTGCCGGATGATTTCTCCCCGCGCAGCGCCACGCGCCGGGCCGGTGCGGCGGCCTGGGTGGTGGGCCTGGCGCTGCTGGTCTTCGCCGCCGGGCGGTCCGGCGCGATGCTGGATGCGGCCTATGGGCTGCCGCTGGTGCCCGGGACGGAAGCCCTGATCGCCCTGGCCGAGGCCTGGGATGCCGCCATGGCCGCACTCGGCATCCCGAACCTCGTCGAGGCGGTTGCAGCCGCACTCGGCACCGGGCGCTGAGCCATCATCCCCTGCAGGCCCTCCCACCACGCCCGATAACCCGCCGCGGTGGGGTGGACGCCATCGGCGGTGGGGTATTCGCAGCGGGAGACCCGGCCGCGATGCAGGGCCGGCAGATGGGCAAGCGCTGCCTCGGCGCGGGTCTGGCTGTCCAGCAGCGCCCGGTCCAGCAAACGGCTGGCGGATTCCAGCGCCGCATCACGGGCGAAGCAGCCGGGGGTGGCCCAGATGATGCGCTCGGCCGGCCAGCGTTCCATGATGGCGGCGATCTGGCGCGGATAGGCCTCCGCCGCCTCCGTCCCCAGGCCGCGCAGGTCATTGGTGCCGAACACCAGCACCAGCCGGCCGACGCAACGCGGCGCCTGCTGCCGCAGCCAGGGCAGGCCGGCGCCGTTCTGGGCGATCACCTCGAAGCCGGCGGCGCGGGCGTGGGGTGCCATGCCGACCGCCAGGCTGTCGCCCAGCAGCACATCCGGGCAGGCCCAGGCCCGCCCGGCCAGCAGCATTCCGAAACCCAGGCTCGCCAGCCACCGCATCAACCGCCGCATGCTCCGCCCTACCCTCGCCGCATGCCACCGCAGGCATGAACCGGGCGTGAACCGCGTCTTGCATCGTTGGATGCGGCGCGCCCATATCCTGCCGATGGACCCCGAAATGGACCTCGATTTTTCCGAGGCGGAAATCCGCCGCTACTCGCGCCACATCCTGCTGGAAGAAGTGGGCGCGACCGGCCAGGCGAAGCTGCGCGCGGCGCGGGTGTTGCTGGTCGGCGCCGGCGGCCTTGGCTCGCCATTGGCGCTGTATCTCGCCGCGGCCGGCGTGGGAACGATCGGGCTGATCGACGATGACCGGCTGGAGCTGTCCAACCTGCAGCGCCAGGTGGCGCATGACACGGCCCGCATCGGCCGCAACAAGGCCGAGAGCGCCGCCGAGACCATCGCCGCGCTGAACCCGGAAACCCGGGTGGAGGTGCATGCGCGCCGCCTCGATGCCGCATGGGCCTGGGCCAATATCGGCAAATACGACCTGGTCTGCGACGGTACGGATAATTTCGCCACGCGCTTCCTGCTCGGCGATGCCTGCCATCTGCTGGGCCGCCCGCTGGTCTCGGCGGCGGTGCTGCGCTTCGAGGGGCAGCTTTCCGTCTTCCGCAGCCATGAAGGCGCGCCGCACCCCTGCCACCGCTGCCTGCACCCGGAACCGCCGCCGGAGGGGCTGGTGCCGACCTGTTCCGAGGCAGGCGTGCTCGGCGCCGTCACCGGCGTGATGGGCACGCTGCAGGCGACGGAGGTGCTGAAGCATATCCTCGGCATCGGGGAGAGCCTGTCCGGCCGGCTGCTGCTGTGGGATGCGCTGGACATGCGCTTTCGGACCGTGAAGCTGCGGCGTGACCCAGCCTGCGCGCTGTGTGGCGACGCGCCCAGCATCCGAGACCTGTCGGCCCATGCCGAACCCGCCGCGCCGGCCTGCGCGGTATGAACCGCAATCCGACGGATCGTGACCGATCCGTCCTCACGCGCCGGCGCTTCGCCGGGCTACGCGCCACTTGGCGCGGCGCCCATTTGGGCGCTCGCCCGCCTTCGGGGGGTCACACCCCATGGTCCCTGGCATGAGCCTCCCGCTCGGCATCCTGCTGCTGTCCGGCGCGCATGACCGGGCGCATTACGCCCTTGTACTGGCCACCGGCGCCGCGGCGGTGGGGCGGGATGTCGTGCTGTTCGCCAGCAATGCAGGCTGCCGCCTGTTCCTCGCCCCCTCCCCCCTGCTGGCCGATGCGCGGGAGGGGCTGCTGGCCGAACGCGGCGTCGCCACCCTGGCCGAACTGCTGGAAGCCGCGGCAGACCTCGGCATCCGCCGCATCGCCTGCGAGGCCGGGCTGAAGGTGGAAGGTCTCGCCGCCGCCGGGCTGGCGCCGGGGGTGGAAGTGGCGGGCGTGGTGACCTTCCTCGGCGCCGTGGGCCAGGGCCAGATCGCCACGCTGTAGCGGCCCCGCCCAGGGATCAGGCCTTTTCGCCGGGCGCCACCTCATCCCGCCCATCGCCGATGGAGGGCGGCGGCTCCACCACCCCGCCGACCGGCGCCTTGCGCCGGCTGCCGATGCGCCCGGTCCAGGCGCGGGTGAATTCGGCGCCGAGCAGAAACACCTGGGCCGAATAATACACCCAGAGCAACACCACGATCAGCGCGCCCGCCGCGCCATAGCGGGCGGCGATGCCGCTGCCGCCGAGATACCAGCCGATCAGCACCCGCCCGATGGTGAACAGGAAGGCGGTGACCAGCGCGCCCACCGCCACGTCCCGCCAGCGCAGCCGCCGGTCCGGCAGCACCTTGTAGATCGCGGCGAACAGCAGCGCGGTCAGCAGGAAGGACACGCCCATGTTCATCGCCCGCATCACCGGGGCAAATTCGGGAAACATCATGTCCGTCCAGGCGCCGAGCGCCGCCAGCAGCGCGCTCGCGATGAGGGACACCAGCAGCAGGAAGCCGGTGGCGCCCACCAGCCCCATGCTCAGCAGCCGGGCGCGCAGCAGGTAGGACACCGACATGGACGGTTCCTGCGTCTTCCAGATGGCGTTCAGCGCCCCCTGCAATTCGGCGAAGACGCCGCTCGCGGTGATCAGCAGCACCACCAGGCCGACCAGCGCCGGCACGCCGGTACCCTCCAGCCCGCCGGCATCGCGCACCATGGACTGCACCGCGCTGGCACCCTGTCGGCCCACCAGCGCGACCAGCTGGTCATCCACCGCGCCCTGCACGATCGCCTCGCCGAAGAAGACGCTGGCGATGCCGACCGCCACCACCAGCAGCGGCACCAGGGAGAACATGGTGTAGCAGGCAATCGCCGCACCCCGGGTCATCGCCTCATCGGCGATGTAGCCGCGGATGGTATCGGCCAGCAGGGCACGTGTCCGGGCCAGCAGCATTGGGGTCTCCTGTCACTCAGCGGGCAGAACGGTCGGCACCCGCGACGGTTGCGCACCGGTCGGACCGGCTTGGCAAGAGGCGGCCGCTCGCGTAGGCGGGACGAACAGCACGGAGGCGAAAAAGGTGGCGGATATCGAGATCGAGATCGCGGGCGAGATCTTCCAGGCCCGCTTCGAGGATGCGGAGGCGCCGAAGACCTGCGCCCGCTTCCGGGAATTGCTCCCCTTCAGCGACCGTATCATCCATGTGCGCTGGTCCGGCGAGGCCTGCTGGATTCCGATGGGCGACCGCGACCTCGGCATCGGGCATGAGAATGCCACCAGCCACCCGGCGCCCGGCCATGTCATCGTCTATCCGGGCGGGGTGAGCGAGACGGAGATCCTGATCGCCTATGGTCCCTGCTGCTTTTCCTCCAAGGCCGGGCAGCTGGCGGGCAATCATTTCCTGACCATCACCGGCGGGCTGGACCGCCTGGCCAGGATCGGCCGTTCCGTGCTGTGGGACGGGGCCAAGAACATCACTTTCCGGAAGGGCTGACTCAATGGGCGTTGCGATGGTTGATTCCACCGTCGGCGAGGGGACGCTCGCCGTCTCCGGCAAGCCGGTCGCGGTGCATTACACGGGCTGGCTGTTCGACGCGAAGGCGGCGGACAACAAGGGCCGGAAATTCGACAGCTCCCGCGACCGGGGGGAGGCGTTCCGCTTCCAGCTCGGCGCGGGCCAAGTGATTGCGGGCTGGGACCGCGGCGTGCAGGGCATGAAGGTGGGCGGCCACCGCACCCTGACCATTCCGCCCGAATTCGGCTACGGCGCGCGCGGCGCCGGCGGCGTGATTCCGCCGAACGCCACGCTGGTCTTCGACGTGGAGCTGCTCGAAGTCGGGTGATCTCCCCATGGGGCAAGCGGGAAAATCCCCTTGCCCCATGCGGCATCTGCTTGCTATTTCCGCCCCTGCATCAAGAGTTGGGCCGACGCCCAACGCCAACCTGCCCGCCCGGGCAAGGTGGCGCCTCCTTCACCGGGGGGATGCGGCCGTTCCGGCAATTATTCGGGAAGCGCCGCCGTCGGTCCGTGTTCAGGAGGACGGCGTGCTGGATTCATTAGGCGATGGCCCGGATCTCTCCCTTTTCCTGGGGCCTGACGACATGGCGGAATTCGTCGGCGCCGGCGCCTGGCGCGACCGCGCGGGGCGCTGCCGGCCGGCCCTGCTGTACGTGCTGCTGCACCAGCGCGGCGGCGAGACCTGGACCCATGCCTGCCGCATCCCGCCGGATCGCCGCCGCGGGCACCTGACCCTGCACCTGGAACGCGCCCTGCCGGGGGACCGCCGCGCGGAGCTGGCGGCCTGGCTGCGGCAGCGCATGGGGCCACGCGATTGACAGCGCCCACCGGCGCGTGATCCTGCGGCGACCGGGCAGGACACACCCACATGCAGACCAATCCGCCCATCCTGGTCGCCGGCGGCGGCATCGGCGGACTGGCCGCCGCGCTCGGCCTGGC
>NZ_JAUYTS010000026.1 GCF_030695085.1 Falsiroseomonas sp. | reverse complement strand
CCGGCCATCAGGGTGGGGATGCGGAAGCCGGTCACGCCCTGCACCACCGTATCCCGCAGCCCGTCCCAATCCGTGGCGACCACAGGCAGCCCGGCAGCCTGCGCCTCCACCGGGGCCAGGCCGAAGCTTTCCTGGATGTTGTCGGACAGCAGGGTGAACACATCCGCCGCCGACCAGATCGCCCGTCGCACCTCCGGCCGCCGGCCATCCACGTGATGCACCACGAGATGCGGGCACAGCGCGCTGGCCAGCGCCTTGAAGGCGTTGCGCTGCACCTCATCCGCGAACCAGCCGGACAGCACCAGATGCACGGCGACGCCGGGCGGCGCGGCCGCGGCGGCGCGGCCAAGGGCCAGGAACATCGGCAGCGGATGCGCCTTGGCGTGGAAGGACAGCCGTCCGTGATGCAGCACCACGACATCGCTCTCCGCGACGCCCAGCCTGCCCCGCCAGGCCGCCCGCGCCGCCGGGTCGCGCGCCAGCGCCGGCACGTCGACGCCGAGCGGGATCACGGGCAGCGCCGGCCCCTCCAGCCGTGTCGCGCCGAGGCGGCGCGCCAGATATGCGCCCTCCGCCTGCCAAAGCCGCTGCACGGCGCCGCGTATGGCAGCGGAGGTGCAGATCACCGCATCCCAGGGCTGCAGCGGCGCCACCAGCAGATCCGCCAGGCTGTCCATGGCGCTGGCGGAGGCGATGGTGTGGGTCAGGCCCACCAGGGAAAAGCCGCGCGCCGGGCCGGTGCGCCGCCGCCGCCAGGCATGGTGGGCCAGCTCCGGCCCGGGCAGCATCAGGCAGCCGGTCTCGGCCAGGCGGTGCAGCTCCGTCTCCGCCACCGTCTCCAGCGGCATGGAGGCACCGAGAGCTGCGCACTGGGCGCGGAAGGCCGCTTCGTCCTCCGCCGTGCGGACCAGCGCCACCAGCCGGTCGAAGCCCGCATGCTGGATCAGCGCCTTCAGAAAACCCTCCCCCGCCGCATGGCGCCCCATCAGCCGCGGGCGCGACGTATCGTAGGCATCGGAGGCATAGAGCAGCGCGGCGGTGGCGGGGGTGGTCATGCGGCGAAGGCTGCGGGGTGCGTCGGGGGTGCGTCAATCGCCGAAGCTGGCGTTGCCGCGAACGGCATCTCGCGGTATCGCGCGGCAATGAACGATCGGCCGCATCCTGCCGGCGGGGCTCCGAGCGGCAGCCCGCTGGCGACCTACCGTGCCCGCATCGCCGAAGGCGCACTCGCCGCCGACCCGGCCCAGGCCCGGGCGGTGGAGGTGCTGCAGGACCTCTGGCGCCGCACCCGGGGCTACGACCCGCATCCGGAGGAGCCGGAAAAGGGCGGCTTCTTCGCCCGCTTCACCCGCCGCAAGCCGGTGGCGGCCGAGGAAGCGCCCGCCGGCACGCCGATGGGCCTTTACCTGGTGGGTGAGGTGGGTCGCGGCAAATCCATGCTGATGGATCTGTTCTTCGAAACGGCGGAGGTCACCCGCAAGCGGCGCATCCATTTTCATCAATTCATGCAGGACGTGCACCGGCGCATCCATGCCTGGAAGAAGCAGCACGGCGACACCGCGGACCCGATCCCGCCGCTGGCCGATGCCATCACGGCGGAAGCCGCGCTGCTGTGCTTCGACGAATTCCAGGTGCACGACATCGCGGACGCCATGATTCTTGGCCGGCTGTTCCAGGCGCTGTTCGCCCGCGGCACGGTGGTGGTGGCGACCTCCAACACGGCACCCGCCGACCTGTTCAAGGGCCGCCCCGGGCGCGATGCCTTCCTGCCCTTCATCGGCCTGATCTCCCGCCGGCTGGAAGTGCTGACGCTGGAAGCCGCGCGGGACTATCGCCGCGACCGGGTGCGCGCCCTGCCCACCTGGCATGTGCCGGCGGATGAGCGGGCGACGCGGGCGCTGGATGCCGCCTTCGAGGAACTGACCGGCGAGAAATATGGCAAGCCGACCCGGCTGACCTTGCTCGGGCGCAGCCTGGCCGTTCCGCAGGCGGCGCGCGGCGTGGCGCGGTTCGATTTCGAGTCGCTGTGCGGCCAGCCGCTCGGCCCGGCAGATTATCTCGCCATCGCAACGCATTTTCATACGCTGGTGTTGGATGGCGTGCCGCGCCTCAATCCGGAGAATTTCGACCGCGCCCGGCGCTTCATCACATTGGTCGATGCGCTTTACGAGCATCGGGTGAAGTTATTGGCCAGTGCACAGGCGGTGCCGGACCGGCTGCATGAAGAAGGTCATAATGCTGCCATGTTTGCCAGAACGGCGAGCCGGCTGAATGAGATGCAAAGCCAGGATTGGCTTGGTCTCGCCCACCTCACGTAACATCCTGAAATGCGCGTTGACAGGCCACGGGCGCCTCAGTCTAGTAACGCGCATTGGGCCATTTCCTGGCTCGGGGGGCTGCTGCCGGTCGTTACGCCGGAGTGGTGTTGATTGGGGGACTATTCTCGCATGCGGACGATCCTGCTCGCCCTGCTGACTGTGCTTGTCTTGGCCCCGCAGGCGGCCGATGCCGCAAGACGGGACGAACGAAGCGGCGCGGCGGTGAGTAGAACGAACACCGCAGCCAGCCCCGCGACCCGCGCCTCCACCCGCGCCACGTCGCGCGCCACGACCACCCCGCGTGCCGCCGCCAGCACCACGGCACGCAACGCGCCCCGGCCCACCAGCCGCGCCGCAACCACGACCCGCGCCACCACGAGCCGCGCCACCAGCCGCGCCGCCGCGCGTCCCGCCCGGACCCAGGCCAGCACCGGGCAGAGCCCGGTGCGCCGCGGCGATGTGCGCACCCAGCGCAGCGGCGTGGTGGTGCGCGGCGCCGCCGCCGCCACCATCTCACGCGGGAACGGCATTGCCGGCTGGCAGGCCGGGCTGCCGGCGATGACCATGACGCAGCGGGACTGCCCGGTTGGCACCTTCGCCACCCTCGCACGCGGGCATGACGACATCGTCCGCTGCATGCCGCTCTGACCTGACCGGCTTCCAAAGGCGGGAATGACCGCCCCGGGCACGCCACAAGCGGCCCAATCCACACCCGAGACACGCAGCGCCGCCTTGCCCGGCCTGCGGGGCGGGAGTAGGAAGCCCCGCAGGGCGCGCCTGATGGCGCACCTTGAAATCCCTGCGAAGCACCACAAGGCAAGGACCGCTGCATGTCCCGCAAGAAGATCGCGCTCATTGGCGCCGGCAACATCGGCGGCACGCTCGCCCACCTGATCGGCCTGAAGGAGCTGGGCGACGTCGTCCTGTTCGACGTCTTCCCGGGCGTCGCCGCCGGCAAGGCGCTGGACATCATGCAGTCCGGCCCGGTGGATGGTTTTGATAGTGCCATGTCCGGAACGGGCGACTACAGCGCGATCGAGGGCGCCGATGTCGTCATCGTCACGGCGGGATTTCCCCGCATGCCCGGTATGAGCCGTGATGACCTATTGACGAAAAATGCCGGCGTCATCGGCCAGGTGGCCGAGGGCATCAAGCAGTATGCCCCGGACGCCTTCGTCATCTGCATCACCAACCCGCTCGATGTCATGGTCTGGGTGCTGCAGCAGCGCTCCGGCCTGCCGGCGGAGAAGGTGGTGGGCATGGCCGGCGTGCTGGATTCCAGCCGCTTCCGCCTGTTCCTGGCGCAGGAATTCGGCGTGTCCGTCGAGGATGTCACGGCCTTCGTGCTGGGTGGCCATGGCGACACCATGGTGCCGCTGACCCGCTACTCCACCGTGGCCGGCGTGCCGGTGCCCGACCTGATCAAGATGGGCTGGACCACGCAGGAAAAGATCGACGCGATCGTCGCCCGCACGGCGAATGGCGGCGGTGAGATCGTGAAGCTGCTGGAGAAGGGCTCCGCCTTCTACGCGCCGGCCGCGTCCGCCATCGCGATGGCTGAGAGCTACCTGCTGGACAAGAAGCGCGTGCTGCCCTGCGCCGTGATGCTGAATGGCGAATACGGCCAGAACGACTTCTACGTGGGCGTGCCCGTGGTGATCGGCGCCGGCGGCGTCGAGAAGATCATGGAAGTGCAGTTCACGGCGGAGGAAAAGGCCGCCTTCGACAAGTCCTGTGACGCGGTGAAGAAGCTGGTCGCGGATTTCAAGGCGCTCGGCGTCTGAGACCTACCGCCGGCGGCCCCGCATGCCTTGAAGGCGTCGGGCCGCTGGCTTTTTTGGCGCCCTGCTTGCCGGAGACATCGGATGAACATCCACGAATACCAGGCGAAGGAATTGCTGCGCCGCTACGGCGTTGCGGTGCTGGAGGGCCATGTGGCCTGGACGGCGGATGAGGCCGTGGAAGCGGCCAAGAAGCTGCCCGGCCCCGTCTATGTCGTGAAGTCGCAGATCCACGCCGGTGGCCGTGGCGCCGGCCGCTTCACCAACGACCCGAACGGCAAGGGCGGCGTCCGCGTCGTCAAGTCGATTGAGGCCGTGAAGGAAGCCGCCGAGGCGATGCTCGGCAATGTGCTGGTCACCAAGCAGACCGGCGAGCAGGGCAAGCTGGTGTCCCGCGTCTTCGTGGAAGATGGCTGCGACATCAAGCGGGAGCTGTATCTCGGCCTGCTGATCGACCGCGAGACCAGCCGCGTGACGGTGATGGCCTCGACCGAGGGCGGCATGGAGATCGAGGAGGTGGCGCATGACCACCCCGAGAAGATCCTGAAGGTCGCGATCGACCCGGCCTCGGGCATCTTCCCCTACCACGCCCGCAAGCTCGCCTTCGGCCTCGGCCTCGAGGGCAAGCAGGTCGCGGCGTTCCAGAAGTTCGTCCTGGCGCTGTATGGCGCCTTCCTGGAACTCGACTGCGCGATCGTCGAGATCAACCCGCTGGTCGTGACCGGCAAGGGCGACATCGTCGCGCTGGATGCCAAGGTGTCCTTCGACGAGAGCGCGCTGTTCCGCCACAAGGACCTCGAGGCGCTGCGCGATGACAGCGAGATGGACCCGAAGGAACTCGACGCGGTCAACAACGACCTGAACTATGTGGCGCTCGATGGCGAGATCGGCTGCATGGTGAATGGCGCCGGCCTGGCGATGGCCACCATGGACATCATCAAACTGTACGGCTCCTCCCCCGCCAACTTCCTCGATGTCGGCGGCACCGCCAATGCGGCGCGGGTGACGGAAGCGTTCCGGATCATCACCTCCGACGTCAACGTCAAGGCGATCCTGGTCAACATCTTCGGCGGCATCGCCAAGTGCGACATGATCGCCAATGGCATCGTGGAAGCTTCCAAGAACCTGAAGCTGTCGGTGCCGCTGGTCGTGCGGCTCGAGGGCACCAATGTGGACCTCGGCAAGAAGATCCTCGCCGAATCCGGGCTCGCCATCATCGCGGCCGACAACCTCGCGGATGCGGCCCAGAAGGTCGTGGCCGCGGTCAAGGGAGCCTAAGACCATGGCCGTTCTGATCGACGCCAACACCCGCGTCATGACCCAGGGCTTCACCGGCGCCCAGGGCACCTTCCATGCCAGCCAGGGCATTGCCTATGGCAGCACCTATGTCGGCGGCACGACCCCCGGCAAGGGCGGCACGATGCACCCCGAGCTGAACCTGCCGGTGTTCAACACCGTGGTGGAATGCCGGGATGCGACGGGCGCGAATGCCACCGTCATCTACGTCCCCGCCCCCTTCGCGGCGGATGCGATCCTGGAAGCGATCGACGCCGAGATGCCGCTGATCATCTGCATCACGGAGGGCATTCCGGTGCTCGACATGGTGAAGGTGAAGCGCGCGCTCTCCGGCTCCAAGTCGCTGCTGGTCGGGCCGAACTGCCCGGGCGTCATCACGCCGGATGCCTGCAAGATCGGCATCATGCCGGGCCATATCCATCGCCGCGGCTCGGTCGGCATCGTCTCCCGCTCCGGCACCCTGACCTATGAGGCGGTGGCGCAGACCACGGCGGCCGGCCTCGGCCAGTCCTCCTGCGTCGGCATCGGCGGCGACCCGGTGAAGGGCATGGACTTCATCGATGTGCTGAAGCTGTTCCTGGCCGATGACGAGACGCAGTCCATCATCATGATCGGCGAGATCGGCGGCCAGTCCGAGGTGATCGGCGCCGAATACCTGGCCGAGCATAATTTCGGACCGGGCAAGCCGAACAAGCCGGTGGTCGGCTTCATCGCCGGCGCCACCGCCCCTCCGGGCCGCCGCATGGGCCATGCCGGCGCGGTGATTTCGGGCGGCAACGACACGGCGGCGGCGAAGATGGAAGCGATGGCGAAAGCCGGCATTCATGTCGCCGACAGCCCCTCCGCCCTGGGTTCGACCATGGTGAAGGCGCTCAAGAAGTAACGTAACGGTCACCTGGGTCGCGTCAGGCTCCTGGCTTGGGGCCTGACGGCGACGGGCCTGGTGCCCTATCTATGTGCGGCGCGCCGCCCGAACCGAGGCTGGCGCAACGGAGACGGAAATGGCCGGAGTGGATGTCCTCGCAAGCGCGATGTCGGGCGCGAATGCCGCCTACCTCGCCGACCTCTATGCCCGATGGGCGGAGAAGCCGGACAGCGTCGATCCCTCCTTCGCCGAGCTGTTCGGGGCGCTGAACGACGAAGCCCGTTCGGTGCTGACGGATGCGGTCGGCGCCAGCTGGGCGCCACGGCTGCGCGGTGCCTTTGGCCCGGACCCCGAGCCTCCGGCCGCGGCGCCGAAGGGCAAGGGCGACAAGGCGGCGGCAGCGCCGGCCGCCAATACGGTGGACAAGGCGGCCGCCCAGCGGGCGGTGTTGGATTCCATCCGCGCCCTGATGCTGATCCGCAGCTACCGCGTGCGGGGCCATCTGGAAGCGCAGCTCGACCCGCTCGGCCTGCAGGTGCTGAAGCCGCATCCGGAGCTGGACCCCAAGACCTACGGCTTCACCGATGCCGATATGGACCGGCCGATCTTCCTGGATTTCGTGCTGGGCCGCGAATACGCGACGCTGCGCGAGATCCTGCAGATCTGCCGCGCCAGCTATTGCGGCTCCATCGGCACCGAATTCATGCACATCCAGGACCCGGAGCAGAAATCCTGGATCCAGCGCCGGATCGAGGGTGCGCCCTGGGTCAAGGCCTTCGACGGCCAGGCCAAGCGCCAGATCCTGCGGCAGCTGACCGAGGCCGAGGGCTTCGAGGCCTTCTGCGCCAAGAAATACGCCACCACCAAGCGCTTCGGGCTGGAGGGCGGTGAATCCACCATCCCGGCGATCCAGTCGGTGATCGAGGTCGCCGCCGCCGGCGGGGTCAACGAGGTCTCGATCGGCATGGCCCATCGCGGCCGGCTGAACGTGCTGGTCAATGTGGTGAAGAAGCCCTTCGCGGCCGTGTTCAGCGAGTTCAAGGGCAATGCCGCGACGCCCGAGGATGTGCAGGGCTCCGGCGACGTGAAGTACCACCTCGGCACCTCGACCGATATCGAGGTGGCCGGGCGCATGGTGCACCTGTCCCTCCAGCCTAATCCGTCGCACCTCGAAGCGGTGGACCCGGTGGTGGTGGGCAAGGTGCGCGCGCGGCAGGACATGGCAGGCGACACCAAGGGGCGGCGTTCCGTCCTCGGCATCCTGTTGCATGGCGATGCGGCCTTCGCCGGCCAGGGCCTGGTGTATGAGACGCTGGCGATGAGCCAGCTCATCGGCTACCGCACCGGCGGCACCATCCACATCGTCACCAACAACCAGATCGGCTTCACCACCGTCCCGGCGCATGCCTATTCCGGCCTGTACTGCACCGACGTGGCGAAAAGCATCCAGGTGCCGATCCTGCATGTGAATGGCGACGACGCCGAAGCGGTGGTGTTCTGCGCCCGCATGGCGGCCGAGTTCCGCATGCAGTTCGGCGCGGATTTCGTGCTCGACATCGTCTGCTACCGCCGCCACGGCCATAACGAGACGGACGAGCCGGCCTTCACGCAGCCGATCATGTATGGCCGCATCCGCGAGATGAAGACCACCCGCACCCTCTACGCCGAGAAGCTGGCGAAGGAGGGCAGCGTGCCGGCCGAGGAATCGAAGTCGGTGCTGGATGCCTTCAACGCCCAGCTGGAGGAAGCCTTCCAGGCGGCCACCAGCTTCAAGCCGAACAAGGCGGATTGGCTGGAAGGCCATTGGTCCGGCCTCAAGGCCGTGACGGTCGGCGAGGATGTCGAGCGGCTGCACGAGACCGCGGTGGGCCTCGACGAGCTGCGCGAAGTGGGCGCGGCACTGGCCCGCGTGCCGTCCGATTTCGGCGCCAACCCGAAGATCATCCGCCAGCTTGAGGCGAAGAAGAACGCCATCGAGACCGGCGAGGGCATCGACTGGTCGACCGGCGAGGCGCTGGCCTTCGGCACCCTGCTGCTGGAAGGCCACCGTGTGCGCCTGTCCGGTGAGGATGTGCAGCGTGGCACCTTCAGCCAGCGCCATGCCCATCTGGTGGACCAGAAGACCCAGGCGGAATACGTCCCGCTGAACAATATCCGCGCCGGCCAGCCGAAATTCGAGGCCTTCAACAGCCTGCTGTCGGAAATGGGCGTGCTCGGCTTCGAATACGGCTACACCCTGGCGGACCCGCGCACCCTGGTGCTGTGGGAAGCGCAGTTCGGCGACTTCGCCAATGGCGCGCAGGTCATCATCGACCAGTTCATCGCGTCCGCCGAGACCAAGTGGCTGCGCATGTCCGGCCTGGTGATGCTGCTGCCGCATGGCTACGAAGGCCAGGGGCCGGAGCATTCCTCCGCCCGTCTGGAACGCTGGCTGCAGCTGTGCGCCGAGCGCAACATGCGCGTCGGCAACCTGACGACACCGGCCAACTACTACCACGCGCTGCGCCGCCAGCTGAAGGCGAACTACCGCAAGCCGCTGGTGCTGATGACGCCGAAGTCGCTGCTGCGCCACAAGATGGCGGTGTCGTCGCTGGCCGATTTCGGCCCGGGCAGCGCCTTCCAGTACGTCATCCCGGAAACCGATGCCCTGGTGGCGGAGGACAAGGTCAAGCGCGTCGTGCTCTGCACCGGAAAGGTCTATTACGACCTGCTGGCGGAGCGGCGGGAGAAGGGTGTGAAGGACGTGGCGATCATCCGCGTCGAGCAGCTCTACCCCTTCGCCAAGACGACGCTGTCCAAGACGCTCGCGCCCTATCGCAATGCGGAAGTGGTCTGGTGCCAGGAGGAGCCCGAGAATATGGGCGCCTGGACCTATATCGACCGCAAGATCGAAGGCGTGCTGCGCGACATCGAGATCAAGGCGAAGCGCCCGATCTATGTGGGCCGCGCCGAGGCGGCGAGCCCCGCGACGGGCCTCGCCAAGGTTCACCAGCAGCAGCAGGAAACCCTGGTGCGCGAGGCGCTCGGCCTTTCGTGAGCGTCCCCCCAGGCAGAAGGCAGGACAGATGACCGATATCGTGGTGCCCCCGCTCGGGGAAAGCGTCTCCTCCGCCACCGTGGCGCGATGGCTGAAGAAGGCCGGCGAGTCCGTTGCGATGGATGAGCCGCTGGTGGAGCTGGAGACCGACAAGGTCACGGTGGAGGTCAATGCCGCCGTCGCCGGCGTGCTGGAGAGCATCAGCGCCGATGAGGGCGCCGAGGTCGAGGCCGGCGCCGTGATCGGCAGCATCGCCGAGGGCGCGGCCGCCAAGCCCGGCGCCGCCCCCGCCGCGCCGAAGCCCGCCGCCGCCGCGCCGGCGCCGCCCAAGGCCGAAGCGCCACAGCCCGCCCCGGGCCCGGTCTCCCGCCCCGCGGAAGGTGCCGCCAATGGCCCGGCCGCGACCAAGGCGATGGCCGATGCCGGCGTGACCCAGGCGCAGGTGGGTGCCGGCACGGGCAAAGATGGCCGCGTCACCAAGGGCGATGTGCTCGCCTTCCTTGCCAAGCCCGCCGCAGCCCCCGCCGCCAAGGCGCCGCGCGCCCTGGAATCGGGTGAGGAGCGGGTGAAGATGACCCGGCTGCGCCTGACCATCGCGCGCCGCCTGAAGGAAGCCCAGAACACCGCCGCCATGCTGACCACCTTCAACGAGGTGGATATGGGCGCGGCGATGGCGCTGCGGTCCGAATACAAGGACGCCTTCGAGAAGAAGCACGGCGTGAAGCTCGGCTTCATGTCCTTCTTCGTGAAGGCCTGCGTCGCGGCGCTGAAGGAATTCCCGGCGGTGAACGCCGAGATCGATGGCGACGAGATCGTCTACAAGCACGCCGTCCATATGGGCATCGCCGTCGGCGGCCCCTCCGGCCTGGTGGTGCCCGTGGTCCGCAATGCGGATGCGATGAGCTTCGCCGAGATCGAGAAGACCATCGGCGGCCTCGGCCGCAAGGCACGTGATGGCGCGCTGAAGCTGGAAGACCTGACCGGCGGCAGCTTCACCATCACCAATGGCGGCATCTACGGGTCGCTGATGTCGACGCCGATCCTGAACCCGCCGCAGTCCGGCATCCTGGGCATGCACAAGATCCAGGAGCGCCCGATGGCGGTGGGCGGCAAGGTCGAGATCCGGCCGATGATGTACACCGCGCTGAGCTACGACCACCGAATCGTGGACGGCAAGGAAGCGGTCAGCTTCCTGGTGCGCGTGAAGGAAAGCATCGAGGATCCGCGCCGGTTGATGCTGGACCTGTGAGGTCAGCCTAGCCCCCACCCGGACCCTCCCCCGTTTACGGTTGAGGGTTGGGTGGGGGCAGGCAACATCCCCCCGCCGAGGCGCCCCCATGCTGTTCCTCGCCTTCGGCTTCCTCGCGCTCTGCGCCGCCCTCGAATACCGCGCCCGCGGCGAGCCCGCCCTGCGGCCCGATCCGCGCACGGACCGCATCTGGCGCGGCCTCGGCACCCTGGCCGGGCTGCTCGCCACCATCGGGCCGCTGGTGGTGATGGTGCGGGTGGGTGTGGCGGAGGGGGCGGGCGCCTATCTGCTCGGCGCCGTCTTCGCCTTTGCCGGCGGCTTCACCCCGGAACGCTGGTGGGGGATGACCTCGATGGCGGCCGGAGTCTTCGGGCTGGGGCTGCTGGCGGGCGCGCTGCTCGCCTGAGGGTCAGGCGCCCGGTCGCAGCGGCAGCATCACCGCGGTCAGCCATTCGGCCGGCGGCAGGCTGCGCGGGTCGTTCAGATATTCCTCGCGCGCCGGCTGGTCGGCCGGTTCCTGCCCGCTCGCCGGCAGCCAGTCGCGGTACAGCCAGCGATAGGCGCCCTCCAGCTCCGCATAGGGGCCCTTGAAGACCAGCACCGCCAGGCGCGTGGCCGGCAGGTCCAGGATCTGCACGCCCTCGCTGCCCGCAACCGCCTCCGGCACCACCATCCCGGCATCGGAGCGCAACTGCGCCTCCGGCACCGATTGCGGGTCATCATGGTACAGCGCGATGAACCGCGTGGCCGGGGTGATCAGGCCGCGGGCGCCGGCCCAGGCCGTCAGCCGGTCATAGACCGTGCCGATGGCGCCATAGGCGCCCCGATGCGGCAGGGCGGCCAGGCGCAGGGCCGGTTCCTGGCGGATGGTGACCTCGAACATGGCGGAATCCTGTTGCCGGGATGTGGGCGGGTGCGGCAGGCCGATGCCCCCGGCGTCGCGATAGGCCGCCGGCGGAATGCCGTAGGCGGCGCGGAAGGCACGGGTGAAGGCCGCCGCGGAGCCATAGCCGCTGGCCTTCGCCACGGCCGCCACCGGCAGCGCGCCGCGCACCAGCAGCCCCGCGGCGCGGGACAGGCGTTCGCGCGCCAGGGTCTCGGCCGGGGTCTCGCCGGTGATCTCGCGGTAGATGCGGTGGAAGTGGAAGGGGCTGAAGGCCGCCGCCGCGGCCAGTTCCTCAAGCCCGGTGTTGCGCGCCGGGTCGGCCGCGATCAGCGCGATCGCCCGCGCGATGCGCCGTCCGTAATCCTGCCGGGTGAGATTCTTCGTGGCCATCGAGGGCTCCTTGCACGCCGCCATCCTGCCCGAAGCCGGCTTGATCGCGCTTGCGATCCTGCCGCGACTTGCACCGCGCGGGCCGCGGGCTATGGTCCGCGCAGATTTCGCAGGATCCTTCTTCATGTCCGAGAGCTTCGACCTCATCGTCATCGGTGCCGGCCCCGGCGGCTATGTCTGCGCCATCCGCGCGGCCCAGCTCGGCATGAAGGTCGCCTGCGTGGAGAAGCGGGCGACGCTGGGCGGCACCTGCCTCAATGTCGGCTGCATCCCCTCCAAGGCGCTGCTGCATTCCTCCGAGCATTACGAGGAAACCAAGCACAAGCTGGCCGACCATGGCGTGATGGTGGAAGGCGTGAAGATCGACCTGGCGCGGATGCAGGCCCGCAAGGGGGAGGTGGTGGCCGCCAACACCAAGGGCATCGAGTTCCTGTTCAAGAAGAACAAGGTGACCTGGCTGAAGGGCGCCGCCAGCATCCCCGCGCCGGGTCAGGTGACGGTGGACGGCACCACCTACACCGCGAAGAACATCGTCATCGCCACGGGCAGCGAGAGCATCCCGCTGCCGGGCGTCGAGGTCGACGAGAAGCAGATCGTCACCTCCACCGGCGGGCTGGAGCTGGAGAAGGTGCCGGGCCATCTGGTGGTGATCGGCGGCGGCTATATCGGCCTGGAGCTCGGCAGCGTCTGGCGCCGCCTGGGCGCCGAGGTGACGGTGGTGGAGTTCCTCGACCGCCTGGTGCCCGGCATGGACACCGAGGTGGGCAAGCTGTTCGAGCGGGTGCTGGGCAAGCAGGGCATCCAGACCAAGCTGAAGACCAAGGTCACCGGCGCCAGCAAGGACAAGGACGGCGTGACCCTGACGTTGGAGCCGGCCGCGGGCGGCGCTGCGGAGACGCTTAAGGCGGATGTCGTGCTGGTCGCCATCGGCCGGCGTGCCTTCACCGGCGGCCTCGGCCTGAAGGAGATCGGCGTGGCGCTGGATGAGCGTGGCCGCGTGGTGACGGATGCGCATTACGCCACAAACATCCCCGGCCTCTATGCCATCGGCGATGCCATTGTCGGCCCGATGCTGGCGCATAAGGCGGAGGAGGAGGGCGTGGCGATGGCCGAGATCCTCGCCGGCCAGCATGGCCATGTGAACTACAATGCGATTCCCGGCGTGGTCTACACTTGGCCGGAAGTGGCCAGCATCGGCGAGACCGAGGAACAGTTGAAGGCCCGCGGCGCCGAATACAATGTCGGCAAGTTCCCCTTCATGGCGAATGCCCGCGCCCGCGCCATGGGCGACATGGACGGATTCGTGAAGATCCTGGCCGACAAGACCACGGACCGCGTGCTGGGCGCGCATATCATCGGCCCGGATGCCGGCACGCTGATCGCCGAGATCGCCATCGCCATGGAATTCGGCGCGAGCGCCGAGGATGTGGCACGCACCTGCCACGCGCATCCCTCGCTGAATGAATCGGTGAAGGAAGCCGCGCTGGCCGTCAGCGGTCGGGCTTTGCATATTTAGGTGCCCTCAGGCGGCGGGCGGCGGCTCCGCCGCCTTGCCTTGCGCGCCGGTGCACTGGTGCGCGGGCAGGCAAGATGGTCTGGGCGCGGGCCGCATTCGCGGCCTCGGCGCGTTGCCGCGCCGTCAGCGCAAGCGGGGAGTGAGGCGCTCGCCTTCCCCGCGTCTGCGGCGCGGTCCCACCGGTCCCTGCCCCCGCAAAATGGCCGGCCCTCTACGCCAGTGGCCCGCGGCAGCATGATAAAATACCTGGGCTCGAAGCGGGGGTTGTTGCCGCAGATCCTGCGGGCGGTGGGGGCCGCGGCCGGGGATCGGGCGGTGGTGGCGGATCTGTTTTCCGGCTCCGCCCGGGTTGCCCATGCGCTGAAGGCGGCCGGCTGGCGCGTGCTGGCAAATGATGAGCTGCCCTTCGCCCAGACCCTCGCCTGCGGCCTGGTGCAGGCCGATGCAGGGATATGGGCCGAGCGTGCCGACAGGATCCTGGCGGATCTGTCGCATCTGCCGCCCGCGCCGGGCTGGTTCACCGCCACCTATGCCGAGACGGCGCGCTACCTGCACCCGGTGAATGCCGCGCGGCTGGAGGCGATGCGGGACGCGATCGAGCGGCTGGAGCCGGCGCCGGAGCTGCGCGCCATCCTGCTGACCGCGCTGATCCAGGCGGCGGACCGGGTGGATAGCTGCGCCGGCCACCAGATGTCCTTCATGCGGGACCTGGCGCCCCGCGCCCTTAAGCCGCTGGTGCTGCGCCGGCCCGAATTGCTGCCCCGCCCGGCCGCCGGTCCCTGCCTGGCGCTCGCCGAGGATGCGGTTTCGCTGGCGGGCGCCATCGAATGCGACGTGGCCTATCTCGACCCGCCCTATGACCAGCACGCCTATCTGTCGAACTACCATCTGTGGGAGACGCTGGTGCGCTGGGACCGGCCGGAGGTTTATGGCCGGGCGCAGAAGCGCGTGGATTGCCGCACCCGGCGCAGCGCCTTCAACACCCGCGCCGGCATCGGGCCCGCCTTCGCCCGGCTGGTGACCAACCTGCGCGCCCGCACCCTGGTGGTGTCCTTCGGCGCGGAGGGATTCCTGGCGCGGGCGGAGCTGGAGCGCATGCTGGCCGGGCGCGGCTTCCTGCATGTGCTGGAGGTGCCGCATCGCCGCTACGCCGGCACCCGCCTCGGCATCCATAATGGGCGCGGGGAAAAGGTGGGCACGCCGGGGCCGGAAGGGACGGTGGAGCGGCTGTATGTCTCCAGCGACCGTCGGCTCGACCTGCCGCGGGACCAGGACTACCGCATGGTGCATGAGGCAGCGGACGCGGCCGTGGCGGGGCGTTGCACCGGGGTTGTGGCGGGACCATCTGCGACAACATGATGGAATATCGCCCCTCCCTCCGGCGCAAATGCGCGGGATGGTCGTTGATCGCCCTGGCGCCGCTTGGCGGCCTGCTGCCCATTCTGCCGGGGCTGGTTTTCCTGGTGCTCGGCCTGTTCGTGCTGCGCCACCAATACCATTGGGCACATCGCGGACTGAGCTGGGCCGGCACGCGCTGGCCGGGGGCGGTGGCGAAGGTGGAGGTGATGGAAACGCGGATGATCCTGCGCGCGGACCGCACCATGCAGGGGCTGCGCGACCGGTCCCGGCGGATCTTCGGCCGCGCCGGGTAGCCCGCCTGTCACCACGGCGGCGGCAACCCGGCGGCCCCTGCGACGTTTGCTGGATACGAACGACACGTACCCAGGAGACCCCATGATGAACCGACGCAGCCTTTTCCTTGCCGGCGCCATGCTGCTGCCCACGCTGCCGCTGATGGCCCAGGACCGCCCGACCACGGTGCTGGACCTGCTGAGCGGCACGGGCGTCGGCGCCAACGCCTTTGTCGAGCGCTCCATCATCGGCAACAACTTCGCCATCCAGTCCAGCCAGTATCTGCTGGAGAAGAGCACCCATCCGCAGATCCGCCAGCTGGCGGAGGATCTGGTCAGCTTCGGCACGACGAACACGGCGGCGTTGCTGGCTTTGCCGGAAGCCTCCACCCGCCAGCCCTCCAGCGGCGATGACCGGATGCAGGCCAGGCTGGCCAGCCTGCGGAACTACGAAGGCGATGAGCTGAACCGCTGGTATGTGCAGATGCAGGTCGAGGCGCAGCAGGAACTGGCGACGCTGTACCAATCCTATGCCCAGAATGGCGAGGTGACGGCGCTGAAGACCTTCGCCGAGACCAATCTGCCGGCGATCCGCCAGCATCTGCAGCGCGCGCAGGCCCTGCAGGCGCCGCGCGCCGGCTAGTCATACCAGCTCAAGCGCCGGCGCCCCCTCCGGCGGCTTGGCCAGGTTGTGCCGGAGGCAGACCTGCGGCGTGACGCGGAAGCGGCGGGCGCCGCTCGGCGCCTCGGCCGGCCGCATGTTCCTGTCACTGCGTCCTGGCCTCGGACCGGGATCTTGTATCAATCCGCCCGCGGATGCGCGGCGCGCCAGGTCTCCAGCAGCGCCGTCGCATCCACGCTGGTGTAGCGTTGCGTGGTCGACAGGCTGGCATGGCCCAGCAATTCCTGGATCGCCCGCAGATCCGCTCCGCCACCCAGCAGATGGGTGGCGAAGGAATGCCGCAGGGCGTGCGGCGTGGCATGTTCCGGCAAGCCCGCAAGGCGGCGCCAGTGGCGCAGGGATCGCTGCGCCACCGCAGGGTCCAGCCGCGCCCCGCGCGCGCCGAGGAACAGTGGCGCGTCCGGCCGGGGGTCGGGGTGCTCCGCCAGCCATTCGCCCATCGCCGCCCGCACCGCCGGCAGCACCGGCACCAGGCGCTGCTTGTTGCCCTTGCCGGTCACGCGCAGCGCGCCGGCGGCGCCGGGGCGCGGCGCATCGGCCACCTGAAGCGCCAGCGCCTCGGCAATCCGCAATCCGCAGCCATACAGCAGGGTGAACAGCGCGACGTCGCGCGCCGCCTGCATCCGCGGCTGTTCGGCCCGGTCCGGGTCATGCACCGCGCCGATGCCGGTCACCGCTTCCCGCGCATCGGCGGCGGTCAGGGCGCGCGGCACGGGGCGGGCGGCGCGCGGGCCGCGCAGGCCGGCGAGCGCGGTGGTGGGCTGGCCGTGCCGGCGCGCCAGATGCCGCAGGAAACTGCGCAGCGCGGCGAGGCGCCGGGCGCGGGTGGTGTTGCCATCCCCCTTTGCTGCACGGTCCGCCAGGAAGGCACGCAGATCGGTCGGCCGCAGCGCGCCGAGTGCCGCCACATCCGGCTCCTCGCCCAGATGCCGGGTCAGGAAGCCGAGGAACAGGGAAAGGTCGGCGGCATAGGCCTCCACCGTATGCGGGCTGGCCCGGCGTTCCTCCGCCAGGGCCGCCAGCCACCCTGCCAGGGCCTCGGCGCCGGTCATCTCAGTGGGCCGTTCATTTCGGCGGACCGGTCATCTCAGCGGACCGGTCATCTCAGCGAGAGAGCGCCGCCGCCACGATGCGGCCGAGGAAGGCCAGCGTCGTCGCCGTCTGCCGCGTCGGCAGGGACGCCGCATCGCGCGCGCCGAGCGCCAGCAGGCAGGGGGTGCCACAGGCCAGCGGCACGCGCACCAACGCGTCCCGCGTCACCAGCCCCGCGGCTTCCGCATGCAGCATGACGGCCTCTGTCACCTCGGTCCGCACCCGGGCATCCCGGCCGCGGCCGACCAGGCGGGCCAGGCTGCCGGGCGGCATGGGCAGGAAGCCGGCGCGGCGGAAGCCGAAGGTCGCTTCGGGCGTGGCGGGCTCGCTCAGCAGGGTGCAGCTATCCACCCGCAGCAAGGCGGGCAGTTCCTGGGTCACGGTCTCCATCACATCGCGGGACCGCATCAGCGCCAGCACCGCCAGCCGCACGCACATCACCAGCGTCGCGCCGGCGCGGCCATCCGTTACGGCGGCCTGCACCTCGGCCTCCAGCCCGCGGGTGCGGCTGCGTTCTGCGGCGACCATGGCGACCATGTGGTCCGCCATGTTTTCGCCATACACCCGGCGCGGCGGTGCCAGGGTGCGGTAGAGATCCGGCCGTTTGGCCAGGAAGTCGGGGTGTTCCAGCAGATACGCCGCGACCGCCTCGGCCATCGGATCGTCTCCTGGGTCGAGGATGGTCGCGGCGGTTGTACTCACAGGATGCTTTGCCCCGTCTTGGCCCAATCGGCGAGGAAGGCGGACAGCCCGCTATCGGTCAGCGGGTGCTTCAGCAACTGCCGGATGACGGAAGGCGGCAGGGTTGCCACATGGGCGCCGAGCTTGGCGGACTGCACCAGGTGGATCGGGTGGCGGACGGAGGCGACGAGCACTTCCGTCTTGATGCCCGGGTAGTTGCGGTAGATCTGGACGATGTCGCCGATCAGCGTCATGCCGTCATGGGCGATGTCGTCCAGCCGGCCGACGAAGGGCGAGATGAAGGCAGCCCCCGCCTTTGCCGCCAGCAGGGCCTGGGCGGCGGAGAAGCAGAGGGTGACATTGACCGGCGTACCCTCATTCGACAGCGCCCGGCAGGTCCGCAGCCCAGCCTCCGTCAGCGGCACCTTCACCGCGACGTTGGCGGCGATGTCGCGCAGGTACTTCCCCTCCGCCAGCATGCCGGCGAAATCGGTGGCCGTGACCTCCGCGCTGACCGGGCCCTCCGTGATGGCGCAGATCTCGGCGATGACCTCGGACATCTTGCGACCGGATTTGGCGATCAGGCTGGGGTTGGTGGTCACACCATCCACCATCCCGGATTCCGCCAAGGCCCGGATTTCGGCGACATCAGCGGTATCCACGAAAAACTTCATGCAGGTCGATTCCCTTGATGCAGGCGTTCCGGTGCTTGCCGGGAAAGCTGCGGCGAATGTGGTTTTGTTTCGCTTTCGTTCGACCGGGAGTTTATAGCATGCAGCCGCCCCGGTGGAAGTCATCGCAGCCGAACCAACCGGCAGGCGTGTCTTCCATGCCACGAATCCGTGTGCTGCTGCCGCTTCCTTTGGCAGCCGGGGCCTATGATTACCGAATTCCGGCCGGGCTGGCGGTGCAGCCGGGTGACTTCGTGGTGGTGCCGCTGGGCGGGCGGCAGCTGGTGGGCGTGGCTTGGGACGGCCCCGCGGACCCCGATCTGCCGGAGGCGAAGCTGCGCGACGTGGCCGGGCTGCTGGACGCGCCGCCGATGACGGAAACGCTGCGCCGCTTCGTCACCTGGGTTGCCGCCTACACACTCAGCCCACCCGGTGCCGTGCTGCGCATGGCGATGAGCGCCCCGGCGGCGCTGGAGCCGCCGCCCGCCCGCGCCGGCTGGCAATTGGCCAATGCGGAACCTCCGGCGCGCCTGACACCTGGCCGGGCCCGCGTGCTGGCCGCCTTGCGGCCGGGGCAGGTGATGGCCGGGGCGGAACTGGCCGCCGCGGCCGGGGTCTCATCCGCCGTGGTGCGGGGGCTGGCCGATGCCGGGATGCTGGTGCCGGCCCTGCTGCCGCCCGGCCGTGCCTTCACCCCGCCGGACCTCGACCTGCCCGGCCCGGTGCTGGGGACGGAGCAGGATGCTGCCGCGGCGGCGCTGCGGGCGCAGGTGGCGGGGCGGGATTTCGGCGTGACCCTGCTGACCGGCGTCACCGGCTCCGGCAAGACCGAGGTCTATCTGGATGCGGTGGCCGAATGCCTGCGCGAAGGCCGCCAGGCGCTGGTACTGCTGCCGGAGATCGCATTGTCCGCGCAATGGCTGGAGCGCTTCCGCCACCGCTTCGGCGTGGACCCGGCGCTGTGGCATTCCGAACTCGGCACGAAGACCCGGGCCAGGACCTGGCGCGCGGTGGCGGAGGGTGAGGTTTCGGTGCTGGTCGGCGCCCGTTCCGCCCTGTTCCTGCCCTTCCCCGATCTCGGCCTGATCGTGGTGGATGAGGAGCACGAGACCGCCTTCAAGCAGGAGGAAGGCGTGGTCTACCACGCTCGCGACATGGCGGTGGTGCGTGCCCGGCTGTCGCAGGCGACCTGCGTGCTGGTCTCCGCCACGCCATCGCTGGAGACGCTGAACAATGTGGAATCCGGCCGCTACCGGCATCTCGACCTGCCGGAACGGCATGGCACCGCGGGCATGGCGCGGGTCGAGGCGCTGGATCTGCGAAAATCGCCGCCCGAACGCGGCCGCTTTCTCTCGCCGGTGCTGGTGGAGGCGATCCGGGACACGCTGGCGCGCGGCGAGCAGGCGATGCTGTTCCTCAACCGCCGCGGCTATGCGCCGCTCACCCTGTGCCGCGCCTGCGGCCACCGCATGCGCTGCCCGAACTGCACCGCCTGGCTGGTGGAACACCGTGCCCAGAAGCGCCTGCAATGCCACCATTGCGGCCATGCGGAACCAATTCCGCCCACCTGCCCCGAATGCAACGCCCCCGGCACGCTGACCCCGGTGGGGCCGGGGGTGGAGCGGGTGGTGGAGGAAGCCACCGCGCTGTTCCCCGATGCCCGCCGCATCGTCATGGCCAGCGACACCATCCCCGGCCCGGCGGCGGCCGCGGCGGCCGCGGCGGCGATCTCGGACCGGCAGGTGGATCTGATCATCGGCACGCAGATCGTCGCCAAGGGCTGGCATTTTCCGGGGCTGACGCTGGTCGGCGTGGTGGATGCCGATCTCGGCCTGGCCGGCGGCGACCTGCGGGCGGCGGAGCGCACGCTGCAATTGCTGCACCAGGTGGCCGGCCGCGCCGGGCGGGCGGAGGCGCCGGGGCGGGTGCTGATGCAGACCTTCAACCCGGACCATCCGGTGATGCAGGCGCTCGTCTCGCATGATTTCGAGGCCTTCATGCAGGCCGAGGCCGAAGGCCGCCGCCCCGGCCATTGGCCGCCCTTCGGGCGCCTCGCCGCGCTGATCGTCAGCTCGGAGGATGAGCGGGAGGCCGATCGCGCCGCCCGCGACCTCGGCCTGGCGGCGCCGCGGGGGGAGGGGGTGGAGGTGCTCGGCCCCGCGCCGGCTCCGCTGGCGCTGCTGCGCGGCCGGCACCGGCGGCGGCTGCTGCTGAAGGCGCGGAAGGATGTGCAGGTGCAGCCGCTGCTGCGGGAATGGCTGGAACGGGTGAGGCTGCCGAATTCCGTGCGGGTGCAGGTGGATGTGGACCCGGTGGGGTTCCTGTAGACCCCATACCTCATACCTTCGCCCTGGCTCACGGCAGCCGGTCCAGCTGCATGTTCCGGCGCTTTCCGGGTCGTCAGGCGGCTCCGCCTGGCCTCAAAACGCGTCAGCCCCGCAGCCAGGCGCTGAAGCGCCGCGTCAGCGGGTCCAGGTGCCGCTGCCAGAATTCCTCGTCCAGTCGCAGCGCCAACGCGGCCTGGGCCGGCGCTGAGGGCAGTTGCGCCAGCAGCGGCGCGGGCAGCAGCGCCGCGGCGCCGGCGGCGGTGACGCCATAGGGGATGGTGCGGGCCAGCCGCGCCTGGGCCTCCGCCTGCCCGGCGAAATACAGGAAATCCAGCGCCTGCGCCTTGTTCGGGCTGCCGCGCATGATCACCCAGCTGCCCATGCCGGCCAGGTTCTGCTGCCAGACGATGCCGAAATCCCGCCCATCGCGCAGATTGGCCGCGCTGATCCGGCCGTTATAGGCACAGGCCAGCGCCACTTCCCCATTTGCCAGCCACAGCGGCGGCTGCGACCCACGCTCCCACCAGGCGATCTCGGCGCGGAGGCCGTCCAGCTTGCGGAAGGCCTGGTCCTGGCCGCGCTGGGTGGCAAGCCTCGCATAGACATCCGCAACCGGGACGCCATCCGCCATCAGGGCGATTTCCAGCGTGGTCTTCGGGCCGCGCCGCAGTGCCCGCTTGCCCGGAAAGCGCGCCAGGTCGAACAGATCCGCCCAGCCTGCCGGCGCCTCGGAATGCCGCGCGCGGTCCCAGGCCAGGATGAAGGCATAGCGGGCGGCGCCGACCCCACAGGGGTGCACCGCCTCCGGCACATAGGCGTCGCGGCCGCCGATGGCGTCCCAGTCCATCGGCTCGAACAATTCCTCGCGGCAGCCGATCAGCAGATGGTCGCCTTCCACCTGCACCAGATCCCAGTTGTTGACGCCATCGCGCATGCGGGTGCGCAGCACATCCATGCCGCCATCCCAATTCTCCTCCAGCATCCGCGCGCCGCGCGCCGTCATCCAGGGGCGGAAGAACACGTCGCGCTGCGCGTCCTGGTAGGCGCCGCCCCAGGACACCACGGTCAGGTCGCGCAGCCCCTGCGCGTGGCCGCGCGCGGCCGCGGCCAGCGGCGTCGCACCCAACACCGCCAGCCAGTCCCGCCGCCCGCGCATTGCCTACTCCCATCCCGCAGGGCATCATTTAGCCCTGCGTGGAAGCGCAGCGGAAGTGGCATACCGCATTGCGGCGAAGACATACCGGACGGTTGGAACCAATGCGGAATCACCGCGTTCGTCCGGAGCCAACGATCCCGAAAGGAAAATGATTATGTCCCAGATGGGCAACGACATGAAGAACATCCGCGACGAAGCTTCCGCCGCCGGTGGCCGGCTGGCCGATGATGCGCGCGCCGAGCTCGCCCGCCTGCGCAGCCAGGTCGAGCGCCTGATGGAGGAGCGCGTGACGCCGGCCCTCGGCAATGCCGCGGAGACGGTGGAGGACTACACCCGCCGCGCCCGCCACAGCATCGAGGACAATGCGACCGCCCTGTCCGATACCGTGCGTGCGCAGCCGCTGCTGTTCGTCGCCGCCGCCGCCTTCAGCGGCTACGTCCTCGGCCGGCTGATGGGCAACCGCACCTACGTCTACCCGGACCGCAAGTAAGCGGCGGGCCGGACCATGCGCCTGCTGAGCCTGGCCCGTGCCGCCTGGCAGGCGGAAGGGCTGTACCTGCGCCGCAGCGGCCGGGGCTACGCCATCCAGGCGGGTCTCGGCGCCGTGGCGGCGGTCTTCGCGCTGCTGATGCTGGTGATGCTCCACATCGCGGCCTTCGCAGCCCTGCTTCCGTCGCAGGGGCCGGTCTGGTCCGCGCTGATCATCGCCTTCGGCGATCTCGTGCTGGCGGCCATCATGGGCCTGCTCGCCCGCAAGCCGCCGCGCGATACGGTGGCAGAGGAAGCCCTGGCCCTGCGCCAGGCGGCGTTGCGGCAGATGGGTGATACCGCCACGCAGGCGATGATCCTGGCGCCGTTGTTGCGGAGCCAGACGCTGAAGAAAGGCGCCATCGGTGCAGCCATCACCGCGGCGATCGTGGGCTTCATGAACCGACGCTGAGCACCCAGGGGCTGAGCATCCGCAACTTGGGTGCTTGGCAAGGGGTGCGATGCCTTGCAATGCTGCGGTTTCCACGGATCGGGGACCGCGCCATGCGCCGCATCTTGCTTGCCACCATCGCCACATTTGGCCTCGCTGCCCCGGCCGCCGCGCAGGGTGGTGGGCAGATCACGCTGCAGGCCTATGCCGGCATCTTCCGGGACAACTACACGCAGACGGTGGTGGCGCCCTTCACCGCGGCGCGCGGCACTGCTGTGCAATACCATGATGGCGGCACCAGTGCCGCGATGCTGGGCACGCTGCGCGCCCAGCGCGCCGATCCGCAGATCGACGTCGTCATCATGGATGTCACCACCGCCGCTATCGCCTGCGCCGAGGGGCTGGTCGAGAAGATCGATGCCAGCACCCTGCCGGTGATCGGCGATGTGGACGAACAGGGCAGGCAGGCGGGCGGCGAATGCGGCCCGGCCGTGACCTACGATCATCTGGTGATGGTCTATGACAGCCGCGCCGTGACGCCGGCGCCCACCAGCCTTTCGGCCATGTGGGCACCTGAGCATCGCGGCCGCATCGCGCTGTCCGCGCCGCCCAACATCCAGGGCCTGGCGCTGACCGCGATCCTCGCCCATGCCGATGGCGGCAATTGGCGCAACATCGGCGCCGCCATGCCGAAGCTGCGCGAACTGGCGCCCGCCGTGCAGACCTTCACGCCGAATCCGGATGGCTACACGCTGATCCTGAACGACCAGGTGCGCTTCGCCACCGGTTGGAATGCGCGGGCGCAGTTGTACAGCGACCAGTCGCAGGGCCGCATCGGCGTGACGCTGCCGACCGAGGGCACGGTGTTCCAGATCAACACCATCAACCTGGTGGCCAATTCCAAGAACCGCGAACAGGCGCTGGCCTTCATCGCGCATGCGCTGTCACCGGAAGCGCAGGTGGCCTTCACCGAGCGCATGTTCTACGGCCCGACCAATACCCGCGCCCAGCCTTCCGCCGCCGCGCTCGCCCGCACCGCGATGGCGCCGGAATCCCGCAGCCGCGTGATCCCGCTCGATTGGTCGGAAATGGTGCGCCTGCGCGATGGCTGGAACCAGCGCTGGCGGCGTGAGGTGATTGCCGCTAGCAACCGGTGACGCATCTTCGGCTGGAGCGCCTGACACGGCGCTTTCCGGGCACCGCCACGCCGGCGGTGGACGGTATCTCGCTCGATCTGCCGCAGGGCGCATTGCTGGCCCTGCTCGGCCCCTCGGGCTGCGGCAAGACCACCACGCTGCGGATGATCGCGGGGCTGGAGGCGCCGGATGGCGGGCACATCCAGGTGGCGGGGCGGGACGTGACCGCGCTGCCGCCGCATAAGCGCAACATGGGCGTGGTGTTCCAATCCTACGCGCTGTTCCCGCATCTCTCGGCCGCGGCCAATGTGGCCTTCGGGCTGGAGATGCGCGGCGTGCCCCGGGCCGAACGGGCGAAACGGGTGGCGGATGCGCTGACGCTGGTGGGCCTCGATGGGTTCGCCGCGCGCAAGCCACGGCAACTCTCGGGCGGCCAGCAGCAGCGCGTCGCGCTGGCCCGCGCGCTGGCACCGCAGCCCGATCTGCTGCTGCTGGATGAGCCGCTCTCCGCGCTCGATGCCAAGCTGCGGGAGGAGGTGCGGGATGAAATCCGCGCCGTGCAGCAGCGCCTCGGCACCACCACCGTCTTCGTCACGCATGACCAGACGGAGGCGCTCGCCATGGCCGATCTGGTCGCGGTGATGAACCAGGGCCGCATCGAGCAATTGGCGCCGCCGGAGGAGGTGTTCGAACGCCCTGCCACGCGCTTCGTCGCCACCTTCGTCGGCCGCGCCGCCATCCTGGCCGCGGAAGTGGTGGCGCCCGGCCTGCTGCGGGCCGGCGGGGCGACGCTGCAGGCGGCGGAGACGCCGCAATCCGGCCGCGCCGAGATCTTCATCCGCCCGCATCACCTGCGCCCGCTGGCCGATGGCGAGGATGCGGCCAATGCGCTGCCGGCGCGGGTCACCCGCCGCACCTATACCGGCGACATCATCACGCTGGAATGCAACAGCCCCGCCGGCACCTTGCTGGCGGAAGTGCCGGGCGGCACGCCGGCTGCCTCGCTGCGCATGGGGGATACGCTGCGGCTCGGCGTCGATCCGGGCGATCTGCGGGTCTTCCCGGCATGATCGGCCTGCTGCTGTGCCTGCCGGCGGCGCTGATCCTGGCGGCGGGCTTCGTCTGGCCGGTGCTGCTGCTCGGCCGCATCAGCTTCAACCGCACCAATGACATGGGCGCGATGGAGCAGGCCTGGACGCTGGAGACCTACGCCAGGATCGTCACCGACGACTTCACCTGGGACCTGGCGCTGAACACCATCACGCTGTCCGCCGGCGCGGCTGCGGCAGCGGTGGCGCTCGCCCTGCCGGTGACGCTGCTGATCCGCAGCGCGCCGCCGCGCTGGCGCGGCCTGCTGGCGCTGATGGCGGTGGCGCCGCTGCTGGTCTCCGGCACTGCGCGCGTGGTGGGCTGGATGGCGATCCTGGGCGACCAGGGCATGATCAACGCGGTGCTGACCGGCCTCGGCATCACCAGCGATCCGGTGCGGCTGATCAACAACCTGACCGGCGTGCGGATCGGCCTGACCGAGAGCCTGATGCCCTATTGCTGCCTGGTGCTGATCGCCGGCATGTCGCGCCTCGATTCCCGGCTGGAGGAAGCTGCGGCGACACTCGGCGCCACGCGCAGCCGCACCTTCCTGCGGGTGACGTTGCCACTCGCCGCGCCGGCGCTGGCGGCGGCCTTCGCGCTGGCCTTCGTGCTCGGCGTCTCCGCCTTCATCACGCCACGGCTGATGGGCGGCGGGCGGGTTTTCGTGGTGGCGACCGAAATCTTCGACCTGGCGCTGGAGACGGTGGATTGGCCGGCGGCCTCGGCGCTGGCGATGCTGCTGCTGGGCACGCTGATCGTGGCGATGGTGCTGCGTGGCGTGCTTTCGGGGCGGGGCGCGGCACGATGAGGCCCGGCTGGTTTTTCCCCGGGTTGCGGCGCGCCGGGTCTTGGTGCCGGCGGCCGTGCGGGAGGGTCGCATGAAGCCCGGCTGGTTCCTGCGCTTCGCGGCGATCTGCGGCTATGCGCTGCTGCTGGCGCCGGCAGTGCTGGTGTTCGTGATCTCCTTCTCGGCGGGGGATTTTCTCAACTTTCCGCCGCCGGGATTCTCGCTGCGCTGGTATGCGGCGCTGATTGACAATGGCCAGCTGATGACAGCGCTGCGGAATTCGGCGCTGCTGGCGCTGGCGGTGGCCAGCATCGCATTGGTGGTGGGGATGCCGGCGGCCTATGCGATCGCGCGGCTGGAATTCCCCGGGCGCGGCGCGCTGGCCGGCTTCCTGGTGGCGCCGCTGCTGCTGCCGACGCTGGTGCTGGGGCTGGCGCTGCTGCTGGCCTTGCAGCCGGCAAGGCTGGCGGCGACCTGGCCGGGGCTGATGCTGGCGCATGCGATGGTCGCCGTGCCCTTTGCCGTCCGCATCATGACCACCGCCTTTGGCGGCGTACCGAAGGACCTTGAGGAAGCCGCCTGGACGCTGGGCGCCACGCGCTTCCAGGCGGCCTTGCGCGTGACCTTGCCCTTGGCGGCGCCGGGCGCGATCGCGGCCGGGGCGCTGTGCTTCCTGGTTTCGTTCGATGAGACCGTGATCAGCCTGTTCCTGGTGGGGCCGCGCCTGTCTACCCTGCCGGTCGAGATGTTCCGCTATGCCGAAAGCCGCACGGACCCGCTGGTGGCGGCGCTGGCGATGACGCTGATCGGCGTGGCGCTGGCCGTTGTTCTGCTGGTGGAGCGCCTGGTCGGCTTCACCCGCGCCGTTGGAAGGAATTGAATCATGCCCGCTCGCTACGTCGTCGAACCCATGCCCGGCCAGATCAGCGCGGAGGTGGTGGCGCTGCTGGAGCAGACCGAGACCGCAACGGTGGGCCATTGGCGCCACTGGGGCTTCGTGGACCGGAAGATCCAGGGCCTGCTGCGCCGCCGCGTCGCCGGCACGGCGGTGACGGTGCAATGCCCGGGGCCGGATTCCACCATCCTGCACCACGCGCTTGGGCTGCTGCGGCCGGGCGACATCCTGGTGGTGGACCGCCTGGGGGATGACCGGCATGCCTGCTGGGGTGGCGGCGTGACGGTGGCGGCCAAGGCGGCGGGTGCCAAGGCCGGCATCGTCGATGGTGCGTGCACCGATGTGGAGGAGGTGGAGGCGAGCGATTTTCCTCTCTGGTGCCGTGGCCTGGCGCCGATCACCACGCGCATCTACGACCTTGGGGGGCGGATGAATGTGCCGGTTTCCATCGGCGGCGTGGTGGTGATGCCGGGCGATGCGGTGCTGGCCGATGAGTCCGGCGTGCTGATCCTGCCGCCGGGCGAGGCGGAGGAGGAAGCCCGCGCCGCCATCGCCCGGCAGGAACGCGGCCTGGCGACGCAGGGCCGGGTCGCGGGCGGGGTGAAGCTCGGCGATGTCAGCGGTGCGACGGCCAAGGTGCTCGCCGGGCTTGCATGAAGCCGCGGCGCTTGCCATGCAGGCGCGGGCTATGGGCCTGTAGCTCAATGGTTAGAGCGGGCCGCTCATAACGGCTTGGTTGGGGGTTCGAGTCCCTCCGGGCCCATTTCGCCCGCCCGCGCAGCGGCGCGCGGCACTGCCGCGCGAGGGCGAAATCCGCCGGAGGCATGAGGCACCGCGCGCAGCGCGGATCCAAATCGCTTTTCCGCCCGCGCAGCGGCGCGCGGCACTGCCGCGCGAGGGCGAAATCCGCCGGAGGCATGAGGCATCGCGCGCAGCGCGGATCGGTATGATCCGCCCCAAATTCCCGAAAATAGATGAGGGGTCCGGGGAGAATACCTTCTCCCCGGCCTTCCCTGATCCACCGCCCTGAACCCTCCGCGGTTGGCATCCGCCCCCCCGGCGCGGTAGAACCCGCCGCTTCATCCTCTGCGCCGGAATTCGAGCACATGCCCGCCTGGCAATATGTCTACGTCATGAAAGACCTTACCAAGTCCTATCCGGGCGGTCGTGAGGTGTTCAAGGGCATCACGCTGTCCTTCCTGCCCGATGTGAAGATCGGCGTGCTCGGCCCGAACGGTGCCGGCAAATCCACGCTGATGAAGATCATGGCCGGCCAGGACAAGGAATTCGGCGGCGAGGCCTGGGCCGCCGAGGGCGCCAAGGTCGGCTACCTGCCGCAGGAGCCGCATCTGGATGAGACCAAGACGGTCGGTGAGAACGTCATGGAGGCGTTTGCCGACCTGACCGGCCAGCTCCGCCGCTTCAACGAAATCTCCGACAAATTCGCCGAGGAGATGACGGAGGCGCAGATGAACGACCTGCTCGCGGAGCAGGCCGAGCTGCAGGAGAAGATCGAGGCCGCCGAGGGCTGGGAGCTGGATCGCCGCATCGAGATCGCACTGGATGCGCTGCGCTGCCCGCCCTTCGACAGCCCGGTGGCCCATCTTTCGGGCGGCGAGAAGCGCCGGGTGGCGCTGTGCAAGCTGCTGCTGGAAAAGCCCGACCTGCTGCTGCTGGACGAGCCGACCAACCATCTGGACGCGGAATCCGTGGCCTGGCTGGAGCAGACGCTGAAGGACTACAAGGGCGCCGTGCTGATCGTGACGCACGATCGCTACTTCCTGGACAACGTCACCAACTGGATTCTTGAGGTCGATCGCGGCCGTGGCTTCCCCTACCAGGGCAACTACTCGGCCTATCTGGACCAGAAGCGCAAGCGCCTGCAGCAGGAGGAGCGCGAGGAAAGCGCCCGGCAGCGGCAGCTCGCCAAGGAACAGGAATGGATGGGCCGCAGCCCGGCGGCGCGCCAGGCCAAGTCCAAGGCGCGTATCGCCTCCTATGAGGAGATGCTGGCCAAAAGCCTGGAGAAGACGAGCGGCGACGCCGAGATCGTCATCCCGCCGGCGCCCCGCCTGGGCAATATCGTCATCCAGGCGGAGGATCTGCGGAAGGGCTACGGCAATCGCCTGCTGATCGAGGATCTGAACTTCAAGCTGCCGCCGGGCGGCATCGTCGGCATCATCGGCCCGAACGGCGCCGGCAAATCCACGCTGTTCAAGATGATCACCGGCGTCGAAACGCCCGATGGCGGCAGCCTGGTGGTGGGTGAGACGGTGAAGCTCGGCTATGTCGACCAGTCCCGCGACAGCCTGGATGACAACCGCACCGTCTGGCAGGAGATCTCGGACGGGATGGACCAGATCACCATCGGCAAGCGCACCATTCCGTCGCGGGCCTATGTGGCGGCGTTCAACTTCAAGGGCGCGGACCAGCAGAAGCGCGTGGGTGTGCTTTCGGGCGGTGAACGCAACCGGGTGCATTTGGCCAAGATGTTGAAGCGGGAGCACAATGTGCTGCTGCTCGACGAGCCGACCAACGACCTCGACATCGACACGCTGCGCGCGCTGGAAGATGCGCTGGAGGAATTCGCCGGCTGCGCCGTGGTGATCAGCCATGATCGCTGGTTCCTCGACCGCCTGGCCACCCACATCCTGGCCTTCGAGGGCGACAGCCACGTGGAGTGGTTCGAGGGGAATTTCGAAGCCTACGAAGCGGATAAGCGACGTCGACTCGGCGCCGCGGCGGATCAGCCGCACCGCATCAAGTACCGCCCGCTGGCCCGATAAGTGGCTGGGTAGAGAGCTGGTCGTCCCTCGCCTCGCGGAAGGCAACGGCGTCACCACGCCACGCCTTTCGCTGCGCCCGGTCGCGCCGGAGAACCTGCCGGACCTTATCGCGCTGAAGGGCGACGAGGCCGCCTTCGGCCTGATGCTGCATGGCACCCGCACCCCCGAACGGGCGCGGGAGGAGCTGGAGGATGACCGGGAGTTCTGGCTGGTCCGCGGCTACGGCACCTGGGCGGTGTATGAGCGTGAAACCGGCCAGTTCCTGGGTATCACCGGGCTGATGGAACGGCCGGATGGCCGCGGCGTGGCGCTGCGCTACGCGCTGTGGCCCGCCTGCCGTGGCAAGGGTTTCGCGCGGGAGGCAGCGCGCGCCGCGCTGGCCTTCGGCTTCCGCCGCGGCCTTGCCCGCATCATCGCCGTGGCGTGGGAGGGCAATACCGCCTCCCGCCTCGTGCTGGGCGATATCGGCATGCGGGAATGCGACAGCTTCACCTATCGCGGCCGCCACATGCTGGTGTTCGAGGCGCTGGCGCCGGCGGCGGGGACCAGTCCTTGCGGCACGTGACCGGCCCGCCGCTGCTCCCCGGCGCCACCCCATGGCAGCCTGGCTTCGCCGCATAGGCGGCGAAGCCCTCCGCCGCGGCCCTACGGTGCGGGTCGAGGTTCCTGACCGGTCAGATTCGGTATCAAGGCCCCGCCGCCAGGAAGGCCCGAACCCTATCCGCCAGCGGCGCCATGCCGACCACGCCGTTCAGGTGGCCGAGCGGCCCGGTCACCTCCGCCAACTCCGCAGGGCGGCCGACGCGCTGCAGCGTCGCCACCAATTCGCGGTTCGCATCCATCAGGAACACCCGGTCGGTGGGGGAGGCCACCACCAGCCAGCGCGCCTGGCTGCGCGCCAGCGCCGCCTCCGTGCTCGGATACTCGTTCAGGAACAGCTGGTTCGCGCGGGTGAGGTAGAGGAAGTGGTTGGCATCCGACAGGCGCGCCCGGGCCAGCGCCGCCTCGTCGATCGCGCGCTCCGCCTCGAAGCGGTCGCCCAGGCGCCGGGCGGGGTCCTGGCCTTCCGGAATGGCGCGGCCGAAGCGGGCCAGGCTGGCGCGGTCCTGGGCGTGGACCGTGACGATCTTCAGCGCCGCAGCCAGGCCCTGCACCGGCGCCTCCCGCCCCTGTGCGTAGTAATCGCCGCCGCGCCAGTTCGGGTCGAGCCGGATCGGCGCTTCCCAGATGTCGAGCCAGTTCAGCATCCAGGGGTCGATCTCCCCGGCGCCGATCACTGGCATGACGCGGTCGATCATTTCCGGATAGGCGGCGGCCCATTCGATGGCCTGCAGCGCACCCATGGAGGGGCCGGTGACCAGCGCCAGGCGCCTGACGCCCAGGCTGTCCAGCAGCTTCTTCTGCACCTCGATGAAGTCGCGCATCGAGACCACGGGGAATTCGGTGCCCCAGGGCCGGCCGGTGGCGGCGTTCGTGGAGACCGGGCCGGTGGTGACGGTGCGGCCGTCCCGCACATTCAGGTTCACCAGCGTGTCGGAGGACACGACGAAATAGCGGTTGGTGTCGATCGCCTTGCCGGGGCCGATGAGGGCATCCCAATAGCCGGGCGGCTGGTCCGCGGCGTAGCGGCCAAAGGCGTGGCTGTTGCCGGAGAAGAAATGCGCCACCAGCACCGCATTGTCGCCCGCCGCGTTCAGCGTGCCGGCGGTCTGGTAGCCGATGCGGAGGCTGGGCAGGGCGGCGCCGTTGCGGAGCGTGTGATCGGTGGTCTCGAAGCTGCGCTTCTCGACGATCTCGGTCGCCGTCTGGGCCTGCGGGGCCCCCGCCACGCCAGCCGCCATCAGGGCGGCGAGCAGCCATCTGCGATACATGTCCTGGAGTCCCTTGCCCTTCGTGCCGCCAAGCCTGCGGCGCCGGACGGGCGGAAGGCAAGCGGCTTTCAGCCAGCCACGCGGCCCCCGTCGCCTCCCGCCGCTGGGCGCGCTAGGGTAGGGGATCAGAACGCAAGCCAAGGTCCTCCCCGACATGAACCTCGCCAAGATTCCGACCGGCAAGGCCCCGCCGCATGACGTCAATGTCGTGGTGGAAATCCCCCAGGGCAGCCAGGTGAAGTATGAATTGGACAAGGACAGCGGCGCGGTGGTGGTCGACCGCTTCCTGTTCACTCCCATGGCCTACCCGGCCGCCTATGGCTTCATCCCCGGCACGCTGGCCGATGACGGCGACCCGGCCGATGTGCTGGTGCTGACCCCGGCGCCCGTGGTGCCGGGCTGCGTCATCCGCGCCCGCCCGATCGGCGTGCTGCACATGGAGGATGAGGCCGGGTCGGATGAGAAGCTGGTCTGCGTGCCGCACGACAAGGTTCACCCGATGTATTCGGGCATCACCAGCGCCGAGGAACTGCCCGAGATCACCCGCCGGTCCATCGAGCACTTCTTCGCCACCTACAAGGACCTGGAATCGGACAAGTGGGTGAAGGTGCGCGGCTGGGGTTCGGCCAGCGAGGCGGCGGATATCATCCTGTCCTCCATGGCGGCCTATGAGGCCGCCGCCGCCAAGGACCCGGCCGAGTAACGACCACGCTCCGCTTTTTTTAGCAGGCGCACTTGACGGGCGGCGTGGACAGCGCATCCGCCGCCCGGCAAGCTTCCACCGGCCCGCGGCGCGGGCCGGCCCCCGCGCGGCTCCCCCCGCACCCGGACCGGCCCGAACGACGGACCGCGCGGCCCGGAGAAGAGGCCAGAAAAGGGGGAGACCGTCGCTTTGATGACGCTCGCATTGTTGCTGATCATCGCATTGGGCACGCTATCCATCGCCTATGGCGTGGTCACGGCGAAGGAGGTGCTGGCACGGGATGCCGGCACCGACCGGATGCAGGAAATCGCCAAGGCCATCCAGGAAGGCGCCAACGCCTATCTGAAGCGCCAATACATCACCATTTCCATTGTCGGAGTCGTGCTGTTCTTCGTCATCCTGGCGGCCTTCGGCTTCGGCGGGCATGCCTTCGCGGTGGCGATCGGCTTCCTGATCGGCGCGGTCCTGTCAGGGGCGGCCGGTTTCATCGGCATGAACGTCTCGGTCCGCGCCAATGTCCGCACCGCCCAGGCGGCGACGCAGTCGCTGGCCTCGGGGCTGGATGTCGCGTTCAAATCCGGCGCCATCACCGGCATGCTGGTGGCGGGCCTCGCCCTGCTGGGAGTGGCCACCTATTTCCTGATCCTGGTGCCGATCGGCGGATTCGCGGCCAATAGCCGGCTGGTGATCGATGCGCTGGTGGCGCTGGGCTTCGGCGCCTCCCTCATCTCGATCTTCGCCCGCCTCGGCGGCGGCATCTTCACCAAGGGTGCGGATGTCGGCGGCGACATGGTGGGCAAGGTGGAAGCGGGCATCCCGGAGGATGACCCCCGCAACCCCGCCACCATCGCGGATAATGTGGGCGACAATGTCGGCGACTGCGCCGGCATGGCGGCCGACCTGTTCGAGACCTATGCGGTGACCATGGTGGCGACGATGGTGCTCGCCGCCATCTCCTTCACCGCGGAAGCCCGCATCGCCGGAATGCTGTTCCCGCTGGCGATCGGCGCGGTCTGCGTGGTGACCTCCATCGCCGGCACCTACTTCGTGAAGCTGCCGGCCTCCAACAACATCATGCACGCCATGTACCGGGGCTTCCTCGTCACCGGAGCGCTGTCGCTCGCGGTGCTGCTACCGCTTTGCTACCTGGTGTTTGGTACCGGCACGATCACCGCGGGCGGCCACAGCTTCGGCGCCTTCGCGCTGTTCCTGTGCGGCGCGGTGGGCCTCGCGGTGACAGCGGCGATCGTGGTGGTGACGGAATACTACACCGGCACCCAGTTCCGCCCGGTGCGCTCCATCGCGGAAGCCTCGCAGACCGGGCACGGCACCAACGTCATCCGCGGCCTGGCGGTATCGATGGAAAGCACGGCGCTGCCGGCGCTGATCATCATCGCGGGCGTTCTTTCCTCGTATGGCCTGGCGGGGCTGTATGGCATTGCCATCGCGACCACGACGATGCTGGCACTCGCCGGCATGGTGGTGGCACTCGATGCCTTCGGGCCGGTGACGGACAATGCCGGCGGCATCGCGGAAATGGCGGGGCTGCCGAGCGAGGTGCGGGTTTCCACCGATGCGCTGGATGCGGTCGGCAACACCACCAAGGCGGTGACCAAGGGCTATGCCATCGGCTCCGCCGGCCTCGGCGCGCTGGTGCTGTTCGCGGCCTATACGCAGGACCTGAACCACTTCATCGCCAACCCGGACATCTACCCGTATTTCGCCGGGATCGGCGTGATGACCTTCAGCCTGTCCGACCCGTATGTGGTGGTCGGTCTGCTGTTCGGCGGGTTGTTGCCCTATCTGTTCGGCGGCATGTCGATGACCGCGGTGGGCCGTGCCGCGACCGCGGTGGTGGAGGAAGTGCGCCGGCAGTTCCGCGAGCATCCGGGCATCATGACCGGCGCGGAAAAGCCCGATTACGGGCGCGCGGTGGACATGCTGACCAAGGCGGCGATCAAGGAAATGATCATCCCGTCCCTGCTGCCGGTGCTGTCACCGATCTTCGTCTTCCTGGTGATCCTGATGATCGGCGGCAAGGCGGCGGCGTTCTCCTCGCTGGGTGCCATGCTGCTCGGCGTGATCGTCACCGGCTTCTTCGTGGCGGTCAGCATGACCACCGGCGGCGGCGCCTGGGACAATGCCAAGAAGTACATCGAGGAAGGCCATTACGGCGGCAAGGGCAGCGAGGCCCACAAGGCCGCGGTGACCGGCGACACGGTGGGTGACCCGTACAAGGACACCTCCGGCCCGGCGGTGAACCCGATGATCAAGATCACCAACATCGTGGCGCTGATGCTGCTGGCGGTGCTGGCGCATAGCTGAGACTTCTCCCTCCCCCGCGCTTGCGGGGGAGGGTCGGGGTGGGGGTTCTTCCACCATGCGTGACTCCAAGCTCCGCGACATCGCCCGCCGCCTGCGCCGCGACGCCACGGTGGAGGAACGCCTTCTCTGGCAGGCCCTGCGCCAGGACGCGCTCGGCGCTGCCTTTCGTCGCCAGCATCCCATCCCGCCCCATATCGCCGACTTCGCCTGCCTTGAGGCGCGGTTGGTGGTCGAGGTGGATGGCGGCCAGCACGGCGAGGCGCGCGACTCAGCGCGCGATGCGGCGATGACCGCCGCGGGCTGGCTGGTGCTGCGCTACTGGAACAACGAGGTGCGCGGCAACCGAGATGGGGTGGTGGCGGATATTGCGCGCGTGCTGGCGGAGAGGCTTCGGCGTGAAGGTCGCGCCTGCCCCCACCCCGACCAGCCTTCGGGGTTGCGGCACTGCCGCAACGCCGAAGGCTGGTCGGGGTGGGGGTCTCGGGTCCGCCCAGCCCTAGCGCCCCCGGAACACCGGCTTCCGCTTCTCCACAAAGGCCCGCGTCGCCTCCCGGAAGTCCTCCGTGTAGGGAAAGCTCTTGCTCGCCGCATACTGCTCGGGCGTGATCGGCAAGGCCCCGCGCAGCTCCTGCAAGGCCCGCTTGTGAAAACGGTTGGCGAGCGGCGCGCCCTGGGCGATGCGGTGCGCCATGGCGAGTGCTTCCTCCTGCACCGCCTCATCCGCCACCAGGCGTGACAGCAGGCCCTTCTCATAGGCCTCGGCCCCGGTGAAGACGCGGCCTTCCACCAGCATCTCCATCGCCACGCCGTAGCCCACCGACTGCAGCAGCGGGTCCAACTCCTCATAGGCATAGAAGATGTTCAGGTTGCGCGCCGGGATGCCGATGCGGGTCGCCGGGCCGCCCACCCTGAAATCCGCCATCGTCGCCAGCCCCGCCCCGCCGCCCATGGTCCAGCCGCGGCAGGCGGCGACCACCGGGTGGCGGCACAGGCGCAGCGACTGGAAGCTGCGGCCGATCTCCGCGGCGTACACCGCCTCCCGCTCCGGCGTGCCGCGCTCCGTCTGAAAGGCGGCGATGTCGGCGCCGGCGCAGAAGGCCTCCTCGCCGGCGCCGCGCAGCACCAGGCAGCGAAGGTCATCATCGGCGGAGCAGGTCTCCACCGCCTCGGCCAGGGCGATCCACATCGGCAGGTCCATCGCATTGCGCTTGGCCGGCCGGTCGATGGTGAGGATGGCGAGGACGCCCTCGCGTTCGAGCTTGATCAGGGGGTGCGACATGGGCGCGACCGTAACGCCGTCGCGCGCGCCCGGCCAGATGGCCGCAGGCAACCCCGGCGCCGCCCATCCGTTCTGTCCGCGACCTTCACAGGAGCCTTGCCATGACCCAGACACGCACCGACCAGGCCGCCCGCGACAAGGTGTGGGAGCTGATCCGCGATATCGAGGTTGCGACCATGGTCACCATCGACCCGCAGGGCCATATGCGCGGCCGCCCGATGCGCGCGGTGGAGCTGCGCGAATTCGACGGCACGCTGTGGTTCTTCACCAGCGGCGGCTCGCCCAAGGCCGACGAGATCCGCCAGGATGAGCGCGTGCTGCTCGCCTATGCCGAGCCGTCCGACCAGAACTACGTCTCCATCTCCGGCACCGCGCAGATCATCCGCGACGTGGCCAGGCAGAAGGCGATGTGGTCCGAGCCGCTGCGCACCTGGTTCCCGAACGGCCCGGAAGACCCCAACGCCGCGCTGCTGAAGGTGGAGGTCGAGGGCGCCGAGTACTGGGACGCGCCGTCCTCCACCCTGTTGCACGCCTATGGCTATGTGAAGGCGCGCATCACCGGGGAGCCGCCGAAGGCCGGCGAGAACGACAAGGTGTCCTTCAAGCGTCCGGCATAGGCCGCTTGAGGGCCGCGTGATTCGCGCTTCCGGCCATTCGGCCTTCAGCGATCACGCGGCACGCCCGACAGCTCGGCCACCAGCGCCCCCACCGAGGCGCTGTCCAGCCCGCCACGGCCGGAGGCGACCACCGCCTCCAGCATCTGCGCCGTCAGCGCCGTGGCGGGGGCGAACACCGCGTGGTCGCGCATCGCGGTGGCGGACAGGCGCAGATCCTTTCGCATCAGCTCCGCCCGGAAGCCCGGCGCGTAATTGCCGGCCAGCATGCGCGCCGCATGGTTCTCCATGACGAAGCTGGCGGCACTGCCGCCGCGCAGCGCCTGGCGCATCTTCTCCCCATCCAGCCCCGCCTTGGCGCCGAGCGCCAGGGCTTCGGCCACCGCCAGCATGGTGGTGGCGACGATCAGCTGGTTGGCGGATTTGCAGACCTGGCCGGCGCCGGCCGGGCCGAGATGCGTCAGCGTCCTGCCCATGGCGCGGAAACACGGCTCGGCACGGGCGAAGGCGGCCTCGTCGCCGCCCACCATGCAGGTCAGCGTGCCATCCAGCGCCCCCTTCGGCCCGCCCGAGACCGGGCTGTCCAGCAGGATGGCGCCGGTCTCCGCCGCCAGCCTGGCCGCGAAGCCGGACGCGGCGGCGGCCGCGATGGTGGAGAAATCCACCACCACCGTGCCCGGCGCGACGCCCTTCGCCACGCCCTCCGGCCCGAACAGCACCGCCTCCACATCCGGCGTATCCGGCAGGCAGAGTGCCACGAAGGCGGCGCCGCGCGCGGCCTCCGCCGGGGTTGCCGCCCAGCGCGCCCCGCCTGCCTCCAGCGCCGCCGCCTTGGCCCGGCTGCGGTTGCTGACGGTCAGCGCATAGCCGGCCTTGGCGAGGTTGGCCGCCATGGCGGCGCCCATCACGCCGAGACCGATGAAGGCGGCGGGGGCGGGCGGCTGGATCGTCTCGGTCATGCTGTGTCCTCAGAGCGTGACGACCGAAGGTGCGAAGGCACCGGAGGTCCGGATCACGCGAAAAACAAACTAGGTTCGGCGGATCGCGGCGCGGATGGTGTCCAGCAGCGTGTCCATGTCGCGCTGGAAGTCGGTGCCATTGGCGTAGCCATCGGCCTCCCCGGTCTGTTCCATGAAGCGCTGCCAGCGCGGCGCCGCCATCGCCTGGCGGAAACGGTCATGCAGGGAGGACACCATCTCCGGCGGCATGCCGGCCGGGCCGACCCAGCCCTTCATGTTGTCCGCCACCAGCTCGATCCCCAGTTCGCGCAAAGTCGGCACCTCCGGGAAGGCCGGCATGCGCTGGGCGGAGGCGCAGGCCAGCGGCAGGAGGTCGCCGGAGGCCGCCAGGCCGCGCAGCTCATCCGAGGCCTGCACCACCAGGTCCACCTGCCCGGCCAGCACCGCCTGCTGCTGCGGCCCACCGCCGGTGTAGGGCACGTGCAGCAGCTCCGTCCCCGTCGCACGGCCGAGCAGGATGAAGATGGAATGGGACAGCGTGCCGATGCCGGCGGAGCCATGGGTCAGCGCCTCCGGCCGCACCTTCGCCGCCTCGATCACCTGCTGCATGCTGGTGAAGCGGCCGCCGCGGCCGCGGGCGCAGATGAAATGCGCATTGCGGGTCAGCCGGATGACGGCGGTGAAGGATTTCTTGGGGTCATAGGGCAGGTCCCGATGCGCGGGCAGGGAGGTGCTCTCGGACCCGCCCGCCATCAGCAGCGTGTGGCCATCCGGCGCGGCGCGGCTGACCGCCTCCGCCGCGATGGCGCCGCCCGCGCCAGGCCGGTTCACCACCACCAGCGGCTGCGGGAACAGCGGCGAGGCTGCCTCCGCAATCGTGCGGGCGATGATGTCGGAACCGCCACCCGGGGCGAAGCCGACGATGAGCTGGATCGGCCGGGTCGGCTGCCAGCCGGATTGCGCGCGCGCGGCACCGGCGACGGGAAGGGCGAGCGATGCGGCCAACAGGCTGCGGCGGCTGAAATTCATGGATTTTCTCCCGGTCACGGCCGTCTGCGCGGCCCATGCGGGAAGCATGCACGTCAGTGCTGACAGTCGGCAACCTCGCCAGCCGCCGGCGGGGTTCAGTCGCCGTCGTCGGGGATGTTCAGCAGCACGCCGCAGGCCTTGCAATGCACCGCATCCGTATCGTGCCGGCCGAGGCCGCAACTCGGGCAGCGGAAGCTGACCTTCACGGGCCGGAACAGCGCCTGCGCCAGGCGCAGGAACAGCGTGACGCCGGCCAGCATGATCAGCACGGTCAGGAAGCGGCCCCAGGTGCCGTCCAGCGTGATGTCGCCAAAGCCCGTCGTGGTCAGCGCCGCCACGGTGAAATACAGCGCATCCGCCCAATTCGCGATCTCCGGATTGCGGGCGTATTGCGTGGCGTGGACGATGCCGGTCATCACCGCGATGAAGACCAGCAGGTCGGCGGCGGCGATCGGCGCCTCCGGGTTGCGGCGGAAGATCGGCAGGTCGCGGCGCAGCTTGGCCAGCAGCCGGGCGGAACGCAGCAGCCGCAGCGTGCGCAGGCTGCGCAGAAAGCCCCAGCCGGGGGCGAAGGGCGCCAGCAGGAAGGCGGCGACCGCCACCACATCGGCGATGCCGGCGGGATGCATCAGCTCGCGCAAGGGCCGCGGGCTGGCCCGCAGCCGCAGCACAAGCTCGGTCCCCAGCACCAGGCCGAAGGCGAAATCCACCAGCCGCAGCATCGGCCCCTGCGGCAGGAAGGATTCGACGATCACCCAGACCAGCGCCGCGAGGTCCAGCGCCAGCAGCCCATAGCCCGCGCGGATGCCGACCCGTCCGGCAACCCTGTCGAAGGCGCCGATCGGCTCGGACATGGCTCAGCGCGTCGGCTTCGGCGGGGTCCCGCTGTAGTCGTAGAAGCCGCGGCCGGATTTGCGGCCGAGCCAGCCGGCCTCGACATACTTGGCCAGCAGCGGGCTCGGGCGATATTTCGGGTCGCCCATGCCGTCCTGCAGCACGCGCAGCACGGCGAGGCAGGTATCGAGGCCGATATAGTCCGCCAGTTCCAGCGGCCCCATCGGGTGGTTGCAGCCCAGCTTCATGCCGGCATCGATGGAGGCGACATCGCCCACCCCCTCATGCAGCGCGAAGCAGGCCTCGTTGATCATCGGCAGCAGGATGCGGTTGACGATGAAGGCGGGGTAGTCGGCGGCATAGGCCACCGTCTTGCCCATTTTTTCCGCCAGCGCCGCGACGGCTTCGACGGTCGCATCCTCCGTCGCCAGCCCGCGGATCACCTCGACCAGCTTCATCAGCGGCACCGGGTTGAAGAAATGCATGCCGACGAAGCGGCCGGGCCGGTCCGTCGCCGCGGCCAGGCGCGTGATCGGGATGGAGGAGGTGTTGGAAGCGACCAGCGCATCCGCCCGCAGATGCGGCGTCAGCGTCGCAAAAATCTTGTGCTTGATGTCCTCGCGCTCGGTCGCGGCCTCGATCACCAGGTCGCAATCGCCAAAGGCGGCGTAGTCCGTGCTGGTGGAGATGCGGGCCAGCGCCGCGTCGCGATCCGCCTGGCCCAGCGTGCCCTTGGCAACCTGGCGGTCCATGTTCTTGGCCAGCGTCGCCAGGCCCTTGTCCAGCGCCGCCTGGGCCACGTCGAGCAGCACCACCGTCAGCCCGGACTGGGCCGCGACATGGGCGATGCCGTTGCCCATCTGGCCGGCGCCGATGACGCCGAGTTTCTGGATCTGGCCCATCGTGATCTCCGCCGGGTGGTCGTGGCGCGCCCTCTCCTCCAAACCGGTGGGGGGGTTGGACGCATGCGTTCAACGGTGGGGTGAGGGGGCGCCCAGGACGGGTGGCCCGTCTCACCGTTCTCGTTCGTGGTCAGGCGCGTGGGTGGCGGAGACCCCCCACCCAACCCTCCCCCGAGAGGGGGGGAGGGCTTCCGGCTACTTGCTGTCGAGCGCGGCTTCGAGTTCCGGGATCACCTTGAACACGTCGCCGACCAGGCCGTAATCGGCCACCTGGAAGATCGGCGCCTCCTCGTCCTTGTTGATGGCGACGATCACCTTGCTGTCCTTCATGCCGGCCAGGTGCTGGATGGCGCCCGAGATGCCGAAGGCCATGTACAGTTCCGGCGCGACGATCTTGCCGGTCTGGCCCACCTGCATGTCGTTTGGCGCATAGCCCGCATCGACTGCGGCGCGGGAGGCACCGATGGCCGCGCCAAGCCGGTCCGCGATGCCGTCCAGGATCTTGAAGTTGTCGGAAGACCCCATGGCGCGGCCGCCGGAGATCACCACGCGGGCGGCGGTCAGCTCGGGCCGCTCCAGCTTCGCGATCTCGGAGCCGACGAAGCTGGACAGGCCCGGATCGGCGGCGGCGGCGGCCGGTTCGATCGCGGCGCTGCCGCCCTCGGCGGCCACCGGGTCGAAGCTGGCGGCGCGCACGGTCAGCACCTTCTTCGCATCCGCCGTCTTCACCGTCGCCAGCGCATTGCCGGCATAGATGAAGCGCCGGAAGGTATCCGCCCCCTCCACGCCCGCGACGTCGGAGACGATCTGCACATCGAGCAATGCGGCCACGCGCGGCATCACATTCTTGCCGGCCGCGCTGCCCGGGGCCAGCAGGTGGTCATAGGCCGGCGCCAGGGAGACCAGCAGCGCCGCCACCGGCTCCGCCAGCCCCTGCGCCGTCGGGCCGCCCTCGGCGACCAGCACCTTGGCCACGCCGGGCAATTGCGCGGCGGCGGCGGCATCGGATTGCGCCAGCACCAGCACATGCACATCCCCGCCCAGCTTCTGCGCCGCCGCGACGGCGCTGCGGGTGGGGGTGGAGACGGTTTCGCCGCGGTCGGCGAGCACCAGGACGGCCATGCTCAGATCACCTTCGCTTCGTTGCGCAGCTTGTCCACCAGCTCGGCGACGCTGCCGACCTTCACGCCCGCCTGGCGCTTCGGCGGTTCCTCCACCTTCAGCACGGTCAGGCGCGGCGCGGCATCGACGCCGAGATCGGCGGGCTTCACCGTCTCGATCGGCTTCTTGCGCGCCTTCATGATGTTGGGGAGGGAGGCATAACGCGGCTCATTCAGCCGCAGGTCGGCGGTGACGATGGCCGGCAGCTTGAGGGAGACGGTCTCAAGCCCGCCATCGACCTCCCGCGTCACCTTGGCGGCACCGTCGGCGATCTCGACCTTGCTGGCGAAGGTGCCCTGGCCCCAGCCCAGCAGCGCCGCCAGCATCTGCCCGGTGGCGTTCATGTCGTCATCGATGGCCTGCTTGCCCATGATGACGAGTTCCGGCGATTCCTTGGCGACCAGCGCCTTCAGGATCTTGGCCACCGCGAGCGGTTCGACCGTGCCCTCCACCTCGACCAGGATGCCGCGGTCGGCGCCCATGGCGAGCGCGGTGCGGATCTGTTCCTGCGCCGCGGTCGGGCCGACGGACACCGCGATGATCTCGGTGGCGGCGCCCTTTTCCTTCAGGCGCACCGCTTCCTCGACCGCGATCTCATCGAAGGGGTTCATCGACATCTTGACGTTCGCCGTCTCGACGCCCGTGCCATCCGCCTTCACGCGGACCTTCACATTGTAGTCCACCACCCGCTTCACGGGGACGAGGATTTTCATGATTTGCCGGGTCCCTGGTCGTCGCGCGGCGCGGAAAGGCGGCGCCGGGCGTATTTCGCACATGCAAAAACGGTGCGGACCATAGGGCGGGGGTCCGGTGGGGGCAAGGCAGGCAAGGCCAAAGCCGGCATCAACCGCGGGATACGGCGATGAGGATCAGGAACAGCACCAGCGTCACGCCCTGCATCACCACGCGCCAGCGCATCAGCCGGTTGGACCGGGCACCGCCGGCCGCCTCGCTGCGCGCCAGGCCGAGCATGCCGGCGAACATCACGCCGAGCGTGCCGAGCAGGGAAAGGCCCACAAGGACCGTCAGGAAGGTCGTCATATGCGCAAGATGGCACGTCCCGCCACGGCGGCAAGGCAGCAAGGTCCGCTACCTGCGCGCGCCCGATATGGCGAAGGCGCCGATCGTCACCGCCACCACGCACATCAGGAAGCCGGCGGAATAGCCGCCGGTCAGCGCGATCAGGCCGGAAAAGGCGGGGGGTGCCACCAGCATGGTCATGCCGAAGGCGAAGGACAGCGCCGCGGTGGCGCCGCCGACCTGGCCGGGCGGGGCCAGGCGCGCGGCTTCCGCCAGCATCACCCCGTTCCAGCCCACGGCGGTGGCGCCCATCACGACCCCGGCAGCCGCTACCAGGAAGCCCGGCCAGCCCGGCCCGGCCATCGCCAGCGCCAGCCCAGCCAGCGCCGCGCCGCCGCCGCAGGCCGCCAGCACGCGGGAGGCACCGAGCCGGTCGGCCAGCAGCGCCCAGCCGACCCGCCCGACCACGCCCGCCGCCTGCGCCAGCGCCAGCCGCAGCCCGGCCTCCGCCAGGGGGGTGCCGAGGCTCGCCACCTGGAAGGCCACGAAGAAGGTGGAAAAGCAGAATTGCGCGATGCCGTAGCCGCAGGCCATCACCGTCAGCCGCGCCAATTCCCGCTCGGTCCGTAGCAGGCCGACATGGGCGGCCGATTCGCGCAGCACCGCCAGCAGCCCGGCACTCGCACCCGGCCGGTCCCGTTCCGCATCCAGCCCGGCCCGCAGCGGCTGGATGCCCAGCGCCACCAGGAAGGCGATCGCCGCCATGCACAGGATGCTGATGCGCCAGCCGGCCACCAGCGCGATGGCGGGTGCCAGGGCGGCCACGATCATGGCGCCCAGCGGCACGCCGGCCTGCTTCAGGCTGAACACCAGCGCCCGGCGCCGCGCCGGGGTATGGGCCGCGATCAGATGGCTGCCGCCCGGCGTCACCGGCCCATGCCCCATCCCGGCCAGCACGGCAGACGCCGCCAGCGCCGCCGGATGGCCGAGTGCGGCCAGCGCGATGCCGCAGCCGAGCACCACCATGGAAACCTGCAGCATTCGCACGCCACCCCAGCGGCGGATCAGCGGCCCGGTCAGCGGCCCGGTCACCAGCGCCCCGGCATAGACCAGCGCCGTATGCAGCCCGGCCAGACTGGCCGGCACGCCGGTTTCCGCCGCCATCGCCGGGGCCAGCACCGGCACCGTGAGGAAGGCGCCCATGCCGGCCAGATGGGCCGCCATCAGTGCGAGCATGATCACGGGCAGCGGGGGCGCGGGGGAGGTCACGCGGATATCCTCCGCCGGGTTGCGTTGCACTGCAACATGCCAGCCCGCATTCTTCTTCCAGGCTTGACCCGCAACGGTTGAGCAGGTTCACCCCAACCATGCGCGCCCTTCTCCATATCCTGCCGATCCTGGCCCTGCTGCTGGGCGGCCCGGCCCTTGGCCAGGCGATAAGCCCCGCGCCCGCCCCCGCAACCCCGGCCGGCAGCGCCCCCGCCGCGGCCGCCGGCGGAACCACGGAAATGGAACGGCTGCTGGCGACGCTGCGGAATGATGCGGCGCGCGCCGAATTGCTGCGGAGCCTGGAGGCGCTGGTCGCCGCCCAGCGCGGCGCCGGCCCGGCGGCTGGCCCAGGCACGCCCGATGCCGCCGCGCCCGCTCCGGCACCCGCCCCGCCAGCGGTGGTGGAGCCGGCGCTGCTGGCCCCGAATACGCTGGGCGCGCAGTTGCTGACCGGCGCTTCCGAACGGCTGCAGGGCCTCTCGGAAAGCCTGGTGGCGGCGGCGGAGGCCGCGACGGACCTGCCCACCATGGCGCGCTGGGCCTCGGACCTGGCGCGGGACCCGGTGACCCAGGCCCGCATCATCGATGCCGCCTGGAAGCTGGCGCTGCTGTTCGGCAGCGGCCTGCTGGCCGAATGGCTGACCCGCCGCTTCCTGCGCCGCTGGTCGAACCGGCTGGATGCGATGGCGCCCGCGAATGGCGATGCCTGGTCGCGCATGCGCCGCGTGCCGCTGGTGCTGGCCCGGCTGGTGCTGGATCTGGTGCCGCTGCTGTCCTTCGCCGTGATCTCCTACGGCATGATCGGCGCGGTGCGGCCGCTGCCGACGACCGAACTGGTGCTGCTGACGGCGAACAACTCCTACATCGCGCTGCGGGCGGTGATGGCGCTGTCGCGCATGGTCTTCTCCCCGGCGTCGAGCCATCTGCGGCTGGTGCCCTGCCTGGATGAAACGGCGGCCTATGTCACCGTCTGGGTGCGCCGCATCGCCGGTGTCGCCATCCTCGGCTATGCGGTGGCCGAGGCCGGGCTGCTGTTCGGCCTGCCCTGGGCGGCGCATGACGCCATCCTGCGGCTGACCGCGCTGGTCGTGTCCCTGCTGCTGATCATCGTCATCCTGCAGAACCGCGCCACGATGGCCGACCTGCTGCGCGCCCCGGATCTTCGCCCGGGCGACCAGCCGGACCGCATGCGCCGGATGCTGCGGATGCTGCGGGACCGCGTGGCCGATGTCTGGCACCTGCTGGCGATCCTGTGGCTGATGGCGCTGTGGGGCGTCTGGGCGCTGGAGGTTCGGGATGGCTTCGAACGCCTGCTGCGCGTCTCCCTCGCCACGCTGCTGATCATCGGGCTGGCCAAGCTGGTGGATGAGCTGCTGCGGCGCGCCATCATCCGCGGCTTCGGCATCGGCCCCGAACTGGCCCGGCGCTATCCGGGGCTGGAAGCGCGGGCCAACCGCTATCTGCCGGTGCTGAAGGGCATCGTCAGCGCCATCATCACCGTCCTGACCCTGCTGTTCCTGCTGGAAGCCTGGGGGGTGGAGTCCTTCGCCTGGTTCCGCCGCGGCCAGCTCGGCGCCATGCTGCTGTCCTCGCTGGTTTCCATCGCGCTGACCGTGGCGGTCGCGCTGACGGTGTGGGAAGTGGCGAACGCCGCCATCGCCCGTTACCTGGCGCGGCTGTCGCGGGACGCGCAGGCGGCGCGCAGCGCCCGGGTCCGTACCCTGCTGCCGATGCTGCGGACCATCCTGTCCGGCACCATCATCGTATTTGTGGCGCTGAATGTGTTGACCGAGATCGGCGTCAACGTGGCCCCGCTGATCGCCGGTGCCGGCGTGATCGGCCTGGCCATCGGCTTCGGGTCCCAGACCCTGGTGCGGGACGTCATCACCGGCATCTTCCTGCTGTTCGAGGATGCGGTGGCGGTGGGCGACGTGGTCTCCGTCGGCGGGCTGGCGGGCGTGGTGGAACAGCTTTCCATCCGCTCCATCAAGCTGCGGGCGCAGGATGGCTCGATCCACATCGTCCCGTTCAGCGCCGTCACCACCGTGACCAACATGACGCGCGACTTCTCCATGGCGGTGCTGGACGTCTCCGTCGCCTATGGCGAGGACACCGACCGCGTGGTGGAGGTGATGAAGGAGGTCGCGGCGGATATCCGCGCCGATCCGAAGTTCAACCCGCTCATCCGCGACGAGCTGGAGGTGCTGGGCGTCGAGCGGCTGGCCGATTCCGGCGTGGTGATCCGCGCCCGCATCAAGGGCGAGCCGATGGCGCGCTGGAGCCTGAGCCGCGAGTTCAACCGCCGCATCAAGCAGCGCTTCGACCAGCTCGGCATCGAGATCCCCTACCCGCACCAGAAGCTGGTCATCGAGCGCCAGCAGGCCCGCCACCCGGCGGAGGACTTCCCTGCGCCGACGGAAGGCGCTAAGAGCTAAGCTGTGATGACCTTCCGGATCCTCACGGGCCGAATTACCGGCCCGGCCGCCTGACCCGAGCCCCCCCACGGGGGATGGGTTTCTGCGCGGCCGGGCGCCTTCTCGGTTCTTCGCCACCCGATCCGGAGCTTTCCAAATGTCCTTCTACGATCCCGAGCCGCTTTGCGCGGCGCGTTTCACCGTAATGGCGGATGCCGCCCCCGGCCTGCTGCCGCGCATCCTGGAGCCTTTCGCCAAGCGCGACCTGATCCCCGATGTGGTGCGCGCGACGCGGGACGGCGATGCGATCCGCGCCGAGGTCACACTGCACGCCATGCCGCTGTGCATGGTGCATCTGGTGGCGGGCAATCTCGGCCAGATCATCGGCGTGCGGCGGGTGGAGGCGATGGAGGGCCGCGTGGTGCGCCCCTCGGTGCATCCCTTGACGGATTCAGTGGTTCAGATGGCAACGGCGGCCTGAACCGCCCCGCCGATTGAACCGGAGGGGCGGCAGGGCGATATGAGGGGTATCATGCAATACCTCCTCGCCCTTCTCGTCCCGCCGCTCGCCATCCTGTTCGCCGGCAAGCCGTTCCAGGCCGTGTTCAACGGGCTGCTCTGGATCGGCGGGCTGCTGTTCATCCTGCTGCCCTTCGTCGCCGGGCAGGCGGCCTGGGGCATCGCGGTGATCTGGGCGCTCGCCGTGGTGCATGGGCGCCGCACCGAGGCGCGCGACCGGCAATTGATCGAGCAGGCGCTGCGCCGCCGGGGCTAGGATGTTTAGTCCTGGCGTTTGGTGGAGCGGGTTGGCGTTGAACCGCTGTGGCTCTGCGGTCCACTGCTTGCAGATGAACTCGTAGGGCGTGAGTCCGCGCAGGGTCTTCAGTCGGCGGCCGAAGTTGTAGGCGGCTACGAAGTCGGCGAGGTGCCGCTCGAGCTGCTCGTGGGCGTCGTAGTGGTAGCGCCGGACTGTGGCGTCCTTGATGGTGCGGTTCATCCGCTCGACCTGGCCGTTGGTCCAGGGGTGCTTGGGCTTGGTGAGGCGGTGCTCGATGCCGAGCTGCGCGCAAGCGTACTCGAAGGCGTGGGCCCATATGGGTTCGCCGCGGGCGAGTGCTTCGGCGATGAGCGGGGTGGCAGAACCGCCGGCGCCTGGCGTCGTGAAGTGGATGCCGTTGTCGGTGAGCACCGTGTGGATCTTGTAAGGCACGGCCCCGGCGAGGCGGCGCAGGAAATCGCCTGCGGTGCGCTGCTTGGCCTCGCGGTGCAGCTCGACGAAGGCAAACTTCGAGGTGCGATCGATGGCAACCAACATATAGAGCCTGCCCTCGGCGGTTCGGACCTCGGCGAGGTCGATGTGGAAGAAGCCGATCGGGTAGCTCTTGAACTTCCGCTTTGGCGAAGCCTCGCCCTCTACCTCGGGCAGGCGTGAGATGCCGTGGCGCTGCAAGCAGCGGTGCAGCGAGGAACGGGTGAGGTGCGGGATGGTGGGCTGCAGCGCGTAAAGGCAATCGTCGAGCGGCAGCAGGGTGTGGCGACGGAAGGCGACGACGACGGCCTCCTCGTCGATGGTGAGGACGGTCGAGGCTGGGGTTTTGGGTCCGGTCGCCAGGTCGGTGACGGAGGTTCGCGCGCGCCACTTCGCCACGGTCTTCGGGTTGATGCCGTAGCGCTTGGCCAGGGCCCTCAGGCTCGCTTGACTATGCTGTATCGCTCGACGGACCGCCTCTGTCG
>NZ_JAUYTS010000013.1 GCF_030695085.1 Falsiroseomonas sp. | reverse complement strand
ACCGGAGGGATTGGCGAAGAGCACGCAATTCCTTATGTCGCCACAAAGGCAAATACTGTTGATCGTCTCGCGTCTTACTTCAATAGCGGCAACCGTAGCCTCTTCACGCCCGGAAATGCTCTAATCACTGTCGGCCCCCATATGGCAGGCGATGCGGGAGTCTATTTTCTCGCCACAGACGAAGGCAACCCATCGAACGGCATGATTGCCTACGCGGCTATTAACTACGCCACCGGCTGGCAGCCCGGCGATATCCGCCTCGCCACGCTCTGCGATGGCGCGGCGGGAGCGATTGCGGCCTCGGGTGAATTGCTGACTAACAACGAGTTTACCAGCGATCTTTCAGGCTGGACTGTCAGCACGCCGACCGATGCGGACGACTATGTAATCTGGTCAAGCGGCGCCGCCCGCCTAGTTTCGACCTCAGAGTTGGTCAATTTTTCTCAGACCATCACCACGGTCATTGGTCAGACTTACAATGTTGAAGTCGAGATTAGCGCAGCAGCGACGGGCGGTGTTCGCCTTCAAATCGGCGGGACTGTGGGCATCATTATCGCCTCGATGACGGCGGCAGGAACGTATTTTGCGTCATTCACCGCAGTAAGCACTTCTTCGTTAATTGCGATCCACCGGACTAACTCCGTTTCCGATATCAGCATTACGCGGGTGTCAGCAAAGCTGGCGGTCGTAGATCGGTCTTACCGAAACCAGGGCCTCAATGTCGTCGGCACGCTGATCCGCGCAGCGGTTAATACGGGGAACGACATTGCGGCATGGTCGGGATTGTCGTCCAGCAATTATCTAGAACAGCCGTATAACGCAAACTTGGACTTCGGAACCGGGGATTTTTCAATAGCTTTCTGGCACAAGGGAACCTCGTTTACGGTTGGTGGTGATCGTGCGGTTCCAGCCACCACCAATCCACGAATAAATGTCGGGGCAGCAGGGGGTTCCATCCCTCGCTTTGTCGTCAACGATGGGACCACGGGAAACCGTCTTGTTGACGCGACGACACCATTCAACAGCGGCGTGTGGAACCAGTGCGTTTGTATTAGGCGAGGTCAAACCCTCGAAATGTGGGTCAACGGCATCCGCGAGGGCGTGTCTACAGTAACAACGCTCGGGTCGTTGACTGCTGTTGGCGCGATTTTTCGCCTAGGAACCAACGTCAATGACGCATCCTCGGCTAGTGGGGCATTTGCTCTCTATCGCATTTCAGCCTACGCTCCCACCCCCGCGCAGATCGCCAAGATGTATGCCGACGAGCGCCCGCTGTTCGACGCTGGCGCGAAAGCATTCCTCGGCGGCACTTCCAATGGCGTCACGGCGCTTTCCTTCTCCGAGACAACTCGTCGCCTCGCAGTGGCGACGGGTGATGGCGTCTCGATCTTTTCCGGCCTGCGTCGCGTCGAATATCTCGATGCCGCGAACACTCCTCTAGCTATCGCCAATGACACCATGAGGGCGGTCAGCATGGAAGGCGGCGTCATGGCCGTCGCGACCACAAACAACGCAGGCGTGAGGCGTGACGCCATCACCGGCCTGGACCGGATGCCTGCCGGGCCGGTGGCCCTGAACACGCTACGGCGGATGCGTGCCGGGGGCACCACGACCGACGCCACTCCGCTCTCCCTCTCCCCGCGTGTCCACATCGGCCCTCGGGAGACGGTCATCATCGAGGCGCGGATCGTCGGGCGGGTCTATGGCGCGAGCGACACCGAACGCCTGAGCTACGTCCGTCGCGGCGTCTACTACCGCCAGGACGGCGGCAACGTGACCTTGCAGGGGTCGGTCCAGACCATCGGCACGGACACCGAAACCACGGCGGGCGCGGATGCGACGCTGGCAATCGACACCACGGCGCAGACTGTGACGCCGCAGGTCACGGGTGTGGCGGCCACGCGCATCGTCTGGTCTGCGGAAACGCGGGTTCAGCGCGTGTCCGAAGTTGCGCAATACGAGGAGATTGCATGATGCCCGCCGCAGACATGATCCCGGCCGCCTATGGCGAAGGCCGCTATCTGCGCCGCTGGTCGCTGATCGGCGGCCACCCGCGCTGCGTCCTGCCCCCGCTCGCGATGGCCGAGGCCAGCCCGACTGAGATCGCGGCAACGGAGGCCGAGAATGCCCGCCTGCACGGCCTGGCCAGCGCGGCCGAGGCCTATGAGGCGGCGGTTGCCCTGACCGCAGGGCGCGAGGCGCCGCCGGCCCTGCCTGACACCGAAGGCGGGACGCAGCCGAGCCCGTCGCTGGACGCCTGGAACGCAGCCCTGGCGACGATCGCTGCGGCGGACGAGGCGACCCTGGCGCTGGTCGCCCTGCGCGCCGGTGAGGCGTCGGGTGATCCGGTGACGGTAGCCCTGGTCGATCCGGACGGGATGGTGGTCAATGTCGTCGCGGTGGATGCCGGCTGGCAGCCTGCGGCGCCCCTGGTGGCGGTGCCTGCGGGGCCGGGCGCGCGGGCTGGCGGCGCCTATGCGGATGGCGTCTTTACCGCTCCGGCACCCGTGGCGACGCTCGATGACTACCGGGCGGCCATCGCCGCGCTGGTCGAGGCCACAGCTCACGCCCGCGACTACAGCTCCGCCGCCTCCTGCGCCGGCTACGCCGCCAGCACCGTTCCCGCCTGGGCGGCGGAGGCCGCGGCCTTCGTTGCCTGGCGGGATGCGGTCTATCTCGCGGCCTATGCCCGGCTTGCCGAGGTCCAGGCCGGGGCGCCACCACCTACGGTCGCGGACCTGATCGCGAGCCTGCCCGCCATTGACTGGCCCGCGTGATTGCCGCGCGGATGAGCGATGATCTATTCCAGGCCGTCCGCATCGCGGCGATTTCGGCCCTCCTCGGCGCCTTCGCGCGCGTGATGCTGGCCCTGCACAGCGGCGTGCGGTCCGCCGTGCTGCTCTGCATCGAGGCCGGCGTCGGCGCCACGCTGGGCGTCACCACGGCCGCCGTGGCGATCTACTGGCACCCGGAGCTTTATGAGGCGGGCCGGGGCCTGCTGGTGGTCGGCGGCGCGGCCGGGTTTTCGGGCGCATTGGGCACGCGGCTGATCGACATGCTGGTTGAGGCCGCACGCAAGCGCCTCGGCGGGACGTAACCCCGCGCCGCCCCGGGCCAGGGCGGCATCATCCATAGGAGATACCAATGGAGCAGTTGCAAGAGGCTGCGCTGGCGCTTGCCAGCGCGGTGGTGAGCGCGCTCGCGCTCTATGTCGCTGCATGGCTGCGCGACCGGGCCGCGCGGCTGCGGCTGGATTCCGCGCTGGGCCGTGCTGCCGGCCTGGTGCTGGCAGATCCCCGGGTGCAGGCGGCCGGCGCCGGCGCGCTGGATGCGGCAGCAGAGGTCGGCGCGTCCTACTTGCGTCGCACCCTGCCAGGCACCTTGGCGCAGCTCGGCGTGCCGCCTGGTCGGGTGGCGGAGATGGTGACGGGCGAGGCCGCGCGGGTGCTGGTGTCGGCGAGCGTGCCGGCGCTGCCGGCCGTTGTCCGCGACGTGGCCGGAGTCGGCCGGCAATGAACGGCTGGAGCCGTCTATATGGCTGGCTTACCTCCGGCTGGTCCGTGGCGCCCGCAGCGCCAGCCGTGGCCGCAGCTCCGGCGCCACCGCATCATTTGGTGGAGGCGCCCGTGGTGGCTCCACCCTTACCCACACCGGTGCCGGCGGAGGCGCGCGGCAAGAAGCTCCGGCCGGATGATATGCTGCGCGCGGCCGCTGCGCTGGGCGACAGCGTGGCGGCCGTCCAGGCGGTGCTGACGGTAGAGACCGGCGGCGCTGGCGGCTTCCTGCTCGATGGCCGGCCGCGCATCCTGTTCGAGGCGCATCTATTCAGCCGTGCGACCGGCCGGCGCTTCGATGCCTCCCACCCCCGCATCTCCGCTCAGCCCTGGGACCGGCGCCTCTATGCCGGAGGTGCGGGGGAGTGGCCGCGCCTGGATGCCGCCGCCGCCCTGGCCCGGCCGCAGGCGCTGTGCAGCGCATCCTGGGGGCTGGCGCAGATCCTCGGCAGCAACCACCGGGCGGCCGGCCACGCGACGGTGGAGGGCTATGTGGCGGCCGTCTCCGAAAGCGAGGGGCGGCAGCTGGATGCCCTGGTCGCATTCCTCCGCGCCGAAGGCCTGGACCGGCTGCTGCGCGCCCGCGACTGGGCCGGCTTCGCCCGGCGCTACAATGGGCCGGGCTATGCCGCCAACGCCTATGACCAGAAGCTGGCGGCGGCCTATGCGGATGCGGCGGGGGAGCCGCCGCCGGTGCGGCCGATCGCCACCATGCTGCGGATCGGCCATCGGGGGGAGGCAGTGCTGCGGGTGCAGCGCGCGCTCGGATGGGCCGGGTTCATGCTGACGCAGGATGGCGTGTTCGGCCGGGTCACGGAAATCGCGGTGCAGCAGTTCCAGGAGCGGATGCGGCTGGCGCCGGATGGCGTGGTGGGGCCGGCGACGGCGCGAGCGCTGGGGCTGTAGACGCAGCGTCAGTTCGCAAGGATTCCTTGAAAACTGAGGGCGGTCCGGCGCGCGGTGGCCTGCACCTATACGGCGCGCCTCCGCGGGGGCAGACGGCCATCCGGCCGCTGAGGCACCGGCTGGACGTTTTTCCGCACCGCAGCCTCACCCCCAGGAAATGCACCCAAACGCCATGGTGTCTTCAGGTAGAGCCAGACCACCATGCACAGCCAGGCATCTTCCATTGCAGAGTGCCTAGCTTCACGTTGCGGCAGGCCGATTTCGGATGCAATCGCATTCAGCGATGGGCGATATCTAAGGCGATGAGTGTTCGCCCACAGTCGCATCGTGCACTCAGCTTTTGTGCGCGGCAGCGCAATACCGGCGGCACTCAAATCGCGCAGAAGAAAAAGATAATCGAAATCAATATTGTGCGAGACGATAAGATCGGCGCCGCTGACGAACTCAGCGATGACCGCGGCTTGCTTCGAGAACGGCTCCTGATGCCGCAAAAACCAATCATCCATCCCATGTATCGCCTCCGCCTCCGGATGCGAGCGTATGCCGGGATCGAAAACGAAATTCATGACCTTCGTAGAAAGCCTTGATTGATCCGCGAGAGACCAATCGAGCATGATTGCAGCAAACGCCACTATACGATCATTTGGGCCAATCCCAGTGGTCTCAACATCAAAGAACAGTATTTGATCTGGGAGATGCTTAACCCAATCCGTCTGCGGCAAATCGCCCGAAGCTTGATCTTCGTCCATCGCGGCCGGCTCCCGTTTCAGGGAGCGGATGATCCGACCGAAGCGGGCCAGGAGGCAACGGGACCGAAACGTGATTCGCTCGGCGACGGCAAAAGAAATCGCGTTCGGTCGCTCGGCCACTCAGGATTTCGAGGGGGCGGCCTTCGCGGCAGCGAGGCCAAGCTCGATCAGGCGGCGAATGGCCTCGGCCCTGGACGCGATGCGGTTTGCGAAGCGGAAGTCATCCACCGCCGCAACCAGCGACTTTTGCATCGGCGTGATGATGCGTTCCGACAAAGGCTCATCCATGCCGATGGAATGCCAGCCGACGACATCGGCGTCAACGGCATATGTAGCGTTGACATATGCGGCATACACGACACACAAAGCAGCAGCCGGGAGCGGCGCTGGTAACGCCGCCACCCGGCCTAACCCCAGGCGCGGAGCGACCCATGCCCAAGGCTACGGCTGACCATACACCAACTGTGCGATCTGTGCTCACCCGCCGCGGTGCGCTGGTCGCATCACTGGCCGCCATGATGGTGGCGGCTCCGGGCGCGGCGATGATAGACCCGGATGCGGGGCTTGTCGCCCTGTGCACCGAACATGCCGCGTCCCTGGAACGCTTCAACGCGCTCGGCGGCAAGGACGACTTCGACGAATGCCCGCTTGCCGCCCGCTACTTCGCGGCGTGCGACGCCCTGGATGAGGCCAGCCCGACGACGATGAGTGGCGTTCTGGCGCTGGCCGGCGCCGCGCTGCGTGAGGCTTCCGCCGCCGGCGATCCGAATACGGGATGGGACGGATTTGCCGCGCAATGGGCCGGCCAAGCTGTCATGGCGCTGCTGCATGTGGTGCAGCCAGAGGTGGCGCTGATCGGCAGGGCCAAGCCGACCAGCGCGGCGTGAGATCACGCGGCCAGGGCGCGGATCACAGCCTCCGGCTCGGCCGCGATCACCTTCAGCAGCGTGCGCGCGGATGGGTCCGGCGTGCGGAGCCCCTGTTCCCAATCCCGCAAGGCGCCCACCCGCAGGCCGAACCTTTCCGCGAAGGCTTCCCGGGTGAGGCCCATCTTCTCCCGGATGGCGCGGATATCGGGCACATCCGGCGCCAGATGAACGCGCGTCGGCTCTGCCTCCCCCCGCACAATCGCGGCGGCCTCGGCCACGGCGGCTACAAGCTCATCGGCGACGTTGATCTTCGGCTTTCTGGCCATCAGCGCTTCTCCTTCATCGCGGCAACCAACTGCATCACGGCCTTCCGCTGTGCTGGGGTCAGGTCGGCCTGTTCGTTCTTCCCGTAGAGAAAGATGGCTAGGACCGGCCGGCCTTCGTTCAGCAGGTAGTAAATCACCCGGAACGCGCCGCTCTTGCCCCGGCCCGCCGGCGCCCAGCGCAGCTTCCGAACCCCGCCGAGCCCGACCATGACGTCGCCGGCCTCTGGGTTCATCGCCAGCGTCGCGATCAGCGCCGCCCGCTCCGCCTGTGACAGCAGCGCATCGGAGCGGCGGGTAAAGCTCGGAGTTTCGATGACGCTGTGCATGAGCAAGCGATACAGCATTGCGGTAGCACGCGCAACAGCATTGCTGTATCGGAAGGCGAGGCATCCATTCGATCGCCTCGGCGCCCGGTCGCGCTGCCGCAGCACCACAACTGACAAATCCCTGTTTCACCACCGCCTTCGGCGTGGTAGCCGGGTGGTAGCTTTGGATTTTTGGGGCCTCGGCCAAAGCGGCCAATCCCATGGCCATCGGTCACCTTATGTTCCCACACCCCTTGCTTCCTAATCTGGGGGCCGTGGGTTCGAATCCCGCCGGGGACACCAACAAATCAGTTATTCCGGTCCTGTTGAAGACGAGACAGAGCAGCTTCAGCGCCGCCTGAGAAGGAGTGGACCATGCCGTCGCGAGAGTGGGCCACCGCCTGACCGTGTCGTTCAACCGACCGGCCGCACACGGAATTCCCCACACTCCCGGGCGGCCGCCTGCCGGGCCGGGCCTCGCCCGCCTCTACGCCGCGAACCGCTCCTCCACCGCCGCGCAGAACCAGTGATACAGCGCCAGATGCACCTGCTGGATGGCCGGGGTGAAGGCGGAGGGCACCGCCAGCAGGTGGTCCGACACCGCGGCCAGCTTGCCGCCGCCCTGCCCGGTCATCCCGATGGTGGTCATCCCGATCCTGCGCGCGGCCTCGAAGCCCTGCACCACATTCTCCGAATTGCCCGAGGTCGAAAGCCCCAGCAGCACGCCGCCGGGCTCGCCATAGGCCTCGACCTGCCGGGCGAAGACGCTGGCGTAGCTGTAGTCATTGGCCCAGGCGGTCAGGAACGTCGCGTCGGCTGACAGGCAGATCGCCTTCAGCGCCCGGCGCTCCTTCAGGAAGCGGCCGACCAGTTCCCCCACGATATGCTGGGCATCGGCCGCCGACCCGCCATTGCCGCAAACCAGCAACGGCCGCCCCGCCGCCAGGGCGTTGACGGTGGCGGCCACCGCCGCGTCCATCACCTCGGCCATCTGCTGCGCGCGGGTGGCGGACAGCAGGGCCTCGGCCTCCGTCAGCCAGGCATCGAGCGTCATCATGAGGTTGGTCCCTTCGGCCAGCGCGCCATCGCGGCGGGCGAATAGAGCAATTCGGCGTCAGACGGAACCGGCCGGTGGAGCCGCAGGAGCCAGCGCGGGCGCCCGCTTAACCAGGCTTTCAGCGCCGCCCTGGTAGCCTCTCCCGGTTCAACCCCGGCCCAGGAGTGCCGCATGACGAATTCGGCGCTTCCCAACGCCTCCGCCGCCGTGACCGACAGCATCTTCACCTGGACCTTCCGCGCCACCAGCGGCGATAGCTGGGGAGGGCTGCTGGTCGAGGATTCCACCCGCTACGTCGTGGGCAGCACGCTCGGCACGGCGCATGGCAGCTACACGATTGTCGCCGCCGCGCCGCAGGGCACGGATCTCAGCGCCTTCGGCATGGATGAGGGGTGGATCTCCGTCGGCTGGTACCGGGACAGCACCGGGGTCTGGATGTTGACCCGGCTCGGCGAATCCACCGCGGCCGGCTTCGGCGGGCTGGGCAGCGAGGTGGATGCCGCCTGGACCGGCAGCGGCTGGGACAGCTTCGGCCGGGGCGGCGCCGACCAGGCCGATGTCGACAACCTGGCGGACAGCCTGTTCACCTGGTCTTTCACTGCCGATAGCGGGGACCTGGTGTTCGGCACCCTGCTGGGGAAAGGCTCGCAATGGGCGCCCGGCGACACGCTTCGCACCGCGCATGGCGTCTACCAGATCCTGACCAAGGCGCCCCTGGGCCAGGACCAGGCGCAGGTCGGGGTTGCCGGCACCGTCCACACCACCCGCTACTACGATGGCGCCGCGCGCGCCGATTTCGTGCTGGAAAGCGGCGGTGCGGGGCCGACCGGCTATGGCGGGCTGGGCAGCGAGCTGGACCGCGCCTGGACCGGCAGCGCCTGGGTCCTGGTCGGCCAGGGCGGGGCGCTGCAGGCGGACCGAATACCGGATGTGGTGCTGGGCTGGACCTTCGCGGCCCGGAACGGCGACACCTACAGCGGGCTCCTGATCGGGCACAGCACGGCCTGGGACGTTGGCGACCAGCTGGCCATGCCGCGCGGCACCTACACCATCACCTCCGAAACCGCGCTGGCCGGCCAGCTCCATGCGGATGCCACGGTCTGGACCACCGGGGGCTACTTCGACCACAGCGCGTCGCGGCTGCTGCCCAGCTATTCGAGCCAGGTGCTGAACGGAGCGCCGAGCGGCTATGCCGGCCTCGGTTCCGAATACGACTATGCCTGGAACGGCCGGGTCTGGGATGATTTCGGCCGGGCCGGCACCGTGCTCGCCTCCGTCGAACCCAGCGCCATCTTTCGCTGGCGGTTCGACGCCCGCAACGGCGATTACTACACGGGCCGGGTGGTCCAAAGCCTGGATACCTACGATGCGGGCGACATCATCACCACGCCGTATGGCGCCTACACCATCGAGGCGGAGGATCCCTGGTCCGGCCCGCAATCCTTCGGCACGGTCTGGACCTATAGCTACTTCGACGCCTCGGCCAACGAAGTGATGCCGACCTATTACTGGACCACGCTCGGCGGCGCGCCGAGTGGCGGCAATGGGCTGGGCAGCGAGTATGACTATGCCTGGGATGGCCGCGCCTTTTCCGAGTTCGGCCTCGGCGGTGCCAAACTGGCCAATGAAATCCTCAGCCACGATTTCACCTGGCGCTTCGACGGCGACAAGGCACCTCCTGGCTTCGGGCCGAAGGCGCTCGTCTATAACAACTTCGGCGCCGGCGACAGCGCAGGTGGCTGGTCAAGCGACGACCGCTTTCCCCGCCACCTTGCCGACGTGAACGGCGATGGCCGTGCCGATATCGTGGGGTTCGGCCATGCAGGCGTTTTCGTGGCCCTGGGCGACGGCTCCGGCGGCTTCGGGCCGATGGCGCTCGTCTATACTAACTTCGGCGCCGGCGACAGCGCAGGTGGCTGGTCGAGCGACAACCGCTTTCCCCGACAGCTTGCCGACGTGAACGGCGATGGCCGCGCCGACCTTGTGGGGTTTGGCCATGCAGGCGTGTACGTGGCCCTGGCCAACGGCTCCGGCGGCTTCGGGTCGATCGCGCTGCGCTATGACAACTTCGGCGCCAGCGACAACGCAGGCGGCTGGTCGAACGCCGACCGTTTCCCCCGCCAGCTTGCAGACCTGAACGGCGACAGCCGTGCCGATATTGCTGGCTTCGGCGATGCAGGCATGTACGTGGTGTTGGCCAACGATCTCTGGACTTAAATCGTGAGGGATCTGGCAGGGCTCGCGTGAAATCTGATTGGCGGAAGGCCGAGGCACGTCCGCCACAAGTCAGTAGGTCGCGGACAGGGTCCGGCACCCTCCACTAGCCGCCCTTGGGAAGCGCTCTTGTAGCTTTGGCAGCTCAGGTGATCTGCCGCTTCAATTTCGCAATTCGCGTTTCAGACAAGCGGTAGTCCACGCCGGTGATCGATTCGCGCCGGCGCTCGGCGTCGTCGATGGCAAGCGTATTGGATTTGCCGCCATGAAGATAAATGTAGTCGCCGATGAACACGTTCTGTCGAAGAGAATCCCAATCGCTCCCTTCGGCCGAAAAAATCTGCAGCGTGAGGTAGTAATCCTCCATAAACTTCATGTCGCTAAAATACTCGATGGTGCTGGCGTCAATTTTCCTCATGTCCAGCATGAAGCTGTGAATCGGCGCATGGTTCGTAATTAAAAAATCCTGGTAGTTTCTACCGTGCGTGAAGACAGCATCGCGCTGGAGAACTAGGCCCCGCTCATGATCTAGCTTGGTCGAATAGACGCGTGCAAATGTAGCATTCTTTTGCGTTTCCCGCAGGCGCCGTAGCAGCGTGCCGTAGGCATGGGGAAACATGATGTCGTCATAGTCGAGGAACGCAACGTAGTCCGGGCCGGCGACGCGCAGCATCTCATTCAGCATCTCTGAACGCAGGTCGGGCGCGTCGGCATTTGAGTGGAAGGCGCGAAAAACCGGTTGGCAATCTGCCGCCCAGGGCAGAGCCTCTACCGCACGACGTAAATCGGCCAATTCGGAGTCCTGCATGTCCTGGACACCGATGCAGGCCCGCACGTTGCATCCCTCCTGAGACAGGAGCGACAGCAACGCATTCATGAGTAGGGCTCTCTCTGCATGCGCGTGGTAGCGGATGACCGTGGAAACGCGGTCTGCCACAGCTACGATGTTGGTGCCCAGCTTGAAGCAAGGTGCCTGGGCGCAGATCTTGTAGCCGATCGGCCCAGGAGGCTGCAGCACCATTCCCGTGCGCGCGCTGTAGGGAATATGTCCATTCTGCCAATTAGAATCGTGCAAAAAGGTGGCGTCATTTCGTGGACTTGCGCAAATGGCATTGCCTGGGTGCCGCAGCGCCATTTGAAGCATCCGTTCCAGCGTCAGTGCGGGAAAGAGATAGAGGTCGGAGAAGGTGAGGGTGAAATGAGGCTCCGTAAGGCCGTCGAGCTCGCAGTTGAGCCCAAGCGCGCGCAGCTCGGTCGCGAGCAAACTATCCCGCAGCAGCAGTCGGCAGCGCCCAAGTATTGCGGACGAGGCGAGGCAGTGAATAAATCGACGACGCGCTTCAGGCGCTGCTTTAAGCCGTTCCGCCGCAGCTGTGTCGATTTGCAGGCGAAGAACGGTGTCTCCCCGCACCTGCACATAGTCAAGCAAATCGAACCGATGGCCGCTGATAGCGCGACCGATTGCGTTCAGATAGGCATAGCCAAATCGCAAATCAGGTTCGAGATGCGCACCCTCCGCCCATTCGTTCCACGCATTGACGATAACGAACCGCCGGTCGGGCGGCAAATTCTGTTCCGCATCATGGATCAGATGTTCAACCCAACGCTGCATAGCCTCCGGCGTAAAGTTATGTAGCAATATCGCGTCGGATGCGTAACGGGCGGCGTTATCCCAAACGGGCACGAGGGAGCGGAACATCGTAAAGTCGCGCACAGGCGTCTTCTGCATATAGTGCTCGGCGACCTCGCGGTAGTCCAGCACGCCGCCATTCAGGGGCCAGTAGGGCCGCAAGGCCCCGCGAATATCGCGGGCGTGCGGGCCGAGCCAATCGTGCAGGACGCGTTCAGCCCCGGCGTCCATCCCATGAGCCTGCGGTGATGTGGCACCGCGGGTAAGTACCGCAACGACGTAGGGTGCGGGCAGGCCTGCAGCTTCGCACTCACTGCGCCAGAGGCCGATGTAGTCGTACTTTGCCTCGATCGAGGAAGGCCGGTACACGAAAAGAACCGGCCGACCTTCGACCTTGATGTAGCGCTCGTCACGGAAGAAGGGGATCAGATATCGAATGAATTCAATGGCGTCCTCTTGCGAGTAGGTCTGCTTCAACAGAATCTCGCGTTCGTTACCATCCCAGCGCCGCGTCCAGTTTTCATTAGCCCAGCAGAAACAGAAGGGCATCTGTACGTCTGGACTCGCCAGCAGCATCTGCGCCGGTTTCTCGAGAATTAGCCTGCCTGTGAACCAGTAATGATAGAATATCATACCATGCACACCAGCTTGACGCATCATTTCCGCCTGCTTGCGCAGCTGGTCGGGAGCGTCCAGATGGTAGTAGCCGACATCGGGGTGCGGCACGTGCTGTTGGTAGTGACCTTGGAAGAGCGGATAGGCGCCCCGAACCTTATGCCACTCCGTAAAGCCCTCCCCATGCCACGCACTATTTTCGGGCGTCGCATGAAACTGAGGAAGGTAGTAGGCGAGCACCTTCACAGTGTCGTGGACCAAGCTTGCCGAGAAATCGTGCCTGGCCTCCACCCAATCAACGGGCTCCCGGCTAAGGGCCGGCGTCTCTATGCGGTAGTTCCGCCCGGGCTCAGCTTGCGCCAGCAACAGAAGCAGCCGCTCCAGCGTATGGGCCAACGTTCCGTCGGGCGGAATTGGCTCATCCGGAAAATCTTCATAACTCAGCGGTAATTGTAAAAATGGGCGAAGGCTCCGGGATGTCGCCCAGAACATCATGCCTTGCGGAAATTCCGTGTAAGGATAATCCTGCGCTTTACCAAGTCCATGCTTCTCAAGAAAACGTTCCAGGACGGGCACATTGGCGCTCCAGCCCGTCACGTCCCAAACTCGAAGTTGATTACCCGCCGGATAAACGGTTTTTGCATCACGCGCGAACAAATCAAGGATCTGAGCCACAATGGACTCGGAACCACAGAGTGCATCCATGATATTTTCATACCAGGCTGCAAGGCCAGAGTTGTGTGGGCTTTTCTTGGTGTGGAAGTGCGCGACGATATCATATTCCAGAAGGCGCTGGCCAAACTGCACTATTAACGGCGCAATGTCCCGTCCGCGATTGGGCACTTGCTCAAGATGGATCATGGAGGCAAATGGTAGCGCATCAGCTAAACGCTGCCGCGTGCCCGCCACCTCGCGTCCTACCGGGACCGAAACGTAAAGGTCGAATTCAACGGGAATGTTTTTTAAATAACCGATGCTTTGCTCCACCATGTCTTCATAATAAAGGTGGAGATGTACCGCAATTCGCAGGGAAGGAATCGGAGGATTCTGGCGTCGGTTCGGGTCGAGGTAATAGGGAACAACACGCAAAACCTCGGCCATCCAGCTCTCGCGGCAAGATGGCGTGACAGTTCCCGGCAGTGAAGGAGCTGAGATCGCTGAAGGATAGTCATTCGCCACTGGGGCTGCGTGAGTTTCCCACGCAAGATACGCTGATCTGCGTAGTCCGAGGCTGCGGCTTTCGCGGAAAATCGTTAACCCAAGGCTTGGCTCTCGCAACACAGCGAGGCATAGATCGAGCGCCTTGCGATTGCGGGAGCGTGGTAGCGGCCATCGCATCTCCACGCTCGCGCCGGTTACTATCGCTCGCCCCTCATGCCTTCCGAACATGACATAGTGGACCAGTGGATTTGTTCCACGGGCAAGGACATCCTCGTGACGTTTGAGGTAGCCGCGGGTCGAGAAGAGTGGGGAGGGATCCCGCCCCTCCCGCCAACCGTACTCCAGATAATGATCAACAGGGTCGATTCCGGCAGCCGCTACGTCTGGATGCGCCGCCAGATAGTAATCTCGGTCGAACAGCCCACTTCGGGCTACCTTTAGTCGTATTTTGTGATGCGATCGGTTTAGGGTCCGCCAAGAAAGCCGCGCCGTTCGTATTGCTGTCCTTGCGGCGTCGCGCAGGGCCGGGGCGCGGGTGACCAGGTTTCTTAGCGGCTGAGTGGCACGCCATGTGGAGCTGGAACGAATTGCCTCCACTGCCTCCGCAGCAATTGCGGCCTCGGCCCTTACCCTCAAGATCTCTCGGGCGGCCAGATCGGCCGCCTCGCGCGCCTCCGCAGCGCTGTGGCGCGCTGCATCCAGTTCCTGTCCAATTTCCTCCACTCGCAAGGCGGCGGCCCGGCGCTCCCGCACAGCTTCCTCCTGTGCTTCGGTTCGGCGCCTTACCTCGTCCTGGGCAGCAGCAAGCTCCTCGGCCTGTCGCTTCGCCTCTTCACGGGCAGTGGTGAGTGCTTCAACCGCCTCCTGCACCTTGGCAGCCGCACCTGGCGCCAACACAGTCCGCTCATAGGTAAGCTCGCCTTCGGCTGACCAACGGCGCCCGAGGATTGAGAAGATCGCTTCCAGCGAATTGATCCGGGCCGGTTCGCGAATAGCGCACAGCGTCCGCACGGCCATGGGCGTCTCCGCCCCGACAGCGATAAGCCCAAGCCCGTGGCTGTGAAGGAAGCCGAAGGTAGGATAACGGTCCCTCAACTCTGCCCAAAGGCGCCATACGCCAAAATCTGCAGACCGTTCGTTGGTGTCGTGCAGCAGTACAATTCCACGTGACGAAAGCTTCGGCAGCCATACCTGCAAGTCATGCTGAACAGCTTCGTAGGTATGCAGACCATCGATGTGCAGCAGATCGACGCTGCCATCAGCTACACTTGGCGCTGCCTCGTCAAAGGTGCACCGGAGGAGTTCGGAGAACGCGCCATATCGTGCGTCGTGCCAAGCCTTTAACTCCTGATAGACCTCATCGCCGTAGTGCCCGGCCTGGTGGTCGCCAAGCCAAGTGTCCACGGCGACGCAGCGACAGTCGAGCCCTTCAGCAAGCACTGAGGAGCAGAAGGCGGCATAGGACACTCCGTTGTGGGTGCCGAGCTCGACCACCTTTCGTGGGCGCGCGACATGCATAAGCCACTGCGCAAATGGGACATGCCCCCACCAAGCGCTGATTGCCCCCAGTCGCTCTGCCTCTCGAAAGATGGCGGGCGATGAGCCAGGCGCGATGCGCTCAAGCTCCTTCAGGCCATCATGGGCCGGAACCAGCTGGTCTGGGGACGCATCATCTGTCGCATAGCGCATCGGAATGAGTTTGTGTCCGGTTGCATGAGAGCACGGTCATACCAGCCGGCTGCTCCTACTGCCATAGGGCCCGCCGCCTGCCCTTTACGACCTGAGATAAAGCGCTCATATGCCGCGCATGTCGGACGCGTCGATCTCTCCAGTCTCGCCAATCAGTATCCTGCGGTTAACTGTACGATACCGCACACTTATCTTGCGCCTTGCGAGACGAGAGGTTGAGGCGCGCTACAGGGGGTCTTTGCTCGGTATCTTCTGGAGCGTCCTAACACCGCTATTGATGGTGGCTGCTTACTCATTTGTCTTCTCAGTAATATTTCAACCTCGCTGGCAGGTGCCACCGGGAGCGAACGCGAACTTTGTTTTGCTGCTGTACTCAGGGCTGTTGGTATTTAACCTTTTCGCGGAATGTGTGGCCCGGGCCCCGGGATTGGTCATGGAAAACATTAGCTATGTGAAGAAGGTCGTCTTTCCACTGGAGATCTTACCACTCGTGGCAATGGTGTCGGCGCTGGTAAATTTTTCAATCGGTTTCTGCGTAATGATGGTCATATATACCATTATGCTGGGCTTGCCGCCCTTAACTATCTTTTTGCTGCCGGTCGTGGTCCTGCCCGTGATCCTGTTCACCCTGGGATTTACCTGGATGCTTGCTGCGCTGGGCGTGTTCCTGCGTGACCTCCGGCACGTCGTCGCTGTTCTTGTCACAGTCCTTCTCTTCCTCGGCCCGATCTTTTATCCTGTGGCCGCCGTGCCAGAAAAGATCCGTTTCGTGCTTTATTTAAACCCTCTCACCCCGGCCCTAGAAATGTCGAAGGATGTGTTGTTCTGGGGCTTGCTGCCCGACTTCTGGTTTCTCGCCGCCACCATTCTTGCCTCATGGGCCCTGGCATGGCTAGGTTACCTCTGTTTCGCACGCCTGAGGCCGGGATTTGCTGATGTCGTCTGACCTCTCGATTGTCGCTCGCGACTGCGGCAAGGCGTACCGAATTTATCGCAAGCCGCAGGATTGGCTGAAGCAGGTCTTCGCCCGCGGAGGCCATAAATACTACTCTGAATACTGGGCTCTCCGTGACATAAATTTCGAAATCCGTCGCGGCGAGACAATGGGAATCCTTGGGCGCAACGGCGCTGGCAAGTCAACATTACTTCAGATTATTGCAGGTACGCTTCGGCCGACCACTGGCTCGGTCGAAGTGAAGGGTCGTGTCGCTGCCTTGCTGGAGCTCGGCGCCGGCTTCAATCCTGAATTTACCGGACGGGAAAACGTATTTCTCGCCGCCTCAATTCTCGGGCTTTCTGGCGAGCAGATTGCTCAGCGCTTCGAATCGATAGCAGAATTCGCCGGCATCGGTGACTTTATTGACCAGCCGGTCAAACTTTATTCCAGCGGCATGTTCGCGCGTCTTGCTTTCGCAGTTGTTGCTCATGTGGATGCAGACGTACTGATCGTCGACGAAATCCTGGCTGTAGGTGATGCGGCCTTCACGCAAAAATGCATGCGTTTTATCCGCCAGTTTAAGGAGCGTGGAACTCTACTGCTCGTCTCGCATGACACTGCGTCCATCACCAATCTGTGCGACCGGGCAATTTGGATTGATCGGGGAATGATTCGAGAGGCCGGGCCCGCAAAGGAGGTCTCTTATTCTTATCTGGCATCCCTTTTTGCCGAGGGTGATGAAGCGGCTGGTTTCCGCATCGGCGGAGCCAGAGAGGATGGGGCGCGGCAAGGACGCCGCATTGAAGATCCCCGACGTGCCTTGCTCGATGCATCGACCCACCGCAACGAAATCGAGGTTTTCGATTTTGATCCGAACGGACCTTGGTTCGGAAAGCGCGGCGCCACGATCCAGGGAGCGCGCCTCCTCGACACGGAAGGCAGGCCGCTGGTCCAGGTTACCGGCGGGGAAGATGTCGTACTGGAAATAGTAGCCCAGGCACATACGCAGCTTGATCGGCCGATCCTTGGCTTCTACGTGAAGGACAGGCTCGGCCAGAACATATTTGGTGATAATACCTTCCTTACATACCGTGATACCGCGGTTAGGACTTTGCCGCACCAACGGCTGGTAGCACGCTTCCAGTTCCAGTTGCCCTTCCTACCAAGCGGCGATTTCGCCGTTGTTGTGGCGATTGCTGACGGAACACAGGCCGATCACGTTCAACACCACTGGATGGATGATGCATTCTTTTTCCGGGTCCAATCCTCCCACGTCGTAAAGGGGCTTGTCGGAATACCAATGCTCGATATCAGCTTGGCCGTTAACGGCGCAGCAGCCGACGATGAGCAAGCCAGCTGAGGAGCGCCGGGAGGCGGCCGACCAATCCTTTGCCCCCAAGCGCGGCGCCCTGCTCACCCTCGGCGGCAGTCCGCTTAAACTCGCCGAGCATGTCGCCCAGAAGTTAATGATCGCCACAGCCGGCCGTCTCTTTGTCCACGCGGCCACGCAACGACTTCGCCGGAGCCTGGCGGGCCGCTTGGGTCCGGTCACCTGGCCAAATCTGCGCATCGCCCTGGTGGTGCATGCGTATTATCCTGAGCTTCTTTCCGAGGTGATTGCGTGCAGAGACGTGCTACCGGCAGGCACAAAGCTGCTTGTCACCGTTCCTGCGGATCGGGAATACGCGGCTGCAGCGCAACTCGGCGGGGTGCCGGACGCATCTCTGTATCCGGTTGAGAATCGCGGACGTGACATCGCCCCGTTTATGACCCTTTTAAACAGTGGCGCTTTCGAGCCTTTCGACGCCGTTCTGAAATTGCATACCAAACGCAGCCCGCAGCTCCGCGATGGGGATACGCGGCGGCGTCTGCTATTTACGCTTCTCGCCGGCGAGCCACACCACACCGCCCGGATACTGTCGGCCTTTATGGATCCTCAAGTCGCCCTTGTTGGCTGGCGCGCGGCATTCCGTACTGCGCGACCATACTGGATGGGGAACGAATCACGTGTCGCGACGCTGGCACAGGCCATGAATGCTGGCGACGCTGCTAGGTTGGGCTTCTTTGAGGGCTCGATGTTCTGGTTTCGCCCGGCTGCCCTCGATAGGCTTCGGCGCCTCGACCTAACTCCCGTGGATTTCGAGGCCGAGGCAGGTCAACTGGACGGTACACTGCACCACGCCCTGGAGCGGCTCTTTACGGTTGCGGCTTGGTCTGACGGCTACACGGTTCGTGCGCTAGACGGAAGTCTGTTGAGCGGCGGCGAGTTCCCCCGGGAGCGGGCCAAGTCGTCCGACCCAGCCGTCCCGTAGGCCGAGCCAGAGGTACCGACGAGTGACACGCGAGAAGCCGCGCGCCGCCAGCAGCAACGCTGCTTGGGCAGCGAGAGTCAGTGCAGCTGATATTTTCCAGCGCAGTGGCGGGTGCGGCAGGCGAATGCAGTCCAGCGAGTTACGAAAATGGAAGTAGGTCCGGGTATCCGAGTGGCGCAGAATCTGCGGCTTCCAGGATTTGCCGTCGGCGGCTGGGCTTCCCCAGCGGTGCGGCATGGTAACGTCGCGGGCGACGAGGCATTTCCATCCCATTGCCCAGGCGCGGAAGCACCATTCGACGTCGATTGCGCCGACGAAGTAATCGTCCCGAAAAGGGCCTATCGAGCGCCAGGCTTTGACTAGCATGAGCGAGCCGGAGGTCGGCACGAAGCTCGCCGTGCCCTCTTGCGCGTCCCGCCACTCGTAGCGGATCGCGCGGTATGCGCCCTCGGCCGGCACAAGAAGCGGCCCGATCACGGCAACGGCCGCCCCCCTGTCGGTATGGGCCGCGTGACGTACGGCAAGATCCTCGAAAAGGCTTGGAGCTGGTGAGCTGTCCTGATCGAAAAGAACAACGTAAGCAAATCCCTCCTCAGCCGCCGCCTCCATCGCCCAATTTAGCCCTGCACCAAGCCCGACATTTTGTGGCGATCTCAGGCAACGAACATTTGTCACGCGATCGACAAGGCGGGCGACCTCTGACTCGGACAGGTCGTTCAGAAATAAAAAAATACGCCTGCCATCCTGAGCGATGGTATCGAGCAGGGCTATAAGAACATCAAGATCGGGCTGAAAGACTACTATTGCCGCCGCAATGTCGTGGGCGCTGGCCCGGCTGGTTTTCTGCAAACTTGTTTTCAAGGTATGAGTTTTTCAGCTTAAGGGTTGGATTTTTCTCAGTTTAAGCTGCTGTGTGGGAAGTGTCTATGTGATATGCGAATGCCCGCAGTAGTTTTTCCTCGAGTGCGTCGGTGCATCTTGCGGGTGTCCTGTTGTAGACCCTCGAGGGGAATGGTTTCATCTAAGTCGACGATCCCCAAGCAGGCCCGGACCTGTGAGTCCGGGCCCATAGGTAAGTGACCTGTGTGGACGGCCCCTTCGACGCATGGGCTGAGTGGAGAATTGGCGCCGCGGTCGGGTGCAGTCATGTGTCCGGCCTGTTGATGCGGCGCATGACCGCTGCCCTAAGTAATTCGCGGCGTGGCTCCCAATCAGTTTTGGCGCGCTCGGGGCGCCAGTCACTCAACAGGTCCTGCCAGGCCTCGGCTTTGACCCGTGTGCCATCACGCCACCTTTGCCCTCGCACCCCGCCGGTCGCGGCGTCTCCGGCGGGAAGCTCTTGCGATCCCAAGGCCACGCCAGGATCGCCGCCTCGATCTCCTCCGCCTGTCGCTCGATCGCTTCAATCTCTTCAGCGAGCCCGAGCAGTACCTCCTTCGCAAGCGATGGCAGGCCCGTCGCGTCGTTCCCGACGCCATCCCAACCGCCTCACGCTTCCCCTTCGCCCGCGCCTCGGTCGTCATGCGGCTTGAGCGGCGTCACCAGATACAGCGTCACCACCGTGAACAGGCAGACGGTGACCGCCACATGGTAGCTGCCGAGCGCGACCGCCGCACCGATGGCGCCCGTCGCCCATATGCTGGCGGCCGTCGCCGTGCCGTGAATCTCGCTGCCACCCTTCATGATCGCGCCGGCGCCAATGAAGCCGATACCGGTGATCACACCCGCGACAACCCGGGCCGTGGCCTCCGGATTGTCGTCCATCATCCCCTCGGAGATCTGGACAAAGCCGCAACTGGCGATCGCGACCAGCGGGAAGGTTCGCAGACCGGCGCCCTGGCTTTCCTTCTCTCGGTTCCAGCCAATGACGATGGCGAGCAGATAGGCCATTCCAAGATCGCGGATATTGCGTCCGTAGACCGGCAGAAGATCGTACACGCCCTCCGGCAACCAGTCTTGCATCGGGTTTGCCATCCTTCCAAGCTGCCATGCCGAAGCCGCGTCACGGCAGAACAACCACACGGCGCCAGCCGGGTTGCCGAAGGAGGAAGCGGCCGATGCGCGTTGTCCTGATCACCGGCGCGGCCCGCGGCATCGGCCTGGCCACGGCGCGGCGCTTCCTGGCGGAAGGCTGGCGCGTGGCCCTGCTGGATATCGAGGCCACGCTGCTGCAGGCCGCGATGGCAGATGTGGCGCAGCCGGAAGCGACGCTGGCGCTGAACTGCGACGTGGCCGATGCGCCCGCGCTGGTTGCGGCCATCCACCGCACGCATGCCCATTTCGGCCGGCTGGATGCGCTGGTGAACAATGCCGGAACGGCCGTGTTCAAGCCGATGCTGGAGACGACGCCGGAAGAATGGGCGCGGGTGCTGGCGGTGAACCTGACGGGGCCGTTCCTCGCCGTGCAGGCGGCAGCGCCGCTGATGGCGGAAGGCGGTGGCGGGGCGGTGGTGAACATCACCTCCATCTCCGGCCTGCGCGCCTCCACGCTCCGGGTCGCCTATGGCACCAGCAAGGCTGCGCTGGCGCATCTCACCAAGCAGCAGGCGGTGGAACTGGCGGGGCTTGGCATCCGCGTGAATGCGGTGGCGCCCGGGCCGGTGGATACCGCCATGGCGAAGGCGGTGCACACGCCGGAAATCCGCCGCGACTACCACGACACCATCCCGCTCAACCGCTACGGGCTGGAGAGCGAGCTGGCGGAGACCATCCTGTTCCTGTGCAGCGATCGCGCCAGCTACCTGACCGGCCAGGTCATCGCCGTGGATGGCGGCTTCGAGGCCACCGGAATCGGCCTGCCGACCCTTCGGGCGGACCGTCGGAACCTGTAGCGGGCGGGAGCCGCGAAGCACCCCCTCACCCAGCCCTCTGTCCGCGAAGCGGGGGCGGCGGCTTCAAGTCAATCCACCACCGCCTGGTAGCTCAGCACCCGCAATTCCCGCCGCAGCGGCCAGGTAGAGGACGGCATGAGCTGGGTCAGCAGGATCACCGCCATATCCTCCGCCGGGTCCACCCAGAAGGCGGTGCTGGCCGCGCCGCCCCAGGCGCATTCCCCGGGCGTGCCGAGGATCTGCGCCCGCGCCGGGTCGAGCGTGACGGAGAAGCCGAGGCCGAAGCCGATGCCCTCCGCCGTGCTTTCGGACCAGCGCGGCTGGCCCATCGCCGCCATGTCGCCGCGCAGATGGTTCGCCATCATCAGCTCCACCGTCTTGCGGCCGAGGTAGCGCGTGCCATCCAGCGCGCCCTTGTTCAGCAGCATGCGGCAGAAGCGCAGATAATCCGCCGCGGTGGAGACCAGCCCGCCGCCGCCCGAATGCACTTTTCTCCGAGTCAGGTAGCGGCTGGTCGCCGGGTCATCGATCAGCTTCAGGCTGCGGTCGGCGCCGAGTGCGTAGTTCGCCGCGAAGCGTGCGCCCTGCCCGTCCCGCACATGGAAATCCGTATCCACCATGCCGAGCGGGTCGATCAGCCGCTGCTTCAGAAACTCCGGGAAGGGCTGGCCGGAAATCACGGCCACCAGATGGCCGAGCACGTCGGTCGAGACCGAATAGTTCCACGCCGTGCCCGGCTCCGCGATCAGCGGCAGCTTCGCCAGCGCCTCCACCACCTCGCCCAAAGATGTCTCGGCGCCACCGAAATCGATGCCCTGGTCGCGGTACATCGCATCCACCGCGGTGGCCTGCATGAAGCCGTAGGTGAGGCCGGAGGTATGCGTCAGCAAATCCCGGAAGGTGATGCCGCGCATCGCCGGCACCGTATCCACCTTGCCGCGCGCACCACCGGTGCAGACGCGCTGGTTGGCGAAGGCGGGCAGGAAGCGGCTGATCGGGTCGTCGAGCTGAAACCGCCCTTCCTCATACAGCATCATGATGGCGACGCTGGTGAGCGGCTTGGTCATGGAATAGATGCGGTGGATGGTCTCCGGCGTCATCGCCACGCCGCGCGCCAGATCCGCCAGGCCGCTGCTGGCGCAATGCGCCACCTGGCCGCGGCGCATCACCAGCGTGGTGGCGCCCGCGACCTTGCCATCCGCCACCAGCCCATCCCGCCACGCATCGATGCGCGCGAGCCTGGTGGTGGACAGGCCGACATCCTCCGGCCGTGCGATGCTGATGCTGTCCATGCTGCCCTGCTCCGATGCGTGGCCTTCTGGATAGCCCATTCTCCCCTGGCCTGCCGAGCCGGCTTGCGGCGCCGGTCGCGCGCCACCTATGCTCAATGCCGAGGAAACCCCGGGAAGCAGGGACAGTTCATGCCGACGGTGCGCCAGGCAACGCTGGATCTGCTGCGGTCGCTCGGCATCACCACCATCTTCGGCAATCCCGGCTCCACCGAGATGCCCTTCCTCGACCGTTTCCCGGGTGATTTCCGCTACGTGCTGGGGCTGCAGGAATCCTGCGTGGTGGGGATGGCGGATGGCTTTGCCCGCGCCAGCGGCCAGGCGGCCTTCGTCAACCTGCATTCCGCCGCCGGCGTCGGCCATGCGCTGGGCAACATCTTCACCGCACAGCGCAACCAGGCGCCGCTGGTGATCACCGCCGGCCAGCAGGTGCGTGCGCTGCTGCCGAACCAGCCCTTCCTGGGCGCAACGGAAGCGGCGAACTTTCCGAAACCCTATGTGAAGTTCAGCATCGAGCCGGCGCGGGCCGAAGATGTGCCCGCCGCCATTGCCCAGGCGTTCCGCATCGCGCAGCGCCGTCCCTGCGGGCCGTGCTTCGTCTCGATCCCGGCCGATGACTGGGCCCGGCTCTGCGAGGCGCCCATGCCGCGCATCCTGTCCGCCGATGTGGCGCCCGACCCCGCACTGATCGTCCAGGCCGCGCAGGCGCTGGCCGCGTCCCGAAAGCCGGTGCTGGTGGCAGGGCCGGAGGTAGACCAGGAGGGTATGGGCGAGGCTTTCGTGGCGCTGGCGGAGGCGATCGGCGCACCGGTGCTGACCAGCCCCTTCGCCAGCCGCATCGCCTTCCCCGAGGATCATCCGCTGTTCGCCGGCTTCCTCGCCGCCGCACCGCAGGCCGTCTCCGACGCGCTGGCGCCCTTCGATTGCGTGCTGGTGGTGGGCGCGCCGGTCTTCACCTTCCATGTGGCGGGCGAGGCCGCGATCTTCCGCGGCGGCGTGCCGATCTTCCACCTGACGGCAGATGGCGAGACCGCCGCCAGCGCCCCCGCCGGCACCAGCATCCTGGGCAGCCTGCGCTTTGCCATCCCGGCGCTGCACGCCGCGCTGCCGGAGATGCACCGCACGCCGCCCGCGCCGCGCATCGCCGCCCCGCCACCCCTGCCCGCCGATCCGATTCCCGCCGCGTGGCTACTGCACCGCCTGCAGCTGGCAATTCCCGAAAATGCGATCCTGGTGGAGGAGGCGCCGTCGCATCGTCCCGCCATGCAGGCGCAGATGCCGCGCACGCGCTGGGGCAGTTTCTTCACCATGGCGAGCGGCGGGCTTGGCTACAGCCTGCCGGCCGCGATCGGCGTGGCGCTGGCGAAGCCGGACCAGCGCGTAGTCTGCCTGATCGGCGACGGGTCCATGATGTATTCGCCGCAGGCGCTGTGGACCGCGGTGCAGCACGGGCTGAAGGTCACGACGGTGGTCATCAACAATGGCGGCTACGGCGCCATGCGCTCCATCGGCCAGGCGATGCAGGTGCGCGACATTCCCGGCATCGACCTGCCCGGCCTCGATTTCGTGCGCATCGCGGAGGGCATGGGCTGCCCGGCCATCCGCGTCACCCACCCCGATGCGCTGGATTCCGCGCTGCGCGAAGCCTGCCATGCGGAAGGACCGATGCTGGTGGAGGTCGTCGTCGATGCGGCGATCCCCACGCTGTACCACAAGGCCTAGGGGTTTACTTGCGGTGACCTGCGGGTCGGCCCCGCAGTCGCAAGCCGCCTCACAACGGGCCGGGAACGCCAGGGAGAGATCACGCCCATGCCCATCACCCGCCGCGCCACCCTCGCCGCCGCCACGCTGCTCGCCACGCCGGCCCTTGGCCAAGGCTGGCCCAGCCGCCCCGTCCGCATCGTCGTGCCCTTCCCGCCCGGCGGGCTGGTGGACACGCTGGCGCGCGCCCTGTCGCCGCGCCTGAGCGAGCGTTTCGGCCAGCCCTTCGTGGTGGAGAACCGGGCCGGTGCCGGCGGCAATATCGGTGCGGATGCGGTCGCGAAATCGGCGCCGGATGGCCACACGCTGCTGGCCAGCTCGCTCGGGCCGGTGGCGGTGAACCAGTACATCTACCGGACCATGCCCTTCGACACGCAGACCGCCTTCGCCCCCATCGTGCTGCTGATCAGTACGCCCAAGGTGCTCTGCGTCGGGCCGCAGCGGCCGTGGCGGGATGTGGCGTCGCTCGTCGCCGCGGCGAAGGCGGCGCCCGGCACGCTGACCGGCGGGTCCGCCGGGCCCGGCACCAGCCTGCATCTGGCGCTGGAGCTGTTCAAGCAGACCACCGGCACCGATATCCAGCACATCCCCTATCGCGGCGCGGCGGCAGCCATCACGGATCTCGTCGGCGGGCAGATCGACCTGATCATCGACAACCTGCCGAACATCCTGGGCCAGATTACCGGCGGCCAGGTTCGCCCCCTGGCGGCCGCCACCGCCGCGCGGCTGGCCCAGTTGCCGGATCTGCCGACCATGGCGGAGCAGGGCATCGACTTCACCTTCGGCACCGCCTTCGGCCTGGTGGCCCCGGCGGGCACGGATGATGCCATCGTGCAGCGCCTGGCCGCGGCGGTGAGCGAGGCGCTGCGGGAGCCTGCCATCGGCGGCAGGCTGGCGCAGCAGGGCGCCATCCTGGGCGGCGGCAGCCCCGCCGATTTCGCCGCGCTGATCGCGCGGGAGAAGGCGGTGCTGGCGCCGGTGATCCGCGCGGCGAATATCCGCGCGGAGTAGCCTTGCCTCAGTCGGCGGTGATGTTGTTGGCCTTGATCACCGCGCTCCACTTCTCCAGCTCGCTCCGCATGAAGGCGCCGAATTCGGCACGGCTGTTGCCGCCCGGAATGGCGCCCTGCGCATCGAGCTGGCGGCGGATTTCGGCATCGTTCAACGCGCCGGCCACGGCGCGGTGCAACGCCACCAGAATCGGCTCCGGCGTGCGGGCCGGCGCGACGAAGCCGTGCCAGTTGCTGGCATCCACACCGGGCAGGCCCACTTCGCGCATCGTCGGCACATCCGGAATCCAGGACAGGCGCTCCGCCGTGCCCACCGCCAGCGCCCGCATCGTGCCACCGCGGATATGGCCCAGCAGCACCGGCAGGTCGGCGAAGCCGAGCTGCACCTCATTGCTCAGGATCGCGAGCGAAAGCGCGCCGCCGGAGCGGTAGGAGATGTGGACGATGTCGATGCCCGCCGCGGCGCGCAGCTGTTCCGCGGCCAGATGCGGCATGCTGCCCGACCCGGTGGAGCCGAAATTCAGCGCGCCCGGCCGCGCCTTGGCGCCCGCGATCAGTTCCTGGATGGTGCGGAAGTTGCTCGCCGCCGGCACCACCAGCGGCTCCGGCACCAGCACGCCGAGGGTGATCGGCGCCAGATCCGTCAGCGGGTTGTAGGGCGTGCCGCGATCCAGGCCGGGCGAGATCGCCAGGCCGCCGGCGCTGCCCATGCCGAAGACGTAGCCATCGGCCGGGGCGCGCGCGATCATGTCGACGCCCGTGACGCCACCGGCGCCGGCGCGGTTGTCCACCACCACGGGCTGGCCAAGCGTGGCCGAGATATGCGGCACCAGCAGGCGGGCGACGATGTCGCTCGGGCCGCCGGCGCCGAAGGGCACGATGAGGCGGATCGGACGGTCCGGCCAGGCGGGCTGCGCCATGGCAGGCAGTACAGTGAGCGCGCCGAGCAGCGCGCCAAGGGCGAGGCGTCGGATCATGTGTTTCCTCCTTCGTTGAATGGCAGGCGGTAGAAACGGGTGGCGCTGCGCCAGAACAGGTCGGCCTTCTCGGCCGCGCTGGCGCCCTGGGCCAGGCGCTTGAAGGCGTTCCAGCCGGCGACGTAGCCGTAGCCACCCTTGTCGACGGGGAAGTTGCTTTCGAACATGCAGCGGCTGGTGCCGAAGATTTCGATGCAGGCCTCCATCCAGGGCCGCCAGGCCTCGGCCAGCTGGGCGGAGGACGGCGCAGCGGCACCCTGCTCCAGCCCGAAGCCCGGCAGCCGCATGCCGAGGCCGCCGAGCTTGACCATGACGTTCGGGCAGGTGGCGAGGTCGCGCATATGGCGCGACCAGTCCGCGAACACCTCCTCCCGCTTCCCGGCGAAACGGCCAATCCCCAGGATGCCGCCGCAATGGTCGAGCACGATCGGCGTGCCCGGGAAGGCGCGGGCCAGCGCCGTCAGGCGCGGGATCTGGTGGAAATACAGCCAGGCGTCGTAGCTCAGGCCGAGCGGGGCCAGATGCGCGAAGCCGGCGCGGAAGCCCGCGCTGTCCAGCATGTCCTCGGCCGGGGTGTAGGCGGGGTTGAGCAGTTCCGGCTCGAAATCCCAGGTGGCGATGTGGCGGATGCCGCGGAAACGGTCCCCGCCGGCGCGCAGATGCGCCTCCAGCACCGGGCGCACGGCATCGCCGAGGCGAAGATCCGCGAAACCCACGATGCCGGCGCAGACCCGCACATCGCCATAGCCGCCGCTGGCGCACATGGCGGCGACACCATTGGCGAATTCCGTCTCTCCCACCGGCTGCATTTCCACCGGGCCGCCCGCGCGGTGCATGGCGCGCGCCTGCACGAAGACGGTGGCGCGCACATCGTGGCCGCCGCGGATATCGGCCAGCATCTCATCCAGCAGATAGCGCCAGCCGGGCCGGTCCCACAGATGATGGTGCGGATCGACGATCATCTGGCCGGGATCGAGGATTTCCTCGGCTGTCGAGGCCAGCCAATCCTCGCGCACCGGCAGGTAATGGGTGCTCATGCTCGCGCCTCCCAGCTATCCAGTTCTGGGGCATGCGCCTCGGGCAGCCCGATCTCGAAGGCGTTCAGCGTCAGCGCGACCATCGAGTAGTAGCCCAGCAGCGCCACCAGCTCGACCATGCCGCGCTCGCCGAGCACCGCGGTGCCATGGTCATGCAGCGCCTGCGGCAGCCGCGCGGTGCCGATCAGCGTGCGCGCCACGTCATACACCGCGCGTTCCCGGTCATCGGCCAGCGCGGGTTCGCGCCGGGCGGCGATGGCGGCGACCACCTCCGGGTCCATGCCGGCCTTCAGCCCCTCGCGCTTGTGAACGGTCCATTCGTAATGCGAGGTCCAGTGCCGCGCGGTGACCAGGATGGCGAGCTCGCTCAGCTTCGGCTCCAGCGTGGTCTGGTAGCGCAGCAGCTCGCCCAGCTTCTGCGCGCGGCGCGCCAGTTCCGGGTTGCGGATCCAGGCGATCATCGGCGCCGGCACGCGACCACGGATGCCGGAGGCAGCCTCGGCGCAGGCTTCCGCCTGTTCCGGCGTGCGGTCGGCAGGCTCGGGCAGGGTCAGTCGTGCCATGCAGAATCTCCCAAAGCGGCGATCGGCGCGGGGGTGCCACCCAGCGCGGCGGTCACCGCCAGCGCCTCTCGCATCACAAGCGTCGTGCACAGCCGTTCGGCGGCGGCATCGAAGCGGTACAGCGGCAGGGTGAGGCCGATGGAGCCCGCCACCATGCCATCTGCCGCAAGCACCGGCGCGGCGATGGCGGCAACATCCTGCAGCCGCTCCCCGCGGCTGATGATGGGCAGGCGCGGCCGGTCCGCTTGTGGCGGGTCCAGCGCCAGCAGCGCGCGGCCATGCGCACCGATGCCGAGCGGCTGCATCTCCCCCACCCTGGCGAAGTCGCGCACCGGATGCGGGCTTTCCAGCCGGAACAGGCAACGGCGGCGATCGCCGTCGCGGACGAAGAAGGTGGCGCTTTCGCCGCTTTCGGCGCGCAGCCGTTCCAGCGCCGGGCGCACATGGTCATCGAGGCGCAGGCTGCGCCGGAAGCGTTCGCCGAGCAGCAGCAAGGTCGCGCCCAGCACATAGCCGCCGGCCGGCAGGCGGGTGACGAAGCCATGGCTTTCCAGCGTGCCGAGCAGCCGGAGCGCGGTGGTCAGATGCAGCCCGCTGCGCCGGGCGAGGTCCGCCAGCGGCAGCGGCCCGTCTTCCTCCCGGAATGCGTCGAGCAGCGCCAGGGCGCGGTCCACCGCGCGCACATTGCCTTCGGCACCCAATGCCTCGGGCGTGATCTCGGGCACACGCCGGGGGGGCGTGGGCAGGTCCTTGGGTTTCCTCACGCCGGAAGCCTAGCAAGTCTTTCCGCTGGTTGGAAGTATGTTGCACCTGGTGGAGAAGCCCGCTATCGCCGGGTGTCCATGAAGGAGGCCCCCGCATGTCCGCACGCTTCGCCGGCAAGATCGTCCTCGTCACCGGCGCGGGGTCCGTCGGCACCGGCTGGGGCAATGGCCGCGGCATCGCGGTCGGCTTCGCGCGCGAAGGCGCCACCGTCATCGGCGTGGACCGCGACATGGCCGCGATGGATGAAACCGCGCAACGCGTGGCGGAGGTGCAGGGCATCTTCCACGCCGCCGTCTGCAACGTGACGGACAGCGCCGCCATCGCGCAGCTTGTCGCCGGCATCGTCGCGGAACACGGCCGCATCGACATCCTGGTGAACAATGTCGGCGGTTCCGCCGCCGGCGGCCCGGTGGAAATGGCGGAGGAGGTGTGGGACGCGCAGATCGACCACAATCTGAAAAGCGTGTTCCTGACCTGCAAGCATGTGATTCCGGTGATGGAGGCGGCCGGCGGCGGCGCCATCGTCAACCTCGCCTCCACCAGCGGCATCCGCTGGACGGGTGCGGCGCAGGTGGCCTATGCGGCGTCGAAGGCCGGCGTCATCCAGTTCTCCCGCGTCGTCGCCATCCAGTACGCCACCAAGGGCATCCGCGCGAACACCGTGGTGCCGGGGCAGATGCACACGCCGATGGTGGAGGTGCGGCTTGCCGGCCAGCGCGCCGGCGGCGATGTGGATGCGTTGATCAAGCAGCGCCTGTCGCGCATCCCGCTCGGCTTTGCCGGCGATGGCCGGGACACCGCCAATGCCGTGCTGTTCCTGGCCTCCGAGGAAGCGCGCTTCATCACCGGGACGGAGCTGGTGGTGGATGGCGGCATGTCCGTGCGCTGCGGCTGAGGCGGTTCAGTCCACGGCGCATTGGTCGGAACCTGCGGCGGGTGTCAGGCGTGCTGCACGCACGGGGTGCGGATCGGCCACGATCGACGGGATCTGCAATCAGCCCGCGGCCTGGACGCGGTTGAGCGGCAGCCAGGCCTGCCAGAGCAGCCCCTCCCTCCGCCATTCCACCGTCAGCCGGCCGCCAAGCTGCCGCACCACCGTCGCCTCGATGAGCGTTGAGCCGAAGCCGCGATGCGTCGGCGTGCCGCCGATCTCGAGCCGGCCAGCCTCCATCCCGCCAGTCTCCGGGCCGCCGATCTCCAGGCTGCCAGTCTCCATCCCGCCAGTCTCCGGCCCGCCGATCTCCGGCCCGCCAGTCTCCAGCCCGCCGGTTTCCAGCCCGCAAGGCGCCGGCCCGCCCGTTTCCGCCCAGCGCAGATGCAGCCGGGGCACCCCGGCTTCCTCCACCACCGCCCAATCCACCGCCACACGCCCCGCCGGCTGCGAAAGCGCGCCGTATTTCGCCGCGTTGGTCGCCAATTCGTGGAAGGCCATGGACAGCGCCTGCACCGCGGCCGGGGCCAGCGCCAGGGTGGGACCTTCGAAGGTGGCAGCCGGGCCGGAGGGGGTGAGAAAGGCCGCCACCTCCCCCTGCAGCACGGAATGCAGCTCCGCCCCCGTCCAATGCGCCGCGGCCAGCAGCGTGTGCGCGCGGGACAGCGCCATCACCCGGCCCTCGATGGCGGTGGCGAAGGCGGCCGCATCGTGGCGTGGTGTCAGCCGCAGCGCCGCCTGCACCACGGCCAGCGCGTTCTTCGCCCGGTGGTCCAGCTCCCGCGACAGCAGCGCCTGGCGTTCCTGCGCCTCCCGCCGCGCCGTCACGTCCTGCGTCGTGCCGATCAGCCGCAGGGCGGTGCCGGTGGTGGCATCCCGCTCCACCGCGCGACCGTGGCTTTCCACCCAGCGCCACTGCCCATCCGGCCGCTGGAAGCGATACTGCACCAGGTAGCGTTCCGCCGCCCCGCTCCGCACCCGCTCCACCGCCTCATCCAGCCGGCTGCGATCCTCCGGGTGGATGCGGTCGCGCCAGGAGGGGAAGGCGCCGAACTGCTCCTCGGACCCGAAGCCGAAGATCTCCAGCGTGCGCTCCGTCCGCGTGGCGCGGCCGTGCCGGAGATCCACCTCCCACGCCCCGAGTTCCGCCGCCTCCAGCGCCAGGCGCAGGCGTTCCTCGCTGTCGCGCAGCGCCTGTTCCGCGAGTTTGAGCGCGGTGACATCGACATGTGCGCCAATCATCCGGATGGCGCGGCCCTCCGCATCACGCTCCACCTGGGCGCGGGCGGAGATCCAGCGCGTGCCGGCCTGCGTCACCACGCGGTAATCCTGCGCGTAGCTGGTGGCGGTCGCGCCGCTGGCGATGGCATGCAGGAAATGCGCCTCGGCGCGATCCCGGTCCTCCGGGTGCAATTCCCGAATCCAGCTCTCGTGGGTGTACTCGGCCTCCGCCGCGCTGCCATGCAGGTCGAGATATTCAGCGGAGCGCCGGCTTTCGCCGGTGCGGAAATCGATCATGAAGCCGCCGACGCGACCGATCCGCTGCACCCGCTGCAATTCCTCGCCCCGTTCGCGCAGCGCGGACTCCGCCGCGGCCACGGCCAGGCGCAGGCGTTCGAATTCCGGCACCTTGGCGGGGGCCACGCCGGAGGAGGACAGCACCTGGCCGGCGGCCACGGCCTCGGCATGCGCCACAAGCGCCTCCACCGGGCGCAGCAGGCGGCGGGTCAGGGCGGTGGCGAAAGCCAGCCCGATGACCAGCGCCAGGGCCCCGCCACCGGCCAGCGCCAGCATCGGCCCGCGGCGGCTGGCGGCGAAGGCGGATTCCGGCTCATTTACCCAGACCATCCAGCCAGGCGCATTGCCCAGCCGGCGGAAGGCGGTGCGGAGCGGCGCGCCGTCCAGCAGGCTGCGGCCACGCAGGATGCCGGTTCGGCCAAGCTCGGCATCCTCCGGCCGCGGCGGCCGGACCTGGCCCACCAGCCGGTCAGCGGCATGGGAATGCCCCACCATGGTGCCGCCGGCATCGGTCAGCGCGGCCGCGCCGGGCCCGGATACCTCGCGCTGCGCCAGCAGGGCGGACAGGCGCGCCGGCATCAGCGGCATGCCCACCACGCGCCATACCGCGCCATCGCGCAGCATCGGCGCGAAGACGAAGGCGACCGTTTCGCCCGAGGCGCGACCGGTCGCGAGGTCCGAGACCACCGGGCGGCCGGTCGTGAAGACCTGCTCCACCCACCTGCCGCCACCGCCCGGCCCCAGGGCGCCGCCGGGGCCTGGCAGCGGCCCGGCGCGCGGATGCGTGTTCAGCAGCGGGCGCCCATCCCGGTCCATGACCACGACCCAGCCCCCGAAAGCGACGCCGGTGTTGCGGGCCAGGTCGGCGAAGGCCGCTTCATCCACCTGCGGGAAGGCGGCGAGCACGGTCAGGGCGGCGATATGCCCGGCGATATGGGCATCGATCGCCGCAGACATCGCCTGCGCGGTATCGATCAGTCGCGCCTCGGCCGCGGCATTGCGGCTGCGCAGCGCGTCCCAGGAGGCCGCCGCGCCGAAGGCCAGCGCCGGCAGCAACACCGCCAGCACCAGAAGAACTAGATGTCCGCGCAGCCGTAGTGCCGGAATGCGCGGCCAATATCCTTTGCGCTTCGATCCCAGTTCAGGCACGGCGGGAGCCTGCTGTGGATGACTTTTGGCGTCCATCACAGCACTATATCAGCCCGCCGCAACTTGGCCGAGTGCAACCCTTGGGACATGCGCGTGGTCTTCCGGGTTGTCTCAGCTTGCAGGCCTGGGGCCGCCGCACAAGATGCCGGGCGAAGCTACCGGTGCGAAAGCGGCCAGTTGAGCCGGGCCAGGTTGTACCGGGCCAGGTTGAACCGGGCCAGTTGATCGGCCAGACGATCCGAGACAGCACGATAGGGAGGATGCGATGCGCCGCCGCGATCTGTTGACCCTGACCGGAGCGGCCCTCGCCGCCCCTGCTCTGCTGAAGACCCAGCCCGGCGCCGCCGCCACGCCAAGCCCACCGCCCGGCTACCGGGTGACCTGGTTCGACGCCAGGCAACCCGGATCGACGGAGCGCGTCGGCTCGCGCGACATCACCGCCGCCGGCGATGGGACCTTCTGGTTCTGCGGCCAGCGCAACGGCACGCTGAACCGGCTGAACCCGCGCGACGGGTCGATCCATGAGGTGAAGCTCGGCCCGGGCGCCCGGCCGCATGGTGTCATCACCGGCCCGGATGGCGCCGCCTGGGTGACGGAGGGCGGGCAGAACGCCATCGCCCGCGTCGATCCGAAGGACCACCGCGTGCAGGTCTGGAAACTGCCGGACCGCTTCGCCAACGGCAACCTCAACACCGGCGTCTTCGACAGCCACGGCACCTACTGGTTCACCGGCCAGAACGGCATCTATGGCCGCTTCAAGCCCGCCTCCGAGCAGCTGGATGTGTGGGAGGCCCCGCGCGGCCGCGGCGCCTATGGCATCACCCGCACGCCCCAGGGCACCATCTGGTACGTCTCGCTGGCCGGCAACCACCTGGCGCAGATCGAGGATCTGGACACCGCCCGGGTGCGGATCGTCGAGCCGCCGACGCCGAACCAGGGCGCCCGCCGGGTCTGGACCGACAGTGCGGGCCGGCTGTGGATCAGTGAGTGGAACAGCGGCAACGTTTCCGTCCACGACCCGCGCGACGGGTCCTGGAAGGCCTGGCGCCTGCCGGGTGAGCGGCCGCGCGCCTATTCGGTCTATGTGGACCCCTCGGACAAGGTCTGGCTGACCGACTTCCCGGCCAACGCCATCGTCCGCTTCGACCCGGCGGATGAGAGCTTCCTGTCCTTCCCCTCGAACCGGCCCGGCGCCAATGTGCGCCAGATGGACGGCGTGGCGGGCGAGGCCTGGGGCGGTGAGAGCGGCACGGACCGCATCGTCCGGATCGAATACGGCCTGTGATCCGTGGCGTTCTGCTGCTGCTGGCGCTGCCGGGGTTGGCGCTGGCGCAGCAGGGGCAGGCGGTGTTCGAGAACCACTGCGCCAGTTGCCACGCCGTGGAACGCGGCGCCCCGGAACAGGCCGGGCCGAACCTGGCCGGCGTGATGGGGCGGCGCATCGGCGGCGACCCCGCCTTCGGCTACTCCCCCGCGCTGGAACAGGCCGGCGCGGCCTGGGACCGCGACCGGCTGCTGCGCTTCCTGGTCGATCCGGAGGAAATGTTCCCCGGCACCTGGATGGGCGCGAACAGCCTGCCGCAGGCGGCGGAGCGTGCGGCGGTGGCGGACTACCTTCAGTCGGTCAGGTAGCGCGCCGTCAGATGCGCGGTGAAGTCAGCGGGGTCCAGCGCCTTGCCGGTGGCAGCCCGCAGCAGGTCCTGGAAGCCGAGGCGAGCGCCCTGGCCATGCACCTTGTCCTGCAGCCAGGCCATCATCGGCGCCATGTCGCCGCGGGCGAGCTGGGCATCCAGATCCGGTTCCGCCCGGCGCAGCGCCGCCATCAGCTGCGCGGCGGCCATGGCGCCCAGCGTGTAGCTGGGGAAGTAGCCGAAGGCGCCGTCATGCCAGTGGATGTCCTGCAGGCAGCCCAGCGCATCATGCGGCGGGGTGATGCCCAGCGACCTGGCGAGGCCCTCATTCCAGGCCTGCGGCAGTTCCGCCACCTCCAGGCTTCCCTCGATCAGCGCGCGTTCCAGGCGGAAGCGCAGGATGACATGGGCGGGGTAGGTCATTTCATCCGCATCGACGCGAATGAACCCCCGCTCCACCCGGCGCCAGAGTTTCGCGAGATTTGCCGCCGCATAGGGGGCTGGATCACCACCGAAGGCGGTCTGCAATCGCGCGCCGAGAAATTGCAAAAAAGCATCTGAGCGGCAGGCCTGCATCTCGACGATCAGGGATTGCGATTCATGCGCCGCCATCCCCGCCGCCTCGCCCACCGGCTGCCGGGCGAAGGCCTCCGGCAGGCCGCGCTCATACATGGCGTGGCCGGTCTCATGCAGCACGCCGAGCAGCGCCTTGGCGACATTGGCCTCGTCATAGAAGGTGGTGATGCGGACATCGGTGGGGGTGCCGCCGCAGAAGGGGTGCAGGCTTTCATCCAGCCGCGCATGGTTGAAATCCAGCCCCACCGCCTGCGCCATGGCGCGGCACAGATCGCGCTGGGCGGCCACCGGGAAGGGGCCGGGCAGTGGCAAGGCAGGGCCACGCGCGGCCTGGATCGCCTCCGCCCGCGGCAGCGCCTCGGCCAGCCAGGATTCATAGGCCGCGAAGACCGGGTCCACATCCGCCGCGGTGACACCGCGCTGGTAGCCATCCATCAGCGCATCATAGGGCGCCATGCCCAGCGCCTCCCCCAGCCCCTGCGCCACTTCCCGCTGCAGGCGCACCACTTCGGTCAGGTAGGGGCGAACCAGGTCGAAATCGGCGGCGGCCTTGGCCTGGCGCCAGACCTTCTCGCAGGCCGAATTGGCCCGCTCCACCGCCTCCACCAGCGCGGTCGGCAGCGCCGTGGCGCGCAGATGGGCGTGGCGCATCAGCTCCAGATTGGCCTGTCCCCAGGCATCGGGGGCGGTCGCCTCGCCGAGGTCGAGCGATACCTCCGGCGAGACCAGCAGCTCATGCCGCAGCCCGGCGAGTGCCGCGAGTTGTTCACCCCGCGCCACGCCACCGCCCGGCGGCATCATGGCGCTGGCATCCCAATGCAGCATCCCCGCCGCCTCCCCCAGGGCGCCGAGGCGGGCGAAGCGGGCGGTCAGGCGCTGATAGGCGGTCATGCGGGGTCCTTCAGGCGGCGGCGGGCCCAGACGGCGAAGACGCCGAGCAGGGACAGCGCCAGCCCATACCAGGTGATGACATAGCCGAGATGGCTGTTGGTCGGGCGCGGCAGGCTGCGCGCCGGGTCTGGTAGCGCCCCAGGCGGGCCATTCGCCGCGCCGAGCACCACCAGCCCATAGGGTGCCACCCGTTCCAGCCCCAGCGCGGCGCCGATGGCCTCCGGCACGAAGCTGTAGAAGCGCCGGCCGGCGGTATCATCCGTCGCGGCGAACAGGCCGGCGGATTCGCCGGGGCGCACATAGCCCTCCAGCGTCACCAGCCCCTCCGGCCGGGCGATCGGGAGGCGGCTTTCCAGCGGCACCCAGCCGCGATCCACCAGGATCGGCGGCGCATCCTCCCGCAGCAGCGGCACCAGCAGGTGGGTGCCGAGCACGGGCCCACGCACCTCCAGCCCCAGCAGCGCCTCCCGCCCATGGTCCAGGCGGCCGGTGACGGCGACCTTGGTCCAGGGTTGCGGGTTGGCGGGGATGGGCATGGCGGGGCTCGCCTCGGCGGCGGCGATCTCGGCCAGCAGCTGGGTCTTCCAGCCCATCCGCTGCACCTGCCAGGTGCCGAGTGCCACCAGCACGGCCAGCACCGGCAGGATCACCAGCACGGGCACCAGCAACCGGCGCCAGGTCGGGCCTCCGGTCATGCCGGCCCTATCCATTGCATTGGCCCAAAAATGGCGCGACCCCGCCCGCCGAGGCGGACGGGGTCGTTGCGTGGAACATCCGGGGGCCGCTCAGTGCGGCATGATCTCGCCGGCGCCCCACCAGTAGATGGTGACGAACAGGAACAGCCAGACCACGTCCACGAAATGCCAGTACCAGGCCGCCGCCTCGAAGCCGAAATGCTTCTGCGGCGTGATGGTGCCGCGCACCGCGCGCACCAGGCAGACGGCCAGGAAGATGGTGCCGACGATCACATGGAAGCCGTGGAAGCCGGTGGCGAGGAAGAAGATGGAGGGATAGACGCCGCCGGTGAAGGCGAACGGCGCCTCCATGTATTCCACCACCTGGAAGAAGGTGAAGAACGCCCCGAGGAACACCGTCAGCGCCAGGCCGGTGATCAGCCCCTTGCGGTCATTCTGCAGCAACGCGTGGTGCGCCCAGGTCACCGTGGTGCCGGACAGCAGCAGGATCAGGGTGTTGAGCAGCGGCAGGCCGAAGGGGTCGAAGGTCAGCGTGCCGGCCGGCGGCCAGACCGCGGTGGCGGCGGCGGAGCCCGCGACATGGTCCGGGAACAGCGCGAAGTGGAAATAGGCCCAGAAGAAGGCGACGAAGAACATCACCTCCGAGGCGATGAACAGGATCATGCCGTAGCGCAGGCCGAGGCGCACCACCGGGGAATGCAGACCGGCGGTCGCGCTTTCCTTCAGGATGTCGCGCCACCAGAAGAACATGGTCGCCAGCACGCCCACGGTGCCGAGGCCGAAGGCCCACCAGCTGCCGTAATGCGCGATCATGACGATGCCGAACATCATCACGCCGCCGGCCAGGGCGCCAAGCAGCGGCCAGGGCGACGGGTCCACCAGATGGTAGGGGTGCTTGTAGGTCGGGTGGCCGGATTCGGTTGCCATGGTCGTCCTGGTATCCGTTCAGTCTGCGCGCATCCTGGCGGGCTGCGCGAAATCAATCCTCGATGGCGGCGGCGTTTTCAAGCCCCTGCCATCGCCTCGTCGCGTCTCACGGCGTGGCGGCCGGCCGGCGGCCGACATGGGTGCCGGCGCTGGCCAGGGCACCGGCCCGCTCGGCATCCGCCAGGCTGCGGAAGAAGGTGTAGCTGACCGTGATGGTGCGGATGTCCCGCGTGTTCGGGTCCTGGCTGATCGCCGGGTCCACCCAGAAGGCCAGCGGCATGTCCACATGCTGGCCAGGCTGGAGGGTCTGTTCCTCGAAGCAGAAGCAGGCGGTCTTGTGGAAATACTTGCCCACCACTTCCGGCGTCACATTGTAGGTGGAGATGCCGGTGGAGGGCCGGTCCCCGGTGCTGGTGGCGTTGTAGAAGGCCACCCCCTCCTCCCCCACAAGCAGCCGCATGCTGGGTGTCGCGGGCTGGAAGCGCCAGGGCAGATTGGGCTGCGTGTTGGCGTTGAAGCGGATGGTCAGCACCTGCTCCCCGGCCCCGGGCGCGGCGCCGCCGCCGATCATCGGCGTGCCGTTGAAGCCGGTGACGCGGCAGAACAGGTCATACAACGGCACGGCCGCGAAGCTCACGCCCACCATGCCCGCCACGCCGGTGAAGGCAGCCAGCACGGTGCGGCGGTTGCGGCGGGCGAGGTTGCTGCGCTGTTCCGGGGTCATGGCCTCAGCTCTGCATCAGACGTGCGGTCGCGATGAAGTAGAACAACACCACCAGCGCGAGCAGCGCGCCGAGCATCGCCCAGTTGCGGCCGCGACGCCGCTTCTCGAAAGCCAGCTTCTCCTCCGGCGTCATCCGAGCACCAGTCGGTCGATGGCCAGGGCGCCGAACAGGATGAACAGGTACATCAGCGAATAGGCGAAGGTCTTCCGCGCCGCCGCATCCTGCACCAGGCTGCGGCCGGTCTCATCCTGCGCTTCCCGCAAGGTGCGGATCGCATGGTACAGGAAGCCGCCGCCGAGCAGCGTGGCCACCGCGGCATAGGGCAGGCCGGCGAAGCCCACGAACCACGGCGTCAGGCCGGCGACCGCCAGCACCACCGTGTAGATCAGGATCTGCTTCCGCGTCTCCCGCGCGCCTTCCACCACCGGCAGCATCGGCACGCCGGCGCGGGCGTAGTCGCCATGCGCCCAGAGCGAGAGCGCCCAGAAATGCGGCGGCGTCCAGGCGAAGACGATGGTGAACAGCAGCCAGGGCACCAGCGTGACATCGCCTGTGACAGCGGCCCAGCCGATGATCGGCGGGAAGGCGCCGGCGGCGCCGCCGATGACGATGTTCTGGCTGGTCCGGCGCTTCAGCCAGGCGGTGTAGATTACCACGTAGAACAGGATGGAGAAGGCGAGCCAGCCGGCCGCTACCCAGTTCGTCGCCAGCCCCATCATGGCGACGGAGATGACGGACAGCACGATGCCGAAGCCCAGCGCCGCATTCGGTGCGATGCGCCCGGCCGGGATCGGCCGCCGCTGGGTGCGGCGCATGATCGCGTCGATATCGCGGTCATACCACATGTTCAGCGCACCAGCGGCACCGGCGCCGAGGGTGATGCAGAGCACCGCCGTCAGCCCCAGCACCGGGTGGATCGACCCCGGCGCCACCAGCAGCCCGATCAGGCCGGTGAACACCACCAGGGTCAGCACGCGCGGCTTCAGCAACGCGATCCAGTCGCGGACCTCGGACAGGTCGCTGCCGGTGTTGCCGGCCGCGACGGGAATCGTGGTGCTGCTCATCAATCCTTACCGGACGCGCGGAAGTTCATCGAAGGAGTGGAACGGCGGCGGGCTGCTGACCTGCCACTCCAGCGTCGTCGCACCCTCGCCCCACGGATTCGCCGCAACCTTCGCGCCGCGCGTCAGCGTCACGTAGAGCACGTAGAAGAACATGAGGAAGGCGGCCACCGAGATGTAGGACCCGATGGAGACGACGAAGTTCCAGCCCGTAAAGGCATCCGGATAATCCGGGTAGCGGCGCGGCATGCCCTGGTTGCCCAGGAAGTGCATCGGGAAGAAGGTCAGGTTCACGCCGACGAAGGTGAGCCAGAAATGGATCTTGCCCAGCATCTCCGGGTACTGGCGGCCGGACATCTTGCCGAGCCAGTAGTAGATTCCGCAGTAGATGCCGAACACCGCACCCAGGCTCAGCACGTAGTGGAAATGCGCCACCACGTAGTAGGTGTTGTGCAGGATCTGCGTCAGGCCGGCATTGGCCAGCACCACGCCCGTCACGCCGCCCATGGTGAACAGGAAGATGAAGCCGATAGCGAACAGCATCGGCGTGTCGAACTTCATCGAACCGCCCCACATGGTGGCGATCCAGGAGAAGATCTTGATGCCGGTCGGCACCGCGATGACCATGGTCGCGGCCATGAAGTAGGCCCGCGTGTCCACGTCGATGCCCGAGGTGAACATGTGGTGCGCCCACACGATGAAGCCCACCACGCCGATCGCGACCATGGCGTAGGCCATGCCGAGATAGCCGAAGATCGGCTTGCGGCTGAAGGTGGAGATCACGTGGGAGACGATGCCGAAGGCCGGCAGGATCATGATGTAGACTTCGGGGTGGCCGAAGAACCAGAA
>NZ_JAUYTS010000008.1 GCF_030695085.1 Falsiroseomonas sp. | reverse complement strand
GCTGCCGGTCACCAACGGCGTCACCGCCACGCGCATCCGCCGTGGCCGGGACGGGCTGGTGGCGGTGGAGACGGAGGGTGCCGGCGTGGTGCTGGCGCGCCGCCTGGTGCTGGCCACCGGGCGCGACGGGCTGGGCGGGCCGCGCCTGCCGGATTGGGTGCCGGCCAATCCCGGCCCGCGCATCCGCCACAGCCGCGATGCGGTGGATTTCACGGCGCTGGCCGGGCAGCGCGTCGCGGTGGTGGGCGCCAGCGCCTCGGCCGTGGACAATGCCGCGACGGCGCTGGAGCATGGCGCGGCGGAGGTGCATCTGCTGGTGCGCCGCGCCGCGCTGCCGGTGCTGAACCGCTTCAAATCCATGGTGCATGCCGGCTTCACCCACGGCCTGCCGGGCCTCGATGATGCCGCGCGGCTGGAGGTGCTGAAGGCGGCCTTCGAAGGCGCCGTGGCGCCGCCGCGCGAATCGCTGCAGCGCCTGGCCCGCCATCCTGGCTTCCGCCTGCGCCTGGAAACCCCCGTACTGTCCGTGGCGGAGGATGCCGATGGCGTCACGCTGCGCCTGCCGCAGGAACGGATGCGCGTGGCCATGCTGATCCTCGGCACCGGCTTCGCCATCGATTTGTCGTTGCGGCCGGAGCTGGCGGAGCTGGCGCCCCGGGTGAAGCTGTGGTCGGACGTGCTGCAACCGCCGGGTGGGCTCGGCGAATTCGCGCTGTATCCCTATCTCGGCCCGGGCTTCGAATTCCAGCAGCGCGATGGCGGCGCGCTGCCCTGGATCGAGCGGGTGCACGCCTTCGCCATCGGCGCCATCGCCAGCCTCGGCCTGATCAGCGGCGACATCCCCGGCGTCGGCGACGGCGCGCGGCGGCTGGCGGAGGCGATCGCGCGATCGCTGTTCGTCGAGGATGCCGCGCATCACCTGGCGGCGGTGCGCGACTATGCGGACCCGGAATTGCTGGGCGACGAGATTCCCTCGGCGGCATTGGTGCCCGCGCATGTCTGACTGGCTGGGCGGCGCCACCACACGCTGTGTCACCGGGGCGGGCGGCGTGAAGCTGGCGGTGGTGGAGGGCGGCCGCGCGGATGGCCCGCCGATCCTGTTCATCCACGGCTTCTCCCAGGCCGCGCTGTGCTGGACGCGGCAGTTCACCGGCGCGCTGGCGCGGGATTTCCGCCTGGTCGCCTTCGACCTGCGCGGCCATGGCCATTCCGAAAAGCCTGCGGAGGCCGAGGCCTATCGCAGCGCCGATCTCTGGGCGGATGACGTGGCGGCGGTGATCGCCGCGCTGGAGTTGCATCGGCCGGTGCTGGTCGGCTGGTCCTTCGGCGGACGCATCCTGGGCGCGGTGGCGCGGCGGCATGGCGTGGCGGAATTGGGCGGGCTGGTTTTCGTCGGTGCCATCAGCAAGGGCGGCGTGCCGGACGCCGCGCGCTTCCGCGGCAGCACCGGCCCGATCCAGGCGGAAATGGCCTCCGCCGACATGGCGGTGGCGGCGGATGCCACGCTGCGCTTCATCCAGGCCTGCACCGCCGCCCCGCTGCCGGCCGATCTGCAACGCTTGCTGGACTTCACCAACGGCATGACGCCGCCCGCGGTGCGCGGTGCGATGATGGGCTGGCAGGTGGACCATGACGATCTGCTGCCGAAGCTCGATGTGCCGGCGCTGGTGATCCATGGCGGTCAGGACCAGGTGCTGCTGCCGGCGGCGGGCCGGCACATCGCGCAGCTTCTGCCGGGCGCGCAACTGCGCCTGTATGAGCAAAGCGGCCACGCACCGTTTCTTGAGGAACCGGCGCGCTTCGATGCCGATCTCGCCGCCTTCATCCGCGCACGTTGTGTCTGAGACGCCGCCGCAGCCGCCACAAACCGCACGCATGGGTCGGATCACCGAATCGAATGACGCCTTGATGCAGCGTGATTTTTGAGAATGGATATCTTTTAGTAATCCGCGCTGCGCGCCACGAAGCCAATCATGAATCTATTATGCTGACATTTGATGTGTGGCCCCCGAATTCCACGAAGCATCTTCCCCCGGCGCATGGCCGCGCCTATTGTTATTCAGGCGACGCCGCAGGAGCCCATCCCAGTGACCCCTTCCACCCGCCGGGCCATGGGCAAAGCGCCGAACCTTCCTGCCATGCCGACGCCTGCCGGAACCCGCGGCACCACGCGCGCCTTCGCGCTGGGCCGGATCGCGCCGCTGAATCCGGCCAGTGCCGTGCCGCTCTACAGGCAACTCGCCGAACGCTTCGTCACGCTTCTCGCGCAGGGGCAGGATGCGCTGGTCGGGCAATCCCTGCCCACCGAATCGGAGTGCATGGCGCATTTCCGGATCAGCCGGCCCACCGTGCGCCAGGCGATGGCGCAGCTCGCCAGCCTTGGCCTGATCACGCGCGGGCGGGGGCGCGGCACCTTCGTCGCGCCGCGGCGGCTGGACCATAATCTCAGCCTCGCCTTCGAGCATCAGTCGCGCAACGCCCGCAAGCGCACCTCCTTCGCCTTGCTGGATCGCCACACCCTGCTGGCGTCACCCGAGATCCGCCAGGCGCTGTCGCTGCCGGAGGGCGCGGAGGTGGAGGTGGTGGAACGCCTGCGCCTGCTGGATGGGGAGGTCTTCGCCCATGAACTGCGCTACCTGCCCGCCGGCTTCGCGCGCCGGATCACCACGCGGATGCTGGAGCGCCATCCGGTCCATGCCCTGCTGCGCGCCGCGATCGGCGAGACGCCGGACCGCATGCGCCTGATCGTCCGCAGCGTGCCGGCCGATGCGCGGATCGCCCGGCTGCTGAATGTGAAGCGCGGAACGCCTTTGCTGGAAAGCGAACATGTCTATCGCCTGGTCTCCGGCGTGCCGGCGCTATGCGGCTTCGTGCGCTACCACGGCGATCGCTTCCAATTCATCGCCGAGGCCGAAATACTGTCCAAAAATCAGCTCTGATCCGCCAGCATCTCGGACCCCGGCACCACGCCGCGCGGCAGCCCGGCGACATGCGCCGCAAGTTCCCCCGGCCGGCACAGCCAGATGCGGTCGCGGTGGTTCAGGATGTGGCGCAGCGCGGCGCGCAGCGGGCGCAGGCGGAAGGGCTGGCCGACGACGAAGGTGTGCAGCACGATGCTGCAGACCAGCGGGCGCCGTGTCGATTGTTCCAGCATCTCGTCGAACTGGTCGACGATCATGTCGGCGAATTCGCGGCCCGTATGCTGGCGGAACACCATCGCCGGGCTGTCGTTCAGCTCGATCGAATAGGGCACGGACAGGATCGGCCCGGCGCGCGTCGCCATCCAGAACGGTTGGTCATCCGCCGGCAGGTCCATCATGTAGGTGAAGCCTTCCTCCCGCAGCAGGTCGAGCGTCGCACTGCTCTGCGCCAGATACGGCCCGAGCCAGCCCTTCGGTGCGGTGCCGGCGTGGCGTGTGATGGCATCACGGGTTTCGATGATCAGGCGGCGTTCATCCTCCTCCCACAGAATGTCCTGACGTTCGGCATTGCTGCGGCCATGGCCGATGAATTCGTCGCCGCGCTTGCGCAGCGCCGCCGTGATCTCCGGCATATAGTCCAGCGCCGCGCTGTTGACGTTGTGGGCGCTGGGGATCTCCAGCTCGTCCAGCATCTCCAGCATGTTCCACAGGCCGACGCGGTTGCCGTAGTCGCGCCAGGCGTAGTTGCGGAAGGATTGCGGCGCGTTGGGCTGCGCGCTGTCGCTGCCCAGGCCCGCGCGGTAGGCGAAGTGCTCGATGTTGTTGCAGACCACCACGGCCAGGCTGGCGCCATTCGGCCAGTGATAGGTCGGGCGGCTGGGGATGGCGCTGGGGGCGTAGCGGCTGTGGCTGGGCAGCTTCATCGGGTGCGGTCCTTGGCCGGGGTTCGGCCGACGCTAGGTGGCGCGGACGGCCCCGGCAATCGGTGCATGTGACATCCGGTGCAGGCCGGCGTAGGCAGCGCCGATGATGCTGCCCGAACTGCCCGTCACCGAAGCCCTGCCGCGCCTGACGGCGGCGCTGCGCGCAGGCTCCAACGCCGTGCTGGTCGCGCCACCCGGCGCCGGCAAGACCACGCTGGCGCCGCTCGCGCTGATGCAGGAACCCTGGGCAGTTGGCAAAATCCTGGTGCTGGAGCCGCGCCGCGTCGCCGCCCGCGCCGCCGCCCGCCGCATGGCGGATCTGATCGGGGAGGGCCAGCCCGGCGGCACTATCGGCCTCGCGACGCGGCTCGATCGCATGGTCTCGGACCGCACCCGGGTGGAGGTGGTGACGGAAGGATTGCTGGTGCGCCGGCTGCAATCCGACCCGGGCCTCGATGGCGTCGCCGCCGTGCTGTTCGACGAGGCGCATGAGCGCAACCTGGACACCGACCTGGCGCTCGCTTTCTGCCTCGACATGCAGCGCGCGCTGCGGCCCGAGCTGCGGCTGCTGGCGATGTCCGCCACGCTGGACGTGTCCCAGTTTGTCGGGCTGCTGGGCGATTGCCCGCTGATCGAAAGCCTCGGCCGCGCCTGGCCGGTGCAGGTGGAACACCGGCTGCGCGACCTGAAGGAGGCGCGGGACCTGCCGGAGGCCATGGCAGGCGCCATCCGCGATGCCCTGCGCGCCCATCCCGGCGATGTGCTGGCCTTCCTGCCCGGCTGGGGCGAGATCCGCCGCACCGCCGAACGGCTTTCGGGCATCGACGCCGAAATCCTGCCCTTGCACGGCGAGATGCCGCCGGCCGAGCAGGACCGGGCGCTGAACCCCTCCGACCGCCGCAAGGTCGTGCTGGCGACCTCCATCGCCGAGACCTCCCTCACCGTGCCCGGCGTGCGGATCGTGGTGGATGGCGGTTTCCGGCGCACGCCGCGGCTGGACCCGGCCTCGGGCCTCGCGCGGCTGGCCACCGTGCGGATCAGCCGGGCGGCGGCGGATCAGCGCGCCGGTCGCGCCGGGCGCACCGCGCCGGGGGTGGCGATCCGCCTGTGGTCGGAGGCGCTGCATCGTGGCCTGCCGCTGCAGGACCGGCCCGAAATCCTGGAGGCGGAGCTGTCCGGCCTGGCGCTCGATTGCGCCGCCTGGGGCGCCGCACCCGCCGACCTGCCCTTCCTCGACGCGCCACCGGCCGGCGCGCTGGCCGCGGCGCGGGCGTTGCTGGCGGATCTGGATGCGCTGGATGGCGCCGGGCGCATCACCGCCATGGGCCGCGGCATGGCGCGGATGGGCACGCATCCCAGGCTGGCGCGGATGCTGCTGGCGGCGGTGGATGAGGGGGAGAAGGCGCTGGCCGCCGACCTCGCCGCGCTGCTGGAGGAACGCGACCCGATCCGGGGGCGGGACCAGCCCTCCGACATCAATCTGCGCCTCGAATTGCTGCATGGCGGCGATCACCGGGATGCGGACCGCCCGACCATCCAGCGCATCCGCCGCGCCGGCGCGCTGCACCGGCGGCGGCTGAAGCTGCATGGCTCGGCGCTGCCGGGGGGTGCCGCCGGGCCGCTGCTGGCGGCGGGATTCCCGGACCGCATCGCGGCCAAGCGCGGCAGCATGGATGGCGCCTTCCGGCTGGCATCCGGGCAGGGCGCACGCCTTGGCGCGACCGATCCGCTGTCCCGCGCGCCGCTGCTGGCCGTGGCGGATCTGGAATTGCAGGGAACGGAGGCGCGCATCCGCATGGCAGCCCCCCTGGATCGCGCCGCATTGGAAGCCCGCTTCCCGGACCGGCTGCGCTGGGTGGAGGGTGCCGCCTTCGATGCCCGCGCCGGCGCCGTGCTGGCCCGCCGCCGCCTGATGTTCGGCCCGCTGGTGCTGGAGGATCACGCGCAGCCCAGCGCCGACCCCGCCGCCATCGCCACCGCTTTGGCCGCAGCCGTGGCGGAACGCGGGCTGCGCGACCTCGACTGGTCCAATGCCGCGAAGCAGCTGCGCGCTCGCATCGGCTGGATGCGCCAAGCGGAGGGCGAGGCCTGGCCCGACCTGACCGACCCCGCTTTGGCCGCGACCGCCGCCGATTGGCTGGCGCCGCATCTGCATGGCCGCACCAAGCTGGCGGAGGCGAAGGCGCTCGACATGGTGGCCGTGCTGCGCGGCATGCTGCCATGGGACCAGCAGCGGCGGCTCGATACCGCGCTGCCGGCGCGGCTCGATCTGCCTGCTGGCCGGTCGGCGGCCATCGACTACGACCGGGACGTGCCGACGCTGGAAGCCCGCGCGCAGCATCTGTTCGGGCTGGAACGGCTGCCGCCGCTGGCTGGCGGCCGGGTGCCGTTGCAGGTGGCGCTGCTGTCCCCGGCGCAGCGGCCGGTGGCGATCACCGGCGATCTCGCCGGCTTCTGGCGCGGCGCCTGGGCCGATGTGCGGCGCGACATGCGCGGCCGCTACCCGCGCCACCCCTGGCCGGAGGAACCCTGGGTGGCGGAAGCGCCGCCGCCGCGAAACCCTTGACCTGCCGCACGGCATGGCGCCCGCTTGGCGGCAAACCATATGCCGGTTTACCCGCGCCCCCTTGCCTCGGAGTCCGCATGTCCCACGCGCTTCCCCGCCGCGCCTTTGCCGGCCTTGCCCTGCTGCCGCTGTTCGGCTGCGCCGCGCCGCCCGCCCAGGCGCAGCGGGGTGCGCTGCTGGCCCTGCCCGATTTCGCCGATCTGGCGGAACGTGTGCTGCCGGCCGTGGTCAGCATCTCCGTCACCTCCGAGGCGCGGACGGAGGTTCCGGCGGAACTGCGCGGCACGCCCTTCGAGCGGTATTTCCGCGAAAGGCTGCGCGGCCGCGGCCAGCAGGTGATGGGGGCGGGGTCGGGCTTCGTCATCGATCCCTCCGGCCTGCTGGTCACCAACAACCACGTCATCGGCAATGCCAGCCGGGTGCAGGTGACCTTCCAGAATGGCCAGGAGTATCCGGCCCGCCTGGTCGGCATGGATGAGCTGACCGACCTGGCCCTGCTGCGGATCGAGGCGCGCGGCACGCTGCCGGCGCTCGGCTGGGGCAGCTCCGCCGCGCTGCGGGTGGGCAATTGGGTGCTGGCGGCGGGCAACCCCTTCGGCCTCGGCGGGTCCATCACCTCCGGCATCGTCTCGGCGCGGGGGCGGGAGATCGGGGCGGGGCCGTTCGACGACTTCATCCAGACGGATGCGCCGATCAATCCGGGCAATTCCGGCGGGCCGCTGTTCAACATGGCGGGCGAGGTCATCGGCATCAACACGGCCATCTATTCCCCCTCCGGCGCCTCGGCCGGCATCGGCTTCGCGGTGCCGTCGGACCTGGCGCGCGGCGTGATCGACCAGCTTCGCAGCAGCGGAAGGGTGGAGCGCGGCTGGCTCGGGGTTTCCGTGCAGGACGCCGATTCGGCGGAGCCGGGCGGGCTGCGCCGCGGCGCGGCGGCGGCGGGCGGCGTGCTGGTGGCGGGGGTGGAGCGCGGCAGCCCGGCGTCGCGGGCCGGGTTGCGGCAGGGTGACCAGGTGCTGGCCATCAACGGCACGGCGGTGGATACCAGCCGGGCGCTGGTGCGCGGCATCGCCGCGGTGCCGCCCGGGCAGACGGTGCGGCTTTCCATCCTGCGCAATGGGCGGCCGATGGAATTGCCGGTGCAGGTCGGGCGGCGGCCGGCGCAGCCCCAAGGGTGATACCGGGGTGACGCGGGGGTGATATAGGGGTGCCGCGGCCGGGCCATGCCTGATCCGCATCCGGCGGCAGGTGACGCGGTGCGGCATCCCGCCCTATCGTGACACTCTCGCGCATTGCATTGGAACACCCATGCGGATCCTGCTGGTGGAGGACGACGCCGAAGTCGCCCGTTTCGTGAAGAAGGGGCTTCAGGAGGCCGGGCATACGGTGGAGCACGCCGCCAATGGCCGGGACGGCCTGTTCCTGGCGGCCTCCGAGGGCTTCGACGTGCTGGTGCTGGACCGCATGCTACCCGGCGGTGTGGATGGCGTGCGGCTGGTGGAAACCCTGCGCGGCCAGGGCAATCGCTGCCCCGTGCTGTTCCTGTCCGCCCTGACGGCGGTGGATGAACGAGTAAAGGGCCTGAAAGCGGGCGGCGACGACTATCTCACAAAACCCTTCGCCTTCGCCGAGCTGCTGGCGCGGGTGGAGGCGCTGGGCCGCCGCCCCTCCGCCGAGGTGCCGACCACGCGGTTGAAGGTGGCCGATCTGGAGCTCGACCTGCTGTCTCGCACCGTGACCCGCGCCGGCCGGAAGATCGAGGTGCAGCCGCGCGAATTCCGCCTGCTGGAGCATCTGATGCGCCATGCCGGCCAGGTGGTGACCCGCACCATGCTGCTGGAGAAGGTGTGGGACTACCATTTCGACCCGCAGACCAACGTGATCGACGTGCATGTCAGCCGGCTGCGGCACAAGCTGGACAAGGGCTTCGACAGGCCGCTGATCCATACCGTGCGGAATGCCGGCTACATGATCCGGGCCCAGGCCTGACGCCGGATTGGCCGGCATGACACCCAATCTGGCGGAACTGCCGCTGATCGGCCTGTTGCGGAGCGCCTCGGGCCGCTTCGCGCTGCTGTTCACCGCGCTGTTCGCGGCCGCGGCCACGGCGGCCGCGGTGGTGCTGTGGTGGAATACCGCCGGCGCGCTGGACCGGCAGACCGATGCCGCGATCCGCGCCGATGCGGTGGCGCTGTTCGAGCGGCGGATGGATGCGGGCGTGCCCGCCCTCATCAGCGCGATCGCCGACCGCCAGGCGCTCGATGTGCAGAATGAGGTGCTGTACCTGCTGGTCGCGCCGGATCGTCGCATCCTGGCCGGCAATCTGGGGCATTGGCCCGAGGAGGCCGATGCCGATGCGCCCTGGATCCGCATGGCGCTGCAGCGCGAGGGCGGGGAGAGCGAGGCGCGGCTGCTGCGGGTGGATCTCGGCCAGGGCTATCGCCTGCTCGTCGGCCGCGATGTGGCGGAGAAGCTGCGGCTGCGCGCCCTGCTGAGCGAGGGCATCGCCTGGGCCGCCGCCTCCTCCGCGCTGATTGCCGTGCTCGGCGCCTGGCTGCTGCGCCGCGCGCTGGAGGACCGGCTGGCGCCGGTCTATGGCACGGCGGCGGCGATCAGCGGCGGCGACCTGTCCCGCCGCGTGCCGCTATCTGACCGCCAGGATGAATTCGACCGGCTGGGCATGACGATGAACGCCATGCTCGACCGCATCGCGCAGTTGATGGAGGGGGTGCGCGGGGTTTCCGACGCCATCGCGCATGACCTCCGCACGCCGATCGCCCGCGCCCGCGCCAAGCTGGAGGAAAGCCTGGGTGCCGCGGCGGATGAGGCGGCGCTGCGGGCGGCGGTGGAACAGGGCATCACCGACCTCGATGACATCGCCCGCGTCTTCAAGGCGGTGCTGCGCATCGCGGAGGTGGAGGCCGGCGCCCGGCGCGCCGCCTTCGCGCCCTTCGACCTGGTGCCGATGCTGGCCGATGTGGTGGAGTTGTATGGCGCCGCGGCGGAAGCCGGCGGGCAGAGCCTGGACGGCACGCTGCCCGATACGCTGACCATGGTGGGGGACCGCGACCTGCTGTTGCAGGCGGTGGCGAACCTTCTGGACAATGCGCTGAAATTCAACCCGGCGGGCGGCCGGGTGGCGCTGGATGCGCAGTCGCAGGGCGGGCTGGTGGAAATCAGCGTGGCCGATGACGGGCCAGGCCTGGCGGTGGCGGACCGCGCCCGGGTGGGGGAGCGTTTCTTCCGCACCGATGCGGCGCGCACCACCCCGGGCTCCGGCCTCGGCCTGTCGCTGGTCCGTGCCGTGGTGGCGCTGCATGGCGGGGAGGTGGAGCTGGCGGACAGCAATCCGGGCAGCACGCCGCCCGGCCTGCGCGTGACGCTGCGGCTGCCGGCGGGCACCCCGGCGCCTGCCCCGGCTGCGCCGGCGGCATGAGCTTCTGGCGGCCGGCCCTGGCCGCTTCGGCGACGGTCTTTGTCGGTATCGGCCTGGCCCGCTTCGCCTATGTGCCGCTGTTCCCGGCCATGGTCGGCGCGGGCTGGGTGGATGGCGGCGGGGCCGGGCTGCTGGGGGCGGCGAATCTGGCGGGCTATCTGGCCGGGGTGCTGGGCGGGCGCGGCCTGGCGGCGCGGCTTGGCGTGCCGCGGGCGCTGGATGCCGGCATGGCGCTGGCGCTGCTGGCCTTCGCCGCATGCGCGGTGCAGGGCGGGCTCGGGTGGTTCGTGCTGTGGCGCGGCCTGGCCGGGGCGGCGGGCGGGGTGTTGATGGCGCTCGCCGGGCCGGCCGCCCAGGCCAGCGTGGCGCCGGCCCGGCGCAGCATGGCCTCCGGCGTGGTGATGGCGGGCGCCGGCAGCGGCGTGGCGGCGGCGGGGCTGCTGGTGCCGATGCTGCTGTGGGGCGGGCTCGCCTTCGCCTGGGCGGGCCTGGCGGTGGCGGTCGGCCTGCTGTGGCTGGCGGCGCGGCCCTTCTGGCCCAACCCGCCGGCGCTGGCGGCGGCGGAGGTGGCGCAGGCGGTGCCGCGGGCGCTGCGGCTGCTGCTGGCCTATGGGCTTTCGGGGGCCGGGATGGTGGCGCCGATGGTCTATCTGGCGGATCTCGCCGTGCGCGGCCGCGGTCTGCCGATCGAGGCCGCGTCGCTGGTCTGGGTGTTGTTCGGCCTCGGCGCGGTGGCCGGCACGCTGCTGGGCGGGCGGGTGGCGGGGCGCATCGGCGGGCGGCGGGCGCTGCCGATCTGGCTCGGCGTGCAGGTGCTGGCGCTGGCGCTGGCGCTGGTTCCCTGGTGGCCGGCGCTGCTGCTGGCTGCGCCGCTGGGTGGCTTTGCCGGCATCGGCGCCACGGCGGTGACGCTGGCCGCGGCGCGGGAGGTGGCGGGGGTGCAGGCCGGGGTGATCTGGATCCGGGCGACGGCCTGCTACGCCGTGGCGCAGGCGGCGGTGGCCTTTGCCCTGGCCGCCCTGTTCGCGGCCACGGGTGACAGCCACGCGGCGGTGTTCGGTGTGGGCCTGCTGCTCTCCGCCGCCGCCCTGGCAGCTTCCCTCGCGCGCGGCAAAGAAATGGCGGGACCCCCCTGAAGGAGGCCCCGCCGAGTTTCGGATGCCGGCGAGATCGGGGGGAGGCAGCCGGCATCCCGAGGGAGAGACAGGGTGCGGAAGCTCGGCAACCCCGGGACCGTTATGAAGCCAGAATGGTTTCCCGATGGTTGCCGCCGGGATGAATCCCGTGGCCTTTTCGTGAAGCCGGTGCTGCCGTAAGCCATGCCCGCGACCTGATGAGGATGGCTGGCATGGATGGGGCGAATGGGATGCCGCGGGGCGGATTGCCGCTGGCAGGCCTCCGGGTGGTGGAACTCGGCCACTATATCGCGGGTCCGTTCGCCACGCGGCTGCTGGCCGATCTCGGCGCCGAGGTCATCAAGATCGAACCGCCGGAAGGCGACCCGATCCGCGGCTGGGGCAGCCGCTACAATGGCCATCCGGTGTGGTTCAGCATTCATGGCCGCAACAAGATGTCGGTCACGCTGGACCTGAAATCCGCAGAGGGGCGCGCCCGCATCCTGAAGCTGGTGGGCCGTGCCGATGCGCTGGTGGAGAATTTCCGGCCCGGCTACCTGGAACGCATCGGGCTGGGGCCGGAGGTGCTGCACCAGGCCAATCCGCGCCTCGTCATCGCCCGTGTCTCCGGCTACGGCCAGGACGGTCCGTACCGGGACAAGCCCGCCTTCGGCTCGATCGGGGAGGCGATGGGCGGGCTGCGCCACCTGACGGCGACGCCGGGCGTGACGGACCATCCGCCGCCGCGCTGCGGGGTTTCCATCAGCGACGACCTGGCGGGGATGTATGCGGCGCTGGCGGTGACGGCGGCCTGCTGGGGCATCAAGGGCAACCCGGAGGCGCGCGGCCGCATCATCGATGTGGACCTGGTGGGCGCGGTGTTCAGCCTGATGGAGGGGATGCTGCCGGAATACGGGCTGACGGGGGCCATCCGCCAGCCGGCCGGTTCCGCCATCCTGACCGCGGCGCCGACCAACACCTATCTCTGCGCCGATGGGAAGTGGCTTTGCATCGGTGGCAATTCGGACCCGATCTTCAAGCGGCTGTGCAATGTCATCGGCAACCCCGCAATGGGCGCCGACCCGCGCTTCCAGGACAATCGCGGCCGCTGCGCGCATATGGCGGAGATCGATGCCGAGATCGGCCGCTGGACCCGCACGCTGCCCGCGGCCGAGGCCGAGGCGGTGATGGAGGCCGCGGACATCCCCTGCTCGCGCCTGTACGACATTCGCGATTGCGCCGAGGACCCGCATTTCCGCGCCCGGCAGACGGTGATGGAGGTGGAGGACCCGCTGATGGGCACCACCCTGCTGCACCCCGCCGCCCCCTTCCGCTTCGATGGCGTGACGCCGCGGGAGATGGTGCGCTGGACGGCCCCTGCCGTGGGCGCGCACAACGACCATGTGTTCGGTGAGCTGCTTGGGGAGTCCCGCGATGATTGAGGCCGTGATCTCGGAAGTCGCGCCGCGCGACGGGCTGCAATCCATCGGCCCCTTCGTGCCGACGGAGACCAAGATCGAGCTGGTCCGCCGGCTGCATGCCGCCGGGCTGCGGCGGATGGAAATCGGGTCCTTCGTCAGCCCGAAGGCGGTGCCGCAGATGGCCGATACGGGGGCGGTGCTGGACGCGGCGCTGGCCCTGCCGGGGCTGGAATGCACGGTGCTGGCGCCGAACCGGCGGGGCTTCGAGATGGCGAAGGCGGCCGGCGCACATCGCGTCGGCGTCTTCATGTCCGTCACCGAAAGCCACAACAAGGCCAATGTGAACCGCAGCCGGATGGACAGTTTTCTCGATCTGTCGGGCATCGTGGCGGATGCCGTGGCGGCCGGGATGAAGGTGCGCTTCAACCTGTCCTGCGCCTTCCACTGCCCGTTCGAGGGCGTGGTGCCGGAGGAGGACGCGCTGGATTGGGTGGAGCGTGTGCAGGCGCTGGACCAGGGCATCGAGATCAGCATCTGCGACACCACCGGCAATGCCGCGCCGGACCAGGTGCGCCGGGTGCTCGGCCAGGCCATTCGCAGCTGGCCGGACGCCGATGGCCGGCCGCGCTTCGCCTTCCACGGGCATGACACCTACGGCCTGGGCGTGGCGAATTGCGCCGCGGCGTGGGAGGCCGGGTGCCGGGTCTTCGACAGCGCCGCCGGCGGCCTGGGCGGCTGCCCCTTCGCGCCGGGGGCGACGGGCAATGTGGCGACGGAGGATGTCGCCTGGCTGTTCCAGCGCATGGGCGTTTCCACCGGGGTGGATTGGCCGGCGCTGCTGGCGGCGGCGGATTACGCGGCGGCGATCCCGGGCGCGCTGCCGGGCGGGCGGATGCGGGCGGTGCCGGCGGCGCGGCTGGCGGCGTAACGTCTCGCCTTGGCGGGGCGCCTCTGCTAGTTTCAACGCCATGCGGGCCGTCCTTGCCATGCTGATGTTGCTGACGCTCGCGGCCTGTGGCGGCGGGCGCAGCGCCGCCGTGGCGCCGCTGCGGCCGCATCTGGGCGAGCCGATTTCCTGCGTGCCCTATGCCCGCGCGCGGTCCGGCATCGGGCTGTCCGGCGATGCCTGGCAATGGTGGGATGCGGCGGCCGGGCGCTATGACCGCGGCGCCGCACCGCGGGCAGGCAGCGTGCTGGTCATCGGCCGCACGCCGCGGATGCAGGCCGGCCATGTCGCCGTCGTTGCCCGCGTGCTCGGCAGCCGCGAGATCCTGGTGGACCATGCCAATTGGGCGACCGGCGCGGCACGCGGGCGGATCCTGACAGGCCAGCGCGTGGTCGATGTCTCCCCGCGCAACGACTGGTCGCGGGTGCGGGTCTGGTATCCGCCGATCAATGCCTTGGGCAACACCGTCTTCCCGGCACATGGCTTCATCCATGCCGGAAGCCGCTACGCCGGTCTCTGAGATAGGGCGGTCTCTGAGTTGGGCCGGTCTCTGAGGTACGCCGATCTCTGAGGTCTTTTCGCCCGCGCATGCAACGGGCATTCTGCGCCCCAATAAATCCTGAGGATCCCGCCATGACCCTGACCCGCCGCGGCCTGATGGCCGCCAGCCTCGCCACCGCCCCCATCCTGTCCGCGCGCGCGCAATCCAGCTGGCCGGAGCGGCCGGTGCGCTTCATCGTGCCGTTCCCGGCAGGCTCCAGCCCGGACCTGACCGGACGTGTCGTGACCGCGCATCTGGCGACCGCGCTCGGCCAGCCGGTGGTGGTGGAAAACCGCGCCGGGGCGGGCGGCAATATCGGCACGGATGCGGTGGCCAAGGCGACGGATGGCCACACCATCGGCCTGTCGATCAACGGCCCGCTCTCCACCGCGCCGGCGCTGTTCGCCAACCTGCCCTATGACCCGGTGCGCGACCTGAAGGCGGTGTCGCTGCTGGTGCGCGGGCCGCAATTCCTGGTGGTTAACAAGGACCTGCCGGCCACCGACCTGGCCAGCTTCGTGGCGCATGTGAAGGCCAATCCGGGCAAGCTGGCCTTCGGCTCGGTCGGGCCCGGCTCAGGCGGGCATCTCGGCATGATCGACCTGATGGCCAAGGCCGGCGGGCTGGAGATGCTGCATGTGCCCTATCGCGGCTTCCCCGATGCGACGCTGGACCTGGTGGCCGGGCGCATCCAGGCGATGGTGGTGACCACCGCCGCCGTGATGGGCCAGGTGCGGGATGGCAGCATCCGCGCGCTGGCCGTCACGTCCAAGGACCGCTTCCGGCTGACGCCGGATGTGCCGACGCTGGCCGAGCAGGGCATGGCGAATGCGGAATCCTATGGCTGGCAGATCATGGTGGCGCCGGCCAATACGCCACCCGAGCGCATCGCCCGGCTGGCGGCCGAGGCGCAGAAGGGCCTGCGCGAGCCGGCCGGGCGCCAGCGGCTGGAGACTGCGGGCTTCGAGGTGATGGCCACCGGCCCGGACGAGGCTGCCGCCTTCCTGGCGGAGGAGACGGACCGCTGGGGCGGGATGATCCGGCGCCTTGGCATCCGCATGGATGCCTGAACGGACCATCCGCATGGATGCCTGAGCGGACCATCCGCATGGATGCCTTGGCGGGGGCTGCCTGATGCACCCGCGCGTGTCACCACGGACAGGTGACGCGCGCGGGTGACGCGCCGCGCCGATCCACCTGACCTCGCAAAGAACTGCAAGCCGCGGATGCCGTTCGTCCCGTATACCTGACGGGAGAGCACCCATGTTCCTGCGCATCGACAAGCTGCAGACCGAATTGCCGCCGCCCAAGCGGCAGGACCCCAACGAGGCGGCCGCCCTGCAGGAACTGCTCGGCGGCAAGTATGGCGAGATGTCCACCCTCGGGAACTACCTGTTCCAGAGCTTCAACTTCCGCAGCAAGGCCAAGCTGCGCCCCTTCTACAGCCTGGTCGCCAGCATCACGGCGGAGGAGCTGGGCCATGTCGAGCTGGTCAGCAATGGCGTCGCCATGCTGAACAACGGTCCGGACAGCGAGGGTGATGATACCGGCGATGGCGGCGACATCACCGGCGCGCCGTTTGCCGACATGAAGGACATCCGGTCCTTCGCCAGCTTCGCCTCCCATGGCGGCGGCTCCATGCCGGTGAACAGCAATTCCATGTCCTGGAACGCCGACATGGTGACCACCACGGGCAATGTGGTGATCGATCTGCTGCACAATTTCCACCTGGAATGCGGCGCGCGGCTGCACAAGCTGCGGGTGTATGAGACCGTGAAGGACCCGACCGCGCGGGAGGTTTGCGGCTACCTGCTGGTGCGCGGGTCCGTGCATGCCCATGCCTATGGGCTGGCGTTGCAGCAGCTGACGGGCGTCGACATCCACAAGATGCTGCCGACGCCGAACATCAACCTGAGCAACATCCCGGAGAGCCAGAAATACCTGGCGGAGGGTTCGCACCGCCGCCTGTATCGCTTCAGCCCGAATGACTACGCCGAGATGGCGTCGATCTGGGGCAATGGCGAGACGGCGCTGCCGGGCGATCCGCCGGGCGAACTGGAAGTCGTGGCCGGCATGCCGGAGGGTGGCAAGATCCACCAGCTGGTCGGCGTGCCCTCCGCCTTCACGCCGGACTACGCGCCGGAGGAGATGTTCGAGATCGCGAAGAAGCTGACGGCCAAGATCTGATTGGCAGACTGACGGGAAGGGCCGGCACCCGCAGGGGTGCCGGCCCTTTTTCTGTCATTCCAGATCCTACGGATCGGGCACGATCCGTAGGATCTGGTATCAGCCGGCGCGCTCGATCGCGGCCTTCTCGGCCTCCAGCGCATTGTCCACCGGCGGCTCGTTGCGGGTCTTCCACAGGGAGTAGAACACGCCGCCCGCGATCAGCGCGGCGGTGACGCCGAGCGAAATCGCCGGGTCCACCTTGCCGAAGATCTGGTTCCAGAAAATCTTCGCGCCGATGAACACCAGCACCATGGCCAGCGCATACTTCAGGTAGTGGAAGCGGTGCACCATGGCCGACAGCGCGAAGTACAGGGCGCGCAGGCCGAGGATGGCCATGATGTTCGCGGTGTAGACGATGAAGGTGTCCGTCGTGATGGCGAAGATCGCCGGCACGCTGTCCACCGCGAAGACCAGGTCGGCCAGGTTGATGACCACCAGCGCCAGGAACAGCGGCGTCGCCCAAACGACGATCTTGCCGGTCTTCGGGTCCGGCTTGCGGATGAAGAACTTCTGGTCGTGCAGCTGGTCCGAGACCCGCATGTGGCGCTTCAGGAAGCGCACCACGGGGTTCTTGGAGATGTCGGCATCGCCTTCCGGCACCACCATCATCTTGATGCCGGTGCCGATCAGGAAGGCGCCGAAGATGAACAGCAGCCAGTCATATTCCTGCACCAGCGCCGCGCCGATGCCGATCATCAGGCCGCGCAGCACGATGACGGCCAGGATGCCCCAGAGCAGGGCGCGGTACTGGTATTTGCGGGGGATGGCGAAGAAGCCGAAGATCAGGCTGATGACGAAGACATTGTCGATCGACAGTGCCTTCTCGATGAAGAAGCCGGTGAAGAAGGTCACGCCGGCATGGGTGCCGTCTTCGGTCGTGATGTGCCCGGCCTCATAGGCCCACCAGATGGCAGCGCCATACAGAACGGCAAAGGTGATGTAGAAAACCGAGAGCCAGAGGCTCTCGCTGATGCCCATCTCCTTGTCCTTCTTGTTGAGGACGCCGAGATCGAAGGCCAGCAGGGCGAGAACGATGGCGAGGAAGCCCAGCCACATCCAGACCGGTTTCCCGACCCAATCCAGCAATAGAAAATCCATGAAACAGTCGCTCCGGGTCATGCGGAAGCCGTCGCCCTTGCGGGACGGGTTCACGTGGCTTCACTGGGGGCACCCCGGCGCGGGTGTCACGATCCGGGCCGGGGTCGTGGCAGGCTCTGGCGATCCGACATCGCGGGGGCGACAACTGACGAGGCGCCAGGAGCCGCCCGAGCCGCCAGAGGGGCCCGGATCAGGCGGCGACATGCTTACAGGCCACCCGGATTTCAACCCCCTCACCGCGATTTGTGCAAAATAATGATGCCGCCCCCCGGAAAGGCCGCGGCCAGGTGCCGGTCGGCGCCCCGGATTACCGATATTCGGGCCTGCCCCGGTTGTCTCGGGCTGGGCGACAGGCCATGTCCGGTTTGCGGAAGACGCCGGGGCGGATTACTCTCCGGCCCCGAGGCAATTCGGCCCCCTGCCACGGGCGGGCCACTCACGGGATCGAGGCGTCGCAATGGGTTCTTTCAGCATCTGGCATTGGCTTGTCGTTCTGCTCGTGATCCTGCTGCTGTTCGGCAGCGGTAAGATCAGCGGGCTGATGGGCGACGTTGCCAAGGGCATCAAGTCCTTCAAGGCCAACATCAAGGACGAAGACGGCAAGGACGCCGCGATGGCGGCCGACCCGGCGGCACAGACCCCGGTCCCGCCGTCCGGCACCATCGCCGCGCCGGGCACCCAGCCCAACACGGCGCAGGCGGCCAACCCGTCGCGTCCGGCGGCCTGACGCGCCTGGCGGCGAGCCCTTGCGGGCGCGCCGCCAGCCTTAATCTCGGATGTTGCCGGGCCCAATGAGCGGTATTAAGCTCACGCCCCTGTGATGTGCGCCGTCCCGCACCATGCGGCATGGCGTTGAGCGCCGGTTCCGCCTGACGGGACCGGCGTTTCGTTTGACTGCCAAACGGGGGGCGATAAAAAATGCAGCAGCCGGGACAGCCGGGGCAGCCGGATTCGGCCGCCCCCTCAGCGGGTGGTGGCCTGGCGCAGGATGTGGCCGCGGCCCCGGCCACGGCGAAGCCCGTGGACGACACCGAATTCGCCTCGCTCCGCCGGAGCCTGGTGGGCTGGCAGGGCGCCCTGTGGAAATACGCCGCCGCCGCCTTCGTGCTGTGGCACATGTGGATCCTGCTGGTGATGCCGGTGGACCCCACCGTGGCGCGCGCGGTGCATGTGTTCCTGGGCGCCATCCTCGGCTTCGCGCTGTTCGCCCCCACCGCCAGCCAGGCCGGCAAATCCGTTCCCTGGTACGACTTCCTGGTGATGATCCCGTGCCTGTTGATCGTCGCGCATTACGTGCTGGACGGCGACGGGATCGAGATGCGCAGCTTCATGGGCCCCAATACGCGGGACCTGCTGGTGGCCGGGGCCGGCATCCTCATCGTCATGGAATTCGCCCGCCGCAGCGCCGGCCTTGCCATGCCGATCATCGCCGGCACCTTCATCGCCTATTGCTTCGTCGGCCCCTGGATGCCGGGGCTGCTGTACCATCGCGGCGTGGCGCTGGACCAGGCGCTGGTGGAGTTGTTCAACAACAATGGCGTGCTGGGCACCATCGTGCAGGTGTCCTCCACCTTCATCATCATGTTCGTCACCTTCGCCGCCTTCCTCCAGGCCTCCCGCGCCGGCGAGTATTTCAACGATCTGGCGATGGGGCTGGTGGGCTGGGCGCGGGGCGGGCAGGCGAAGGTGGCGGTCGTGTCCTCCTTCATGTTCGGCACGGTCAGCGGCAGTTCGGTGGCCAATGTCGTGGCCTCGGGCACCTTCACCATCCCGATGATGCGCCGCGGCGGCTATGACCGTGAAACCGCGGGCGCGGTGGAGGCCACGGCCTCGACCGGTGGGCAGCTGGCGCCGCCGGTGATGGGTGCGGGCGCCTTCATCATGGCCGAGGTGCTGGGCATCCCCTATACGGAGATCGCGTTGGCCGGCGTGATCCCGGCGCTGCTGTTCTACTTCGCGGTCTACACCCATTGCGACCTGCATGCCCGCAAGGCGCGGCTGTATGGCCTGCCATGGAACGAGCTGCCGAAACTGCTGGACCTCGCGCGCCGGGTCTACATGCTGGCGCCCCTGGTCGTCCTGATCACGGTGCTGCTGAGCGGCTATTCGCCGTTCCGTGCCGCCGCCTGGGGCATCGCCTCGGCGCTGATCATCATGACCGTCACCTTCCTGCTGCACCATCTGATGGTGCAGCGCGCCGGGGTGGTGCAGGCGCTGGTCGGCACCGTGGTGGATCTGTTCCGCGGCATCCTCGAGGCATTGTCCGGCTCGGCACGCGAAGTGATGCAGCTGATCGCGGTCTGCGCCACCGCGGGCATCGTCGCCGGCGTCATCGGCCTGACCGGGGTTGGCGGCCGCTTCGCCTCCCTGCTGCTGGAGGTCGCCTCCGGCCTGCCGCTGCTGGCCATGCTGTTCGCCATGGTGGTCGCGATCATCCTCGGCATGGGGGTGCCGACCACGGCGGCCTATGCGATCGCCGCCGCGGTGGTGGCGCCGGGGCTGATCCAGATGGGCGTGCCGGCGCTGTCCGCGCACATGTTCATCTTCTACTTCGCCGTGCTCTCGGCCATCACGCCGCCCGTCGCACTCGCCTCCTTCGCCGCGGCGGGGATGGCGGGGGGTGACATGTGGAAGACCTCGCTGAAGGCGGTGAAGCTCGGGCTCGCCACCTTCATCGTGCCCTACATGTTCTGGCTCTCGCCCGCGCTGCTCGGCCAGGGTGATACGCTGGAGGTGGCGCAGGCCGTGGGATCGGCCATGCTCGGCGTGTTCTTGCTCGCCTGCACCACGGAAGGCTGGATGTTCAAGGCGGCGCTGCCATTGCCGCTGCGGGTGGTCTCCGGCATTGCCGCCATCGCGCTGATGGTGCCGGAAGGTGCGACGGACCTCGCGGGCCTCGCCGTCGGCCTCGGCCTGATCGCCTGGCAGTGGCGGCGCGAGGCTCCGGAGGGCGACAGGGTGCGCGCGCCGATGGGCCGCTGACGCCGATGCGGCAGGAGGCGGCGGCGGCGCAGATCGTCGCCGCGGGGCGGCGGCTGGATGCGCTGGGCTGGGTGCCGGCGACGGCGGGCAATTTCTCCGTCCGGCTGGATGCGCGGCGGCTCGCCGTCACCGTCTCCGGCCGCCACAAGGGGTTTCTCACCCCGGATGACGTCATGGTGGTGGACCTCGACGGGGTGGCGGAGAACCCGGCGCAGCGATCCTCCGCCGAAACCCTGCTGCATTGCGGCATCTATCGCCGCTTTCCGGAGGCCGGCGCGGTGCTGCACGGCCATTCCATCGCCAACACCGTGCTGTCCCGTCTCGCCGGAAACAGCCTGACCCTGGCGGGCTATGAACTGCTGAAGGTGTTTCCGGGCCTGCCGACGCATGACGCCGAAGTGGCCGTGCCGGTGGTGCCGAACGACCAGGACATCGCCCGCATGCAGCGCGGATTGGACGCGCTGTGGGATGGCATGGCAGCGGACATGGGTGCCATTCCGCCCGGCTACTTGATCCGAGGTCATGGTTCCTATGTATGGGCGCCCGATATGCCCACGGCGTTGGCCCGCATGGAAGGGCTGGAATTCATGCTGCGCTGTGAACTGGAAGAGCAGCGTTGGGCGCTGAAAGAAAGGAACCTGCGATGAGCCGTCTGACCGTGTGGGACGCCGCGACCAATCAGCAGATCCAGGTCACCGAGGACCCGGCCGCGATCGCCGCCGCGCTGTCCGCCATCGGCGTGCGCTTCGAGCGCTGGGAACTGGCCGACCTGCCGGCGGACGCCCCGGCCGAGGCGGTGCTGGAGGCCTATCGCCCGCGCCTCGATGGCTTCATGGGCGAGACCGGCGCCGGCACGGCGGATGTCATCAAGCTGACGCCGGACCATCCGCAGAAGGATGCGATGCGCGCCAAATTCCTGTCGGAGCACATCCATACCGAGGATGAGGTGCGCTTCTTCCACGCCGGCTCCGGCAATTTCGTGCTGCATGTGGATGGAAAGGTCTTTGATGCCCATTGCACCCCGGGCGACCTGATCTCCGTGCCGGCCGACAGCAAGCACTGGTTCGACGCCGGGGAGAACCCGAACTTCGCGGTGCTGAGGGTGTTCACCGACACCTCCGGCTGGACCCCGCACTACACCGGCACCGACATGGCGACCCGCTTCCCCGCCGCGACCGCATGACCACCCGGCCTGCGCTGGTCCTGACGGATATCGAAGGCACCACCAGCGCCATCGCCTTCGTCAAGGACACGCTGTTTCCGTTCGCCGAGGCCGAGCTGGACGCCTTCCTCGCCGCCCGCGGCGCGGAGCCGGAGGTGGCGGCGATCCTGGCCGAGGTGCCCGGGCCGGACCGCGCGGCGACGCTGCGCGGCTGGATGGCGGCGGATGCCAAGGTCACGGCGCTGAAATCGCTGCAGGGGCTGATCTGGGCGGCGGGCTTCGCCGATGGCCGGCTGCGCGGCCACCTCTGGCCCGATGTGGCGCCCTGCCTGCGCGCCTGGCACGCGGCCGGGGTGGCGCTTGCCGTCTATTCCTCGGGCTCCGTCGGCGCCCAGAAGCTGCTGTTCGGCCATTCCGAGGCGGGTGACCTGCTGCCGCTGTTCTCCGGCTTTTTCGATACCAGGGTCGGCGGCAAGCGCGAGGCTGCCTCCTACGCCGCCATTGCCGCGCAGACCGGCCAGGACCCGGCGCGGATCCTGTTCCTGTCCGACGTGGCGGAGGAGCTGGACGCGGCCGAGGCCAGCGGGCTGATGACCTGCCAGCTGATCCGCCTGCAGGACGGCACCGTGGCTTCCGGGCGACACCAGCGGGCTGCCGATTTCCCCGGCGTCGCGCGGCTGTTTCAACTGCCCTTGGCCGCGTGACAGGCGCCGTCGCGTCGCGCTAGATGGCCCTGCCCCGGGGGCGCGGGAGTCAACTACAACATGATGACGAGCTACGCCGTAGATGACGGCCGCCTCACCGTGCGCGACGGAGTTCTGCCACCGGAACAGATCGCTCGCGCGGTCTGGATCGACCTGCTCAACCCGACCCTGGAGGAGGAGCGGGCGGTGCAGGATGCGCTGCGGCTGGAGATTCCGACGCGCGAGGAAATGCAGGAGATCGAAAGCTCCTCCCGCCTGTACCGGGAGGAGGAGACGCTGTTCCTGACCGCCAATTTCCTGCATGGCGTCGAGGGCGGCGATTATGCGTCCACCCCCATCACCTTCGTGCTCAGCAACCAGGCGCTGGTCACCGTGCGCTATGCCACGCCCAAGGCCTTCACCATGTTCGCCCTGCGCTGCCAGCGCACGCCCGCGATGGTGGCCACGCCGGATGGGGTGATGCTGCATCTGTTCGAGCAGATCGTGGACCGGCTGGCGGATGTGCTGGAACGGCTGGGCCTGGATATGGACCGCGCCTCCAACGCCACGTTCCGTGGTGCCCGGGCCAAGACCAAGACCTCCAAGACCACCACCCTGGGCGGCGAGCATCTGCGCGAGACGCTGATCACCCTCGGCCTGGTGGGCGAGGTGACGACCCGTGCCTCCGAAACGCTGCTCGGCCTGTCGCGCATCCTGACCTTCGTGGGGGCGGAGAAGGCGCATGCGGTCCGCAAGGAGAACCAGGTTCTCATCAAGACGTTGGTGCGCGATGTGCGCAGCCTTGTGGACCATGCGAAGGTGCTGAACGACAAGGCGCAGTTCCTGCTGGATGCGGTGCTCGGCATCGTCAGCGTCGAACAGAGCAACATCATCAAGACCTTTACCGTGGCCTCCGTCGCCTTGATGCCGCCGACGTTGATCGCCAGCATCTACGGCATGAATTTCCAGTTCATGCCGGAATTGAACGAGGTCTGGGGCTATCCGGCGGCGATCGGGGTGATGGTGGTCTCCGCCGTGCTGCCGATTGTCTATTTCAAGCGGAAGGGCTGGTTCTGATCCTGCCCTCCCTGCTCCTTGCGCTGCTGTTGCTGGTGGCCGCGGGGCAGGTCCAGGCCCAGCCTGCGGGGCAACCGGCCCTGCTGCCGCCGCCCACCGCGGCGCCGGTGGCCTGCCCGCCGCGCGGCACGCCGCTGGTGCGCGTCACCATCTCGGACCCGGATGTGCGCGTGCTGGCGCCGGTCAGCGCGGATGAGCTGCGCCGCATGGCCGATGTGCCGGAGGAAGTCAGCCACGACACGGTGCTGCACCATCTGGGCCTGACGCTGTCCCGGGTGGAATGGCGCAGCGAGATCACGGTCCGCAGCCAGGGGCCCAGCGGCGGGCCGGTCTGCGGCGTTCCCTCCGAGGTGCGGCTGAGCCTGGTGCATGCCGAGCACAGCATCCGCCTGGCGCGCGAGCTTCCGCGCGGCGGCTGCCTGGCGCGGGAGGTGCTGGCGCATGAGCGCCGCCATGCCGAGGTCAACCGCCGCACGCTGCGCGACGCCGCGGAAGGCCTGCGCCAGGCCGGGCGCGCCTGGGCCGCCCGCGCCCGCGCCGAGGCACCGGATGCCGGCGCCGCCGCCCTGCTGCTGCAGGAGGATCTGACGGCGGCGGTGGAGCCGGTGCTGGCGCGGCTGCGCGCGGCGCGGGAGGCGGGGCACGACGCGATCGACACGCCGCAGGAATACCGCCGACTCGGCCGCGTCTGCCCGGCCGACCAGCGCCGGCTGAGCGAGCGCCTGCGCACGCATTGACCGGCCGCGCCGGCCTTGCTGCACTGCCGGAATTGATCAGCCGAGGTGTACCCATGCCCGCCAGCCACCGCATCGCTGCCACGCCCGAGACCATTCGCTGGGGCGCCTTCGACGCCAGCTTTGCCCCCGTGGCGACCATCGCGAGCGGTGACCTGGTGGTGCTGGAATGCGTCTCCGGCGCGCCGGAGGCGATGCCGAAGCCGGAGAGCGGGCTGCTGCTGCCGCCAGCACTCGCCGCCATCCATGCCGCCAGGCCGCCGCGCCTCGGCCCGCATATCCTGACCGGGCCGGTGGCGGTGGAAGGCGCCGAGCCGGGGGATGCGCTGCGGATCGATATCGAGCAGATCGAGCTGGGCTGCGACTGGGGTTTCTGTGGCTTCCGCCCGCTATTCGGCACGCTGCCGGAGGATTTTCCCTATCAGCGGATGCTGCACATCCCGGTGGACAAGGCGGCGATGACCGGCACGGTGCCGGTCGGCCCGGGCGTGACCCTGCCTTTGTCGCCCTTCTTCGGCGTGATGGGCCTGGCGCCGCCGCCGGCCTGGGGTTCGATCTCGACCAAGGAGCCGCGGGCGCATGGCGGCAACCTGGACAACAAGGAACTGACCGCGGGCAGCACGCTGTGGCTGCCGGTGCATGTGGCGGGCGGCAATTTCTCGGCCGGCGACGGGCATGGCGTGCAGGGTGATGGCGAGGTCTGCATCAACGCGCTGGAGATGTGCCTGACCGGTCATTTCCGCCTGACGCTGGAGAAGGGCGGCGGCGCCGCGGACCCGGCGCTGCGCTTCCCCCGCGCGGAGACGAAGACACATTTCATCTCCATGGGGCTGAACGAGGATCTTGATCTGGCGATGAAACAGGCGTTGCGGGAGATGATCGCCTTCATCGTGGCGCGGATGAACGTCTCGGCGGCGGACGCCTACCAGCTCTGCTCCCTGGCGGTGGATTTCCGGGTGACGCAGACGGTGAACGGGGAGAAGGGCGTGCATGGAATGCTGAAGAAAGGATTACTGTTCTGAAACAATATTAAGCCCCCCTTTGCCCTCCCGGCACTCTGTCCACAGGAAACTTGCATCCCGGCGCATTCTACAACTTGTAGTCGCCCCCCGCGTTGCCCTACCGTATGTTGTGTCAGGCGGGGTTGTGGAGAGAGCGCATGGATTGGACTGCGGAGGCCATCGAGCGGCTTCGGGCGCTCTGGGCGGAAGGTCATTCGACGGCTGAGATCGGCCGTCGCATGGGTATCTCCAAGAATGCCGTGGTCGGCAAGGCGCATCGCCTGAACCTGCCGGCACGCCCCAGCCCGATCCGGCGCGAGGCGACCATGGAACGCCCGCCGCAAGCCAGCCCGGCACGCCTGCCGCGACCAGTGGCGGTGGCGGCGCGCAGCACCCTGCCCGCGGCCCCGCCGGCCCATGCGGCGCCCACCGGCGCTTCCATCGGTGCTTCGCCGGCAGCGGCGCCCAGCGCACCGGCCCTCGGCACGGTGGCACCGCGCGCCCCGATGCCCGCACCGCAGCCTTCGGTGGTTCGCGCCTTCCCTCGCTTTGGCGCGGCCCGCAGCTGCTGCTGGCCGATCGGGGAGCCGGGGACGCCGGAGTTCCGCTTCTGCTCGGCCGAGGCGACACCCGGCAAGCCCTACTGCACCCAACATGCCGCCGTGGCCTATGTGAAGGCGCGCGACCGGCGCGAGGACGCGGCCTGATCCGGCCCCGCCCCGCAAGCGGGGCGGACAGGCGGGGATGCGGGGTGCTCGGGCGGGATTTCCGCTGGCATAGGGGCGTGCATGTCTCGGTCCCTACAGGGCGTGCTGCTGCAGCTTCTGGCGCTGGCGCTGTTCGTTGCCATGGATGCGCTGCTGAAGGTGCTGGTGGCGAACCACGCCGTGCCGCAGCTCATGTTCGTGCGCTTCGTCTTTCACACGCTGCTGGTGATGGCGGCGCTGAAGCTGCTGACCGGCAAGGTACCCTTCCGCAGCCGCGCGCCCGGGCTGCAGACCCTGCGCAGCCTGTGCCTGGCCACCGCCAATGCGGCGCTGTCCGTGGCGCTGATCCATATTCCGCTGGCGGATGCCACCGCGGTGGCCTTCGCCGCACCGGTGCTGACCGTGGCGCTGGCCGCAGTCTGGCTGGGGGAGAAGGTGTCGCCGCGCCGCTGGCTCGGCTGCTGCATCGGCCTGGCCGGCGTGCTGGTGGCGCTGCGCCCGCCCTTCCTGACCGGGGAGCCGCTGCACTGGGCCATGCTGCTGCCGCTGGTCACCGCCGTGGCCAATACGGTCTACCAGATCCTGACCCGCAAGCTGGCAGCGGTGGACGAGCCGCACACCACCTTCGTGCATACCTCGATCGCCGCCGCCATCCTCACCGGCCTGGCGCAGCCCTTCGTCTGGGTGACGCCGGGCGTCTGGGACTGGCCGCTTTTCGCCGCCCTCGGCCTGCTCGGTGGCGCCGGGCACTGCCTGCTGGTGCTGGCCTTCGCCCGGGCCCCGGCCTCCGTCCTGGCGCCGATGTCCTATACCCAGCTTTTGTGGGCCGGGCTGGCCGGGGTGCTGGTGTTCGGCGACTGGCCGGATGGCTGGACCGCGATGGGCGCAGCCATCATTGCCGCCGGCGGCATCCTGGTGGCGCTGCCCGAGCGGCGCCCGGCGCCACCCTGACGCCGCCCGGCGCCGCCCCGGAATCGGGCCAGATGGCAGGGACGTGATGCAGGCAGGCTGATCGCCCGGTGCTTGCATGACGTTCGGATGTCATCAACAGGCTTGCGTAAACCGGCCGGAAAGGACTAGCCCATGCCCACCTTTGCAATTGGCCCGGCATGACCATCCGAACCGATACCCCCGACCGTGACCACCCGCGCACCGCGCTCGATGCGGCGGGGGTGCGCGACGCCTACCGGCGCTGGGCCGGGGTGTATGACGCGGTCTTCGGCGGCGTCTCCGCCTTCGGCCGCCGCCGCGCGGTGGCGGAGGTCAATCGCCTGCCCGGCACCCGGGTGCTGGAGGTGGGCGTGGGCACCGGCCTCGCCTTGCCGCGCTACAACGGCGACAAGCGCGTGGTCGGCGTGGACCTGTCGCGGGAGATGCTGGAGAAGGCGGCCCAGCGGGTGCAGGCGGAGCGGCTGGGCCAGGTGGTCGGCCTGGCGGAGATGGACGCCGAGCACATGGCCTTCGCCGATGGCGCCTTCGACATCGCGGTGGCGATGTTCACCGCCAGCGTGGTGCCGGATGCCAAGCGCCTGTTCGGCGAGATGTCCCGCGTCGTGCGGCCCGGCGGCCACCTGCTGTTCGTGAACCATTTCGCGGCGGAGAACGGCCCGCGCTGGTGGGTGGAACGCGCCATGGCGCCGCTGTCCCGCCTGCTGGGCTGGCACCCGGATTTCGCGCTGCGCGACCTGCTGGACCCGGAACTGGTGCAGGTGGAGGCGATGGAGGCCTGCAAGCCGGGCGGCCTGTTCACCCTGGTGCGGGTGCGGAACCAGCCGGGGGCGGGGCTGGCGATCGCCGCCTGATGCTGCACCGCGCCGGTGTTTCCTCCCGATTGAGGAATGCCGTGCGAGGATGCCTGCGCGCATTCCCGGTTTGCGGGATTTCGTAACCTTACCAATGATGCAGTGCCTGGTCAGGCTTGTGTAAGGGAAGGGCGACGTCACTTGTGCGGTGCAAGGGTGGACACTATGGTCCGCCCGCAGCGCGACCTGCCGCGGCGGCGGTGGAAGAGGCGCGCTTGGGGCCTTGGGCGGGCGGGCCGCCCCTTGGTCTTGCGACAGACTCGGCGTGCGACGCGGTGCGCTGACGGGGTGACAGGATGCGGCACGTGATCGGTGCGTTTCGAAAAATGACGGGTCTTCGCATGGCGGGCCGGGCAACCGGGCTGCTGGGCCTCGCAGGACTGGCCGCGGCGCTGGCTGCCTTCGGCGTTCCGGCAGCGGCCCTGGCGCAGGAGGCGATGATTGGTGCGCCACAGCCCTGGGGCATGGGGCTTCAGGCCTCCGGCGGGCCGATCAAGGACGCGATCTCGTCCTTCAACGCGCTGGTGTTCTGGATCATCGTCGCCATCACGATCTTCGTGGCCGCGCTGCTGGCCTATGTGATCTGGCGCTTCCGGGCCGAGGCCAATCCGAACCCCTCCCGCACCAGCCACAACACCACGCTCGAGATTGCCTGGACGGTGGTGCCGGTGCTCATCCTGGTGGTCATCGCGATCCCGTCCTTCCGGCTGATCTACTACCAGGACCGGACGGTGGATGCGGACCTCACGGTCAATGTGCAGGGCCGCCAGTGGTATTGGCATTACGGCTACCCGGATAACGGCAACTTCACCTTCGACAGCTACCCGGTGCAGACCGAAGACCTGCAGGCCGGGCAGATGCGGAACCTGGACGTGGACAACCCGCTGGTGATTCCGGTGGGCGCCAATGTGCGCGTGCTGACGACCGGGCAGGATGTGATCCATTCCTTCTTCGTCCCCTCGCTTGGCGTGCAGCGCTACACCATTCCCGGCCGTACGCTGGAGACCTGGATGCGCGCCGACCGGCCGGGCACCTTCTATGGCCAGTGCAACCAGATCTGCGGTGTGAACCACTGGTTCATGCCGATCGTGGTCCGCGCCGTGCCGCAGGCGGAATATGAGGCCTGGGTCGCCCAGGCGCAGGCGAACTTCGCGCAAGGGCTGCCGCCGGGTCCGCCCGTGGCGCTCGCGGCCGGCGTTCCGGCCCCTGGCGCACCCGCCACCGCCCCCCAGATCAACGTCGCCGAGGCCCGCCGGTAAGGCGGCCCCGAAGCCAACATCAGAAGCGGACAAACCCCTATGGCGACCGCGGCACACGCCCACGACGATCATCACGATCACAAGCCGAACTTCGTGAATCGGTGGCTGTTTTCCACCAATCACAAGGATATCGGCACCCTCTATATCGGCTTCTCGCTGATCGCCGCGATCGTTGGCATCGGCCTGTCCCTGCTCATGCGCATCGAGCTGCAGGAGCCGGGGATGCAGATCTTCGCCGATGGCCAGATGTGGAATGCCTATGTCTCGGCCCACGGGCTGATCATGGTGTTCTTCGTCATCATGCCGGCGCTGATCGGCGGCTTCGGCAACTGGTTCGTGCCGCTGATGATCGGCGCGCCGGACATGGCCTTCCCGCGCATGAACAACATCAGCTTCTGGCTGCTGGTGCCGGCCTTCCTGCTGCTCGGCGCCTCGCTGTTCGTCGGCGGCGGCGCGGGCGCGGGGTGGACCATCTATCCCCCGCTGTCGGATGACACCTACCAGACTGGCCCCGCGATGGACATGGCGCTGTTCGGCCTGCATCTGGCCGGTGCTTCGTCCATCCTCGGCGCGGCCAACTTCATCACCACCATCTTCAACATGCGCGCCCCGGGCATGACGCTGCACAAGATGCCGCTTTTCGTGTGGTCCATGCTGGTCACCGCCTTCCTGCTGCTGCTGGCGGTGCCGGTGCTGGCAGGCGCGATCACCATGCTGATCACGGACCGCAACTTCGGCACGGCCTTCTTCGACCCGGCCGGCGGTGGTGACCCGGTGCTGTTCCAGCATCTGTTCTGGTTCTTCGGGCATCCTGAAGTTTACATCATGATTCTGCCAGCGTTTGGCGTTGTTTCTGCGATCATCCCGACATTTGCACGCAA
>NZ_JAUYTS010000006.1 GCF_030695085.1 Falsiroseomonas sp. | reverse complement strand
GATGTCGCCGAACATGTTCTCCATCGGCAGCACGTCGAAATCCCAGGGCCTCCGCACCAGGTCGAGCGCCATCGCATCGATGTAGTGGTGGCCGGAGGGGACGTCGGGGAACTCGGCCGCCACTTCCTCGAAAATACGGCGCATGAAGGCCATGCTGAGGAACACATTGGCCTTGTCCACCAGCGTCACCTTCTGCGGCCGGCGCAGCCGCTCCGCGCGGCGTTCCGCCAGGCGGAAGGAAAAGCGCGCCAGGCGTTCGGTGGTGGCGCGGGTGATCACCATGGTGTCGCGCGCCTCACGGTCCTCGATCATCTCGCCGCGGCCACGGGCCCAGAACAGGCCCTCCGTGCTCTCGCGCAGGATCACCAGGTCGATCTTCTCGGCACGCGGGTCACGCAGCGCCAGCGGCACGCCGGGGATGGCGCGGATCGGGCGGACGCCGGCATAGAGGCCAAGGCGAAAACGCAGGTCGAGCTGCGGCGCGATCTCTGTCCCGTCCGGGTAGCGGATGCCGGGCCAGCCCATGGCGCCGAGCAGGATGGCATCCGCCGCTTCCGCCTGGCGGAACACCTCCTCCGACATCGCGGTGCCGGTTTCCTGATAGACGAAGGCGCCGGCGGCGAGGGTTTCGGTGGAGAGGCCGAGGCCGTGGCGGCGCACCAGCTTCTGCAGCACGAAGGTGGTGGCGTCGGTCACTTCCACGCCGATGCCATCCCCCGGCATCACGGCGATGCGGACGGCATTCGAATTCATAGCCATGCAAGGCCGCTCCGTTCGATCAGGGCAATCAGTTCGGCACCGCCACGCCGGCGGTGCTGGCGGTACAATTCACGCGCGCCATCGGCATCGCCGGCGCGGATCGCGTCCAGGGTCGCGCGGTGTTCCGCGGTGGACCGGGCGGGCAGGGGGCGCATGTTGAGGGTGAACATGCGGGCGCGATGAGACTGGTCCCACACCTGCATCACCATGGCGGACAGCCGCCGGTTGCCGCAGCTTTCGGCCAGGCCGAGGTGGAACGCCTCATCCGCCCGTGCCCAGCTGGTACGGTCCTCGGCGGCAATTGCCGCTTCCATCGCGTCGCAGGCTTCCGCCAGCGGGCGCAGGGCGAGGTCGGACAGGCGGCGGCGGGCCAGCAGTTCGGCCGCCGTCGGCTCCAGGCTTTCCAGCACGTCGTAGATATCGCGCATGTCGGCGGTGGAGATCGGCTGCACGCGCATGCCGTGGCGCGGCGTCACCGTCACCAGCCCATCCTGTTGCAGGCGCAGCATCGCCTCCCGCACCGGAGTTCGGGACAGGCCGAGCTGAACGGCAAGTTCCGCCTCCAGCCGCTGCTCGCCCGGCGGCAGGAGATTGTCGAGGATCATCGCCTTCAGCCGCAGATAGGCGGTTTCGGCGGCGGTCACCTGGCGCGGCGGAGAGGCTCTCAGGACTATCATGCGCGCACTAACGCATACGTTAGGGCGTTCGGCAACAGATTCCTTAAATCTCGGAACGGGAGGCGCCGCCGGGGGATACTCCCACAGCCGCCCCGGGACACCCGATGCGCAGCAGAATGAGGGGCCCTGTCCCGGTTCAACCGCGCGTCTCGGTCGTGCTGATCGAGAAGCTCCGCCAGGGACCTGTGGGTGACGTGGATCTGCCGGTCCCGTGACGCTCGACGCGCGCGTCGGAGACGCCCGGGAAGCTGGACTTGTACCCTTGCAGGCGCGGGCGAGGTTGCCCGCGCCGCGCAGAAATCTTTCTACCGACCGATGCTGACCAGCGCGGTATGCACGGGCTCGACCGGTTCATGAGCCTCCCGCAAGGGCTGCCGGGTCTCGATGGTGATCACGGCCTGGCTTCGCCTGGCAGCGTGGCGTGCAGGTGTTCCGCAATGTCGCGCCGGCGTGCGACCCAGACGTCCTCGCCGCGCGCCTTCAGAGCCCGGAGAATGCCCTCCACGGCTCGGAAGCGGGCGGGGCGGCCGCAGATGCGCAGATGCATCCCGATGTTCAGCAGTTTCGGAACGCCGCGCACGCCTTCCTCGATCAACTGGTCCATCGCCGCTTCGGCATAGCTGACGAAATGCTCCGGCAGCACGAAGCCGTTGGGGTGAAAGAACTTCATGTCGTTGCAGTCCAGCGCATAGGGCAGCACCAGCATCCCCGCATCCCAATAGGGCAGGTCGTCATCGAAGGCATTGCTGTCATAGCGGTAGCCATGCTTCGCCAGCAGCCCGCGCGTCCAGGCGGAGGCGCTGCCGCGGCAGAAGAAGCCCACCGGCCGTTCGCCCGTCGCGGCCTCGATCGCCGCGCCTGCGCGTAGCAAGGCGGCCTCCTCCTCCGCCTCGGTCGTGTAGTCGGCATGGGGGCGCCAGACCCAGCCGTGATTCGCCGCCTCATGCCCGCGCCGCACCACCTCCGCCGCCAGCGCCGGCGTGCGCTCCACGGCGCGGCCGCACATGAAGAAGCTGGCCTGCACTCCATGCCGGTCGAAGGCCTCCAGGAACCGCGGCAGCCCGGCCCGCAGGCCATAGCCGAAGATCCCCTCCTGGCCGAGGTCGCGGCGGCCGGGCGGCACCACGCTGATCACCTCGCCAATCCGCTCATTCTCCGGATCGCCGGCCTCCACGGCCATTTCGGCGCCTTCCTCGTAATTGACCACGAGGGACACGGCCAGTTTCGCGCCGCCCGGCCAGGCGATGCGCGGCGGGTGGAAGCCATAGCCGACCAGGTCGCGGCGCATGGGAAATGATCCTCACTTTTGGCCCGGATGTTGCAAGCCCCATGCCGCATCCGCTGCCAGGAGAGTCTCCATGCGTCGCCTTCCCCGCCGTCTTGCCGCCGGCCTGTTCGCTGCTGGCCTTTTTGCCTCTGGGGCTGCCTTTGGCCTCGCTAGCCACGCCCAGGCGCAGACCCAGATCCCGCTGCGCGTCGCCGGGAATTTCAGCCAGAACACCAAGCATGTGGACGGCGTGGAGCGGCCCTTCTTCGCCGGTCTCGGCGCCGCCTCCGGCACGCCGCTGGCGGTGAACTACAACCCGCTCGACGTGCTCGGCATCCAGGCGGCGGACAGCCTGCGCCTGCTGCGCTCCGGCGCCTTCGATGTGATGAGCGTGCAGATCGGCATGGTGGCCCGCGACGATCCGTTCTTCGAGGGGCTGGACCTGATCGGCGTTTCCACCACCGTGCCGGAGCTGCGCCGCGCCGTGGAATCCTACCGCGCCGCCTTCGATGAGCGCCTGCAGCAGCGCTTCGGCACGCGGGTGATGACGCTGTGGCCCTTCGGCCCGCAGATCATCTACTGCAACGCGCCGATCACCTCCGTGCGTGACCTGCGCGGGCTGAAGGTGCGGTCCTTCACGCCGACCATGTCTGCCCTGTTGCAGCATCTGGGCGCGACGCCGGTGACGCTGCAGTTCAGCGAAGTCTACCCCGCCTTGCAGCGCGGCGTGGCGAGCTGCGCCATCACCTCCGCCACCAGCGGCAACACCGGCAACTGGCCGGAAGTCACCACGCATATCCTGCCGCTGGGGCTCTCGGGCGCGGTGCAGGGCCACTTCATGACCATGGCCGCCTGGCGCCGCTTCTCGCCGGAACAGCAGACCGCGCTGACCCGCGAATTCCGCCGCATGGAGGATGCGATGTGGGACATCGCGACGAATTCCAACGGCGACGCGCTGTCCTGCTCCACCGGTGGCGCCTGCAGCGAGCACAAGCCCTTCCGCAACACGCTGGTGACGGTGAACGAGGCCGATGCCGCGCTGGTGCGGGAAGCCGTGGGCGCCGTGATCCTGCCGACCTGGCGCGACACCTGCAACCGTGTCTGGGCGCAGTGCACCCAGACCTGGAACGGCACGGTGGGCGCCGCGCGCGGCTTCACCATCAACTGACCCTCAGGCGCCGGGCGGCCGCATTCGCGGCCTGGGCTCGCCGCGAATGCGGCGGCGGCCATTCGGCCGCTCGGCCGGCGGAGAACGCCGGCCGCCTCTGCGGAGGGGCGCCTAACCAAAGCGCTCCACCGCCCCGGCGGCGATCCGGAAGGCAGCCGCGAAATCCTCCATCTCCATCGCCTCCTGCGGATTGTGGCTGCCGCCATCATTGCGGATGAACAGCATGGCGGAGGCGACGCCCTGGCCCGCGAAGGTCGCGCAATCATGCCCGCCACCGGAGGCCATCGCCATGGTCGCAACCCCGGCCTCCGCCGCCGCCGCGCCCAGCGCCGCGCGCAGCCGCGCATCCATCAGCGCGGGGGGGACATGCAGCGCCGGGCCGTAATCCACATCCACGCCCTGCCGCGCCCTGGCTTCCTCCGCCGCACCGGCCAGCCAGGCCTCGGCGCGGTGCAGCGCCGCCACATCCTCGCTGCGGATATCCAAGGTGAAGCGCACCTCGCCGGGCACGCGGGTGGGGGCGTGGCGCGTGGCGTCGGTGAAGAACTCGCCGATGGTGCAAACCAGGTCGGTGCCGGCGGCTTCCTCCGCCGTCCAGAAATCATCGAGGCCGGCGACCAGCCGCGCCGTTGCGATCACGGCATCGCGACGGCTGCGCCGCGGCGCGCCTCCCGCATGGGCATCCTGCCCAATCGCGCGGCAGTTGCGATGACGCAGCGAACCGCGGATGCCGGTGACGATGGCGGCGGGCATGCCGGCCTCCACCAGCTCCGGCCCCTGCTCGATATGTGGCTCCAGGAACCAGGCGATGCGCCCGGCCTTCAGGCTGGCGCGGCCGGCGCGAATGAAGTCCGGGTCGAAGCCTTCCTCCGCCATATGATCGGCCAGCGAGCGGCCCGTGTCGCTGCGCCGCAGGGTGTCCGGTGCCTCCGGCGCCAGCAGGCCGAAGGCCGCACGGCTGCCCAGGTAGTTGGCCGGGAACCAAACCATCTCCTCCGCCCGGATCGCCAGCACCGTCAGGTCGCGTGGCAGTTGCCGGCCGAGATGCCGCAGCCGCGCCGCCACGGCGAGGCCCATGGCAACCCCCGCCGCACCGTCGAAATTGCCGCCATGCGGCACGCTGTCTGCGTGGCTGCCGATCATCCCGGCGGGCAGGCTGCGATCCGCGCCGGGCAGGGTCATGAACAGGGTGCCGATCGGGTCCACATGCACCTCCAGCCCCAGCCCCTCCGCCGCCTCCCGCGTCAGGCGGTGCGACAGGCGCTCGCCGGGGCCGTAGGAGGCCCGGGTGACGCCGGGTGCATCCAGGCTGCCCTCGCGGATCGCATCCAGATAGTTTTGCGCGAGGTCCAGTGCGCGGGTTTCGGCGGCGGCGAGGGTCATGGAGAACTCCGATGAACGGTAACGGCGGCATCATTCTGACGGCGGAGGCGCTGATCGCCGGTGCCACGGATGGCGCGGCGCGGGAAGGGTTTGGCGTGCTGGTCGCGGCGGATGGCCGCATCGCCGCCATCGGTCCGCAGGCCGCGCTGCTGGCCATGGCGCCGGGTGCCGAACACGCGCATCTGCCGGATTGTGTGCTGCTGCCCGGTCTGGTGAACGCACATCAGCACGGGCGCGGGCTGACGCAGTTGCAGCTCGGCTTCCCGGACATGATCCTGGAGGCTTGGCAGACCACGAAGCGCCGGCGCGGATGGCTCGACCCGGCGGCGATGGTGCCGCTGGCGGCGATGCAGATGCTGGCCTCCGGCGTCACCGCCACCATCCACGCGAATACCACCTGGGGCGCGGCGGGGCGGCAGCCGGACGACCTGGCGCGGACCATCGCCGCCTATGATGCCGCAGGCCTGCGCGCGCTGATCGGCATCGGCGCGCAGGACCGCGCCAGCCTGGTTTTTCCGGCGGCGGACCAGCCGGCTTTTCTCGCCGGCCTGCCGCCGGCGCTGCGCGAGTTGGTCGGCAACCCCGACCCGCCGATCTTCGCCGGAACGGCGGATGAGGCGGCGGCGCTGTACGACCGTATCGCCGAAACGCTGCCGGGCAATGGCCGCATCCGCCTCGCCTTCGCGCCCGCCGGTCCGCAATGGGTCAGCGACGCGCTCTTCACGGGCCTCGCCCGGGCGGCGCGCGCGCGTGGCGGCGCGCCGATCCACATGCATGCGCTGGAAAGCGTGGCCCAGGCGGCGGCGGCGCGGCACCTCTATCCGGAGGGTACGCTGGCGCGGCTGGAGGCGCTGGGTGTGCTGGGCCCGGCGACCTCCCTGGCCCATGCGGCGCATCTGGCGCCAGGCGATATCGCGGTGGCGGCCCGCACCGGCACCAGGCTGGTGCGCAACCCGGCGAGCAACCTGCGGCTCGGCTGCGGCACGGCGCCACTCGCCGCCTATCTTGCCGCCGGGGTGGGCGTGGCGGTCGGCACGGATTGCCAGACGATGGATGACGACGAGGATCTGTGGAAGGAGCTGCGCCTGGCCGCACGGCTGGCCACGGTGCCCTCCTGGCAGGCGGCGGGGCCACCCGATGCGCCGACGCTGTTCGGCATGGCGACGCTGCAAGGCGCGGCGGCGATGGGGCTGGCGGGGCGGATCGGGCAGCTCGCGCCCGGCCTCGCGGCGGATCTCATCGCCGTCGATCTGCGGCGCGTGCGCGGCGTCTATGCCGATCCCTCCGTGCCGCTGCTGGACCTGCTGCTGGCGCGCGCCGATGCGCGGGATGTGCGGCTGACCATGGTCGATGGCCGCGTGCTTTACCGCGACGGCCGTTTCCCCAACATGGATACGTCGGCCATAGCAGCCGCCGCGGCCGAGGCCGCCGCCCGCGCCCGCGCGCCCTGGAGCGCGGAACGCGAAGCGGCGGTGGCCGGGTTGGTGGAGGCGGTGCGCCAGCACTACGCGGCGCGCTAATCGAACATCAGCCCCGGCAGCCACAGCGCGATGGAGGGGAAGGCGATCAGCAGCAGGGTCAGCAGGACCATCACGCCGAGGAAGGGCAGCGTGCCCTGGATGACCTCGCTGACCGACCCGCTTCGGCGCACCCCCTGCACGACATACAGGTTCATGCCAACCGGCGGCGTGATCAGCGCGATCTCGCACATGATGACCAGGAAGATGCCGAACCACACCGGATCGACGCCCAGCGCCACGACGATGGGAAAGACGATGGGAATAGTGCCCACCATCATCGACAGCGTCTCCAGGAAGCAGCCCAGGATCAGGTAGAAGACGAACAGCACGAACAGGATGCCGATCGGCCCGACGCCGAGCGAGGTGACGAATTCCGACAGCGCCTGCGGCACGCCCAGGATGCCGAGCACGAAGTTCAGGTAGAATGCCGCCGCCACGATCAGCACGATCATCGAGGTGACGGTGACAGTCGTCTCGAAGCAGGCATGCAGCATCGAGATCTTGAAGCGCCCGTAGAACATCGACAGGATGAATGCGAAGACCACGCCGACCGCGGCACTTTCCGTGGGCGTCGCCCAGCCGGCATAAATGCTGCCCATAACCACCACGAACAGCGCCACCGGCGCCGCTAGCCCGCCCAGTGCCCGCAGTCTCTCGCCCAATGGCAGGCGCGGCTCCGGCGCCCCGGCCAGGGCGGGCTTCCACAGGCACAGAACCGCCACCATCGCCATGAACATCGCCGTCAGCAGAAGCCCCGGCACCACGCCGGCGGCATAGAGCTGGCCGACGGAGGTATTGGTCATCGCGCCATAGATGATCATGTTGATCGAGGGGGGGATCAGGATGCCCAGCGTCGACCCCGCGGCGATGGTCCCCAGCACCAGCCGCGGATCGTAGCGCCGGTCCTCGAAGGTCGGCAGCGCCACCGTGCCGATGGTCGCCGCGGTGGCGACGGAGGAGCCGGATACGGCGGCGAACATGGCGCAGGCGCCGATATTGGTGTGCAGCAGCCCGCCCGGCAGCGGCCCCAGCCAGACCGACAGCGCCTTGTACATCCGGTCCGTCGCGCCGCCCTTCACCAGCAGCTCCCCCAGCAGCACGAAAAGCGGCACCGCGAGCAGGGTGAAACTGTCCGTCGCACCCCAGAACTGGGTGCCGATGGCGTTGATGACCGGCCCGCCGAGATAAAGATCCGCCCCCAGCAGCGCGATGGCGCCCATCACCACGCCGATATGCAGGCCGGTCATCATCAGTGCCAGCATCAGCACGAAACCGATGGCGGCCTGGACGATCCCGAAGTCGCTCATCGCAGGACTGCCTTGCCGGTCTCGGCGGCAATCTCCTCATCCACCGTGGGCGGGCCGTACCAGGCGTTCACCTCGCGCACCCGGCCGCGCAGCAGCAGCGTGGTGGCGTGCAAAGCGAGCAGCGTCGCCATCAGCCCGAACAATGCTAGGCCGGCGAACCAGACGCCCTGCGGAATCCACAGCGGCACCTGCAACGGGCTGGTGGAGACCGACATGAAGTCGATGCTGTCGGCGACCTCCGCCCAGCCACGCGCGGCGACGAAGCCGGCGAAGGCCGCGATGATGATGGCGGCCAGCACATGCGCCACCGCCCTGGGCCATGCCGGCAAGCGCTGCAGGAACAGGTCGATGCGGGTGTGCCGGCGCACCAGCAGCGTATGGGCGAAGCCGAAGGCGCAAAGCCCCGCCAGCGTATAGCCGCCGATCTCGTCCGTGCCTTGCAGCGACACGCCGAAATACCGCCGCGCCACCAGGTCGGCGCAGACCAGCAGGCTGTAGCCCAGCAGCCACCAGCCGCAGAGCAGGGTGAAGAAGCGGGTCACGGGCGTCAGTTGCCGCGCGACCGGATTGCCACCGACGGGCGCGGCGCTGGGGGAGGGGAGGGCCATGGACACCTGCTGCAAGGATGCCCGGTCTTTGCAACTTCGGTGCCACGCGCGGCCATTGCTTGACCTTGGCACCACCAGCGCCGAGCCTTCCGCGGCCATGCCCCGAATTGCGCTCGAATTCCGCCATCTCGAAGCCTTCCGCGCCATCATGCGCAGCGGCACGGTGACGGGTGCCGGCGTGCTGCTCGGCGTGTCCCAGCCTGCGATCAGCCGCCTGCTGGCGCAGACCGAAGCCATTGCGGGCTTCGCGCTGTTCGAACGGGTGCGCGGCCGCCTGGTGCCCACCGCCTCCGCCCAGGCGTTGCATGAGGAGACGGAGCGCATCTTCACCGGGGTGGAAGAACTCGCGGCGCTGGCCCAGCGCCTGCGCCTGGGCGCGCCGCGCCGCGTGGTCATCGCCTCCCTCCCCACCGTCACCCTGGCCGTGCTGCCGGAGGCGGTGGCCGCCTGGCGCGCGGCGGGGCGGGCGGAGACGCTGTCGATCCATTCCCGCACCGCCGGCGGCGTAATCGGGCTGGTCGCGTCGCGCCAGGCGGATCTCGGCATCACCATCAGCGCAGCGACCATCCCGGGCGTCCGGTCCACCCTGTTGTTGCGCAGCCGCGCCTGGTGCGTACTGCCGCAGGACCATCGGCTGACGCTCAGATCCGTGGTGCGCGCCGCGGACCTGCATGGCGAGGCCTTCATCGCCCTGTCGCGGGAGGAGGGGCGGCAGGGGCTGGTGGAAGCGGCGCTGCAGGGCAGCGGGGCGCAGCCGGTCGAGACGGTGGAATGCCGCATGGCCACGGGGGCCGTCGCCCTGGTGGCGGCGGGCTGCGGCCTGACCATCGCGGATTCGCTCGCCGTCGCCCCTTTCCTTGGCCGCGGCATCGTGCTGCGGCCCTTCGAGCCGGCGGTGAGTTTCGACTACCGCCTGATCTGGCCCGAGGCCGTGCGCGACGGCTTTGGACGCGCCGCGCTGGCGCAGCGCATCCGCGAAGCCGCGCGCGGGGTGCGCGACCGTGTGGCCGCGCATGCCGCAGGGGCATAGCGGCAGCGGCCCCCGCATAACCGAATGGTATGGTGCCGGGCCGCGCGCGCATGCGAAGCTCCGCCGGATGAATGGATCCGACGCCATCTTCGCCCCCGGCTTCCGGGACAGCCCCTATTGGTGGGAGGCCGCACCCCCCACGGCGACCACCGCGCCGCTGTCCGATGCGGCGGAGGTGGTCATCGTCGGCGGCGGCATCGCCGGCCTGTCCACGGCGCTTGAGCTCGGCCGCAACGGCGTCAAGGCGCTGGTCATTGACCGGGAAACGATTGGCTGGGGGGCATCCTCCCGCAATGGCGGCGCGCTGTCGGGCGCGGGCAGCCTCGGCAAGGTCCGCGCCGACCTGAAGGAGGCGTTTGGCGAGCAGCTGGTCACCGAGATGGTGGAGGAAGGCGAGGCCGCCTACGAGGAATTCGCCACGCTGATCGCGCGCGAGAACCTCGACTGCGATTTCGTCCGCAGCGGCCGGTTCGTTGGCGCGCATGCCGCCAAGGCGATGGAAGGGCTGAAGCGGCGCGCGGAGATGCTGAACGCGGCGACCGGTGCCGAGGAAGCCTTCGTGGTGCCGCGCGGGGCGGTGGCGGAGGAGATCGCCACCACGAAATACCATGGCGGGATGGTGATGCTGCGCGCGGGTGGCCTGCATCCCGCGAAATATGTGCGCTCACTGGCCGAGGCCGCGACGCGGCAGGGCGCCACCCTGG
>NZ_JAUYTS010000222.1 GCF_030695085.1 Falsiroseomonas sp. | reverse complement strand
CGGGGCTCGGCGAGATCGTGCTTTCGCTGAACACGGCCGGAATCTTGTGGGCGATCACCTGATCGATCACCTTGCGCACCTGCTGCGGCGTGCCTTGCTGGTCGGCGTTGATCGGCCAGAGATAGGCCTCGCGCAGCCCGTAGTCGCGCGTCAGGTAGCTGAAGGCGCCCTCGCAGGTGGCCAGCACGCGGCGATCCGCCGGCAGGCGGGCCAGGCTTTCGCGCAGCCGGACATCCACCGCGCGGATCTGCGCCGCGTAGCGCTCGGCATTGGCGGCGTAGATGGCGGCGTTGGCGGGGTCGATATCGGCCAGCGCCTTGCGGATGTTCTCGACATAGACCAGCGCCAGGGTGGGCGACATCCAGGCATGCGGGTTGGGCTGGTTCTCATAAGGGCCCTGGCCGATGCCGATCGGGGTGATCCCCTCCGTCAGCACCGCCTGGCGGGCGTGGCCGGCGCGGCTGAAGAAACGTTCGAACCAGCGCTCCAGCCCCAGGCCGTTCCACAGCACGAGGTCGGCGGAACGCGCGCGGACCACATCCAGCGGCGTCGGCTCATAGTCATGGATCTCGGCGCCCGGGCGCGTCAGGCTTTCGACCAGCGCCGCGTCCCCGGCCACGTTCTGCGCCATGTCGGCGAGCACGGTGAAGGTGGCAACGATACGCTTCGGGGATTGGGCGGCGGCGGTCCCGGCGGTGGCCCCGGTGGTGGCAGCGAGCGTTGCAAGCCCAAGCGTGGCAGCCAGCAGGCGGCGGCGAGAAGCGGATCCCGTCATATCTGTCCCTTGCTGTGTCGCGGGTTGGTTGCGGATGGATGTCGTCTTGGGTTGATGATCTTGCCGTGCCGTCAGTATGTAGCCAAGGCTACAGACGTCGCAAGACCCTTGCGGATCGCAGACGCGCGAGGTCGCGGCCTATGTGTCAGGGGTGGGTTGCAATCCCGGCGTGCAACCGTCATATCAGTCGGGTCATCGTCGTTTGGTCCGGCCTGCCCCTCCTGCTCATCCATTGAGTGCCGAGCCTGGTGTCCGTTTCCCCTCAGCGTGATCCGCACCACGATGTCGTGATGCGGCCCCTCTCATGAACGGAACACCTCCATCATGGCTATCGGCACTGTTAAGTGGTTCAACGCAACCAAGGGCTACGGCTTCATCCAGCCGGAAGACGGCTCCAAGGACGTCTTCCTGCACATCTCCGATGTGCAGCGCGCCGGTCTTCAGGACCCGCGCGAGGGCGACAAGATCGAGTACGAGATTCAGCGCGGCCAGCAGGGCAAGGAATCTGCTGGCAACCTGAAGCGCGTCTGATGCGCCGGGCCGGTTGATCCGGCCCGCGTTTCGCGCCTTCCAACGGCCCCGTCGCCTCGCGCGACGGGGCCGTTGTGCTGTCTGGGGCCAGTCGAGCTGAATCAGTCGAGATCCCAGCGGCCGTCATTCATAAGCTCCGCCTGCGCCAGGCTGGTGGCTTCCGCCGCACGCGGCAGTGGCGGCAATGCGGCCAGGCGCCGCAGTACCTCCCTGCCCTGCCCGGCCGAGACCTGATCCAGCGCCGCCTCCGCCCGCGCAACCTGTCCCGCCTCCAGGGCGCCGGCCGCGTTCAGCATCGCTGCCGCGACCGCCTGCGGCGCCGCGCTGTCCGGCACACCCAGCGCCACCCTCAGCTCCACCCTCCCGGCCCGCAGCGCGGGGCCGAGCAGCGGCGAGGCGCGACGCCAATCCGGCTGCCGCACCAGGCTGGCAGCCAGCCATTCCAGCCGCGCCGCCTGACGGGCCGCCTCGGCCGGACGCCCGGCCAGGCTTGCCGTATCGGCGAAGGCCGGGGCGGCCGCGAGCACCGCGCCGCGCACCGGGTCACCGGCGCCTTCCGGCATGGCCAATGGCACATCCGGCTGCGTCGCGACTGGAGTCGCGGCGCAGCCGGCGAGCAGCAGAAGCGCGGGTATGAGCCTAGAAGCGCAGCTCACGCTGATTCCGGTTGCTGTCCCGGCGGTTCAGGGCATCGCGTGCCCGGGCGGTTGCCGCGGCGGCGCGCGGCAGCGGCGGCAGATCCGCCAGCCGCGCCAGCGCCGCATCGGCCCCGCCCGGCCCGGCCAGCGGGGCGAGCCTGGTGCCGGCCGCGGCACGATCGCCCCGGCGCAGCGCGGCGGAGGCACCATACAGCGAATCGACCGCATCCTGGGCCGAGGCCTCCTGCCGGAAGCCCAGCGCCGCCCGCGCCTCCGCCCTGGCCAGGCGCAGCTCCGTCGAAACCAGCGGGTGCATGTCCCGCCAGGCACCGCCGAAGCCCAGTTCCACGGTGAGATATTCAAGCTGCGCCAAGGCTTCCGCCGCTGCGGCCGGGTCGCCCGCCAGGCTGGAGGGCGTGCCGAAGGCATAGGAGGAGGCGAGGATGGCGCCGCGCGTCGGGTCCCCGGCACCAGGGCTTTCGGCGGAAGGCGGCAGGTTCACGAATTCGGGCGGCGGCATTGGCGCGCACCCGGCTGCCAGCAGCAGGCCGGTGGCCAGGGCGGCAAGGCGAAGGCGCATGACGGGCGGCCCTTTCCGGCAGGTTGGCCATGAGGTAGGGCGGCCCATACGCCCCGCCAAATCACGCCTCGGCGGGGCCACCCGCGCACCAAGAAGGCGCTCGGCTATCCACGCGCCAGGGAGGCGCTCGTTTATCCACGCGCCAGGGAGGCGCTGGGCTATCCACGCGCCAGGGAGGCGCGATGCCGCTTGGACAGTGCGACATAATTCGGCGCGGTGCGGTCGAACTTGCCGCGCTCCTCGGCCGACATCACCCGCACCAGCTTGGCCGGGCTGCCCATCCACAGCTCATTCGGGCCGATCACCTTGCCGGGCGGCAGCATGCCGCCGGCGCCGAGCATCCCGCCCTCCTCGATCACCGCCCGGTCCAGCACGGTCGCACCCATGCCGACGAAGGCGCGGTTCTTCAGGGTGCAGGCATGGATGATGCAGGCATGGCCGATGGTGACGTCATCGCCGATGATCAGCGGTTCCGCCCCCGCATTGAGGTGCAGAACGCTGCCATCCTGGATGTTGGTGCGGGCGCCGATGCGCATGATGTTGGTGTCGCCACGCAGCACGCAGTGATACCAGACGCTGCTATCCTCGCCGATCTCGACATCGCCGATGACGATGGCGGTCGGCGCCACCCAGGCCTCCGGATGAATTTGCGGGGTCTTATCCTCGAAGGGGATGACGGGACCGGTCATGTCGTTCTTCTCTCCCTAGGCGGCCAGCGGCAGGGCGGCGGAGACGTCCACGCCCAGCATCAGGCCGATATTCTGCACCGCGGCGCCGGATGCACCCTTGCCCAGATTATCCAGCTTGGCCACCAGCACCGCCTGGCCTTGGGCCGCATTTCCGAACACGCGCAGTTCGAGGAAATTGCTGCCGTTGAGCTCCTCCGGCGCCAGCCGCGCCTTCGGGTCCGCCGCCGCCACGCGCACCCAGCCACTTCCGGCATAGGCGCTCCGCAGGCAGGCTTCGAGGTCGGCGGGCGTCGGCTTGCCGTTCAGCAGATCGAGGTGCAGCGGCACGGATACCAGCATGCCCTGCGCGAAATCCCCGACCGAGGGCACGAAGATCGGCCGCCGCGTCAGCGCGCCGTAGCGCTGCATCTCCGGCACATGCTTGTGGTCCAGGTTCAGCCCGTACAGGAAGAACGGCGCCGCGGTGCGGGTCGGCTCGAACTCCGCGATCATCTGCTTGCCGCCGCCGGAGTAGCCGGAGACGGCGTTGATGGTGATGGGGTAGTCGGCGGGCAGGATGCCGGCCTCGACCAGCGGGCGAATCAGCGCGATGCCGCCCGTGGGGTAGCAGCCGGGGTTGGAGACGCGCATGGCGCCCGCGACGGCCTGCGCCTGGGCCGCGTTCAATTCGGGAAAGCCGTAGACCCAATCCGGGTCGACCCGATGCGCGGTGGAGGCATCGATCAGCTTCGGCGCATCGGCCCCGAGCCCCGCCGCCATGGCCGCACTTTCCTTCGCCGCGGCATCCGGCAGGCACAGCACCACCAGATCCACCTCCGCCATCAGCGCGCGCTTCGCCGCGGGGTCCTTGCGCTGGTCATCTGGGATGGAGCGCAGCGCGATGCCGGGGAAATGCGCCAGGCGATCGCGGATCTGCAGCCCGGTGGTGCCGGCTTCGCCGTCGATGAAGACGCTGGGGATGGGGCCCTTGGCCATTTTCGTGTTCCCTCGGATCGCACGCATGCCGCCCTCCGGCGGCCCAAAAAGCAAGAGGGGCAGGCCCTTGCGGACCTGCCCCCCTGTATAACCAGCCATGCGGCCGGGCGTGACGCCCGTCCGCGAGGCGTCAGCGCTTGGAGAACTGGAAGGATCGGCGGGCCTTCGCCTTGCCGTACTTCTTGCGCTCGACCACGCGGCTGTCGCGCGTCAGGAAGCCGGCCTTCTTCAGGATGCCGCGCAGGCCCGGCTCGTAGTAGGTCCGCGCGCGGGTGATGCCGTGGCGCAGGGCGCCGGCCTGGCCGGACAGGCCGCCGCCGACGACGGTTGCGAAGACATCGAACTGCTGGTCGCGATCTGCCACCAGGAAGGGCTGGCCGATCACCATCCGCAGCACGGGGCGCGCGAAATAGGTGGTGGAGGGCTTGCCGTTGACCACGATGTTGCCCTTGCCGGGCTTCACCCAGACGCGGGCGATCGCGTTCTTGCGGCGGCCGGTGGCGTAGGAACGGCCCTGCGCGTCACGCTTCGGCGCGACGATCGCCGCAGGCTCCGCGGCGGTGCCGCCGGCCGCGTCGACCAGGTCCTTCAGTTCGGCCAGGGAACCGCCGGTGCGAGGTGCATCGCTGCGCGGGGCATCGGTGCGGGGTGCTTCGGTCTCGCTCATGCTCAGGCAGCCTTACCAGCGGCGGCCTTCGCGGGGGCGCCGAAGACATTCTTGCGGTTCAGCGCACCGACATCCAGCGCAGCCGGCGTGTTGCCGGCATGCGGATGCTCGGGGCCGGCGTAGACATGCAGATTGCGCATCTGGGCCCGGCCGAGCGGGCCGCGCGTGATCATGCGCTCCACCGCCTTCTCCAGCACCCGCTCGGGGTGCGGGCTGGCCAGGCGCTCGGCCAAGGTGCGACCCTTGATGCCGCCGGCATAGCCGGTGTGCCAGTAGAACACGGACTGCTCGGCCTTCTGGCCGGTGACCCGGACCTTCTTCGCGTTGATCACGACGACATGGTCGCCGCAATCCACATGCGGGGTGAAGGTAGGCTTGTGCTTGCCGCGCAGGCGGTTGGCGATGATGCTGGCGAGGCGGCCGAGCACGAGGCCCTCCGCGTCGATCAGCACCCAGTTCTTGGTGACCTCCGCCGGCTTGATGGAGGTGGTTTGCCGAGTAAGCATCTGCTTCGTAATTCCGAGTATCGGTCTGGCGCGCTGTATCCGGCGGCAGGGCCGGAAAGTCAAGCGAAACCGGGGCTTTCCGGTGGCGGTATCGGGATACCGTCATGCCATGCAGTCCCGCAGGACGCATCAAGCGCGGACGTGGCAGAACCCGTCCCGACAACCGGAGACCCCGCCATGTTCAGCCACGCCACCCTCGGCACCAATGATTTCCCGCGCGCCATGGCCTTCTATGATGCGCTGCTCGCCCCGCTCGGCCTCACCCGCTTCCACACGGATGCGGACCAGGGCCATGCCGGCTATGCCGCCAACCCCGATGCCAGCCCGCAATTCTGGCTGATGCGCCCGATCGATGGCGGCCCGGCCACCGCCGGCAACGGCGCCACCCTGGCCTTCGAGGCCCCCGACCGCGCCACCGTCCGCGCCGTCCACGCCGCCGGCCTGGCACAAGGTGGGGCGGAGGAGGGTAGCCCTGGGCTGCGGCCGCATTATCATGCCGACTACTACGGGGCGTATCTTCGCGACCCCGATGGCAACAAGCTCTGCTGCGTCTGTCACCGCCCGGCGTGAGGTGGGCGGCGCCGGGGCGTGGGGAGACAGCAAGATGACCGACAAGCCGGAAATCCCGAAGCCGATGGGCCTGGGCAGGAATGCCTCCAACTACGGCGATCGCGATTTCGCGCTGTATCTGCGCCGGTCCTTCGCCAAATCCATGGGCTATTCCCAGGCGATGCTGGACAAGCCGGTGGTCGGCATCGCCGACACCGGGTCCGACTACAACAACTGCCACCGCACGGCGCCGGAGCTGATCGAGGCGGTGAAGCGCGGCGTGCTGGCCGCCGGCGGCCTGCCGCTGGCCTTCCCGACCATCAGCATCTGCGAGCCCTCGCTCTCCCCCTGCTCCATGCACTACCGCAACCTGATGGCGCTCGACACGGAAGCCATGCTGGCGAACCAGCCGATGGATGCCGCGGTGCTGGTGGGCGGCTGCGACAAGACGGTGCCGGCGCAGCTGATGGCCGCCATCTCCTCCGGCACGCCGAGCGTCATGCTGGTGGTCGGGCCGATGCTGGCGCAGTCCTTCGCCGGGGAGCGTCTGTCCGCCTGCACCGATTGCCGCCGCTACTGGGCCCGCTACCGCGCCGGGGAGGTGACGGGGGAGCGGATCAAGACGCTGGAGGGCAAGCTCGCCACCACCGCCGGCACCTGCGGCGTGATGGGCACGGCCAGCACCATGGCCTGCATCGCCAGCGTGCTCGGCTTCATGCCGCTGGATGCCGCCTCCGCCCCCGCCGTGCATGCGGATAGGCTGCGGATGGCGGAGGAAGCCGGCGCGCAGGCGGTGCGGCTCATCCAGAAGCCGGTCACGCCGCTGTCGCTGATGACGCAGGGCAATCTGGACAATGCCGTGCGGGTGCTGCTGTCGATCGGCGGTTCCACCAACGCCGTGGTCCACCTGGCCGCCATCGCCGGCCGCGCCGGGCTGAAGCTGGACCTCAAGCGTCTCGATGAACTCAGCGAAACCACCCCCGTGCTGGTCGATTTGAAGCCAACCGGCGAAGGCTACATGGAGGATTTCCACAGCGCCGGCGGCATGCAGGCGCTGCTGTGGGAGATCCGCGACCTGCTGGACCTGGATACACTGGACCTGGATGGCGTGACGCTGCGCGATCGGATCGGCGACGGCAGCCATTTCGTGGACCGCAAGATCATCCGCGCGCGGGAGACGCCGGTCAGCCCGGTCGGCGGCCTCGTCACCCTATACGGGTCCCTCGCCCCGGATGGTGCCATCCTCAAGCGCAGCGCCGCCACCGCGTCCCTGTTCGAGACGGAGGCACGCTGCCTGGTGTTCGACGGGCTGGAGGATTTGGCCAACCGGATCGACGACCCGGAGCTGGACGTGCTGGCGACCGATATCCTGGTGCTGAAGAATGTCGGGCCGCGCAGCCCCGCCGGCATGCCCGAAGCCGGCTACCTGCCGATCCCGAAGAAGCTGGCCCGCGCTGGCGTGAAGGACATGGTGCGGATTTCCGACTGCCGCATGTCCGGCACCGCCTTCGGCACCATCGTGCTGCATGTGGCGCCGGAGGCCTCGGTCGGCGGGCCGCTCGCCCTGGCACAGACCGGCGATCGCATCCGGCTTTCCGTGAAGGATCGCCGGATCGAGTTGCTGGTGGCGGAGGATGAGATGGCGCGGCGCCGCGCCGTGTGGTCCCCCGCCCCCGCCCCGGCGCGTGGCTGGGACCGGCTGGTTCACGAGCAGGTGACCCAGGCACCCCAGGGGGCCGACCTGGCGTTCATGCTGCCGCCGGAGCGCTAGCCGCCGCGCCACCCGGCCTCCATGACGGCGGCCGGAGGGTGCCCACACGCTTGCCATCGTTGGAGCTTCGGGACGGACGGGCGCGGCGCTCTGCCGCGCTTTGCTGGCGTCAGGCCGGCCCTTCCGCCCCGTGGTGCGCGACCTGGCGCGCTGGCGGGCGCAGGGCCTGCCGGTCGCCGCCCGCCCGGCCGACCTCACCGATCATGCGGCGCTGGTGCGGGCGCTGGAGGGCGCCAGCACCATCGTCTGTTGCGCCCATGCCCGGCATGCACGCGCCCTGATCGCCGCGGCACCGCCCTCCGCGCGCTTCGTCCTGCTCGGCTCAACCCGCCGGTTCTCCCGCTGGCCGGATGAGCATGGGGACGGCGTGCGCTTCGGGGAGGAGAGCCTTCTCGCCTCTGGCCGCCGCGGCGTGATGCTGCACCCGAGCATGATCTATGGCGCGCAGGGCGAGGATAACGTGCAGCGCCTTGCAGCCCTGCTGAAGCGCCTGCCGGTGGCGCCGCTTCCCGATGGTGGCCGTGCCCTGGTGCAGCCGATCCATCAGGACGACCTGACCCGCTGCATCCTGGCTGCGATCGACCAGGACTGGTCGGGGCCGGAGGCGTTGGTGGTGGCGGGACCGGAGGCCGTACCCTACCGCCATTTCCTGGCCGCCGTTGCCCGTGCCAGCGGGCTGCGCCCGCCACCCATACTGTCCGTGCCCGGCGTGCTGCTGCGGTGGATGGCGCCGCTCAGCCGCCTGCTGCCCGGCCTGCCGCTGATCCGGGAGGCGGAGCTGCGCCGGCTCTCGGAAGACAAGGCCTTCGATGTGCGGCCGATGCGTGAGCGCCTCGGCGTGGTGGGCGCCACCCTGGAAGACGGCCTGGCACGCAGCTTCGGCGCCCCCCTTGCCCCAGGCCGGGACCCGACGCAAACAGATGCGGTCCAGGCGGAGCCGCACCATGCCCATCATCAACCGCATCGCTGAATTCCACCCCGAGATGACGGCGTGGCGGCACGATTTCCACCAGCATCCGGAACTCGGCTTCCAGGAGACCCGCACCAGCGGCGTGGTCGCCGCGAAGCTGCGCGAATTCGGCTGCGACGAGGTCATCACCGGCATCGCCACCACCGGCGTGGTCGGCGTGATCCATGGCCAGGGCGGGCCGAACGGCCGCGCCATCGGCTTCCGCGCGGATATGGACGCGCTGCCGATCGAGGAAGCCACGGGCAAGCCCTGGTCGTCCCGGACCCCGGGCATCATGCATGCCTGCGGCCATGACGGGCACACCACCATGCTGCTCGGCGCCGCGCGCTACCTGGCGGAAACCCGCAACTTCTCCGGCACCGTCTACCTCGTGTTCCAGCCGGCGGAGGAAAATCTGGCGGGCGGCGAGGTGATGGTGAAGGAAGGGCTGTTCGACCGCTTCCCAATGGACCGCATCTTCGGCCTGCACAACTGGCCCGGCGCGCCGGCCGGCGTCTTCCTGCACGCGCCCGGCCCGGTGATGGCGGCCGTCGCCAATCTGGAGGCCACCATCACAGGGCGCGGCGCGCATGGCGCCATGCCGCATAACGGCATCGACCCGATCCTGGTCGCCGCCCATGTGGTGACCGCGCTGCAATCCGTGGTGGCGCGCAACCTGAACCCGCTGGAGGCCGCGGTCATCACCATCGGTCACATCACCGGCGGCTTCACCTTCAATGTCATTCCGGAAAGCGTGCAGCTTCAGGGCACGGCACGCTGGTTCCTGCCGGAAGTGGGGGACCTGCTGGAGGCGAATTTCCACCGCATCGTCACCGGCGTCGCCGCCAGCTTCGGCGCCCAGGCCGAATGCAGCTTCACCCGCGCCTATCCCGCCACGGTGAACGAGGCCGAGAGCACCGAGATCGCAGCGAAGGCCGCCGCCACCGTGGTGGGTGAGGCCCGGTCCCGCAAGCTGCCGCAGCCGACCATGGGCGGCGAGGATTTCAGCTTCATGCTGAACGAGAAGCCTGGCGCCTATCTGTTCCTGGGCGGCGGCAAGGGTGAGGGCGAGGCCATGGTCCACCACCCGAAATACGACTTCAACGACGAGATCCTGCCGGTCGGCGCCAGCTGGTTCGCCACCCTGGCGGAGCAGGTGATGCCCCGCCGGTAAATCCCACGGCGCGCCCGCCGGCAGGCATCACGGCGCGCCCGCCGGCAGGCATCACGGCACCGCGCCGCGGGCGCGCAGGCCATCGATCAGGCCAAGCAGGCGGCGCGTCTCGAAAGGTTTGCGAAGCACCGCGTCGAAACCCGCGGCGCGGCAGCTCTCCTCCACCTGCTCGGCCGCGTCGGCGGTCAGCGCGATCAGCGGCAGGCGGGATTTCTCGCCCGGCAGCGCCCGCACCGCGCGGGCCACGCCCTGCCCACCCAGGCTCGGCATGTGCAGGTCGAGCACCGCCAGGTCGAAATTCGCCCCGTGCAGCGCCGCCAACGCGGCCGGGCCATCGGCGGCGGCCGTCACCGCATGGCCCGCGCGTTCCAGCACGGTGGTCAGCAACAGCCGGCTGGCCGCCACATCCTCCGCCACCAGGATCCGCAGCGGCGCGCCGGCGCGGCTCCGGCTGGGTGAGGCGCCGGGCCGGAACGGCACCCAGAAGACGAAGCGTCGTCCCTGGCCCGCCGGATTTTCGGCACCGATCGCGCCGCCCATCGCCTCCACCAGCCGCCGGCAGATCGCCAGGCCCAGCCCGCTACCGGGAATCGTGGCCGGAGGCGGCGGGCCGAGGGACAGGCTCGGCCCGGCCGCATCCGGCGCCTGGTCCCGTGCCGGGTCGAACAGCCGCAGCATGTCCGACCGCGCAATGGCGGGGGCCGCATCGGTCACCGCGATCTCCACCCGTTCCGGCCGCGGCGTCAGGCGGGCCGAGAGCACCACCTGCCCGATGGCGGCGGCACGGATGGCGTTGTCCAGCAGCTTGGTCGTCACCTCCCGCAGCCGCAATGGGTCGCCGCGAATCCAGCGCGGCAGGCCGGGGTCGATCGCCAACCGCAGCACCAGACCCTTATCCTCCGCCGCGCGCCGCATCAGCGCGGCGCATTCCTCCAGCAGGACCGCGATCTCGATGTCGCCATCCTCCAGCGCGATACCGCCTTCCTCGAGCCGGGCGAAATCCAGCACATCGCCCACCAGGGCCAGCAAGGCCTGTCCCGCCTGGCGTTGCCGTTCGACCAGAAGCCGGGCCGGCGCCGGCAGTTCGGCCTCCGCCAGCCGGTCGCAATAGCCGAGCAGGCCGGTGAGTGGCGCGTGCAGTTCCTGGCTGACCGCCAGCATCATTTCGTTGCGGTGGCGATCCTGTTCCGCGGCGCGGGCCAGTGCCTCGCTCTGCCGGCGCTCACGCTGCGCATCCTGGCCGCGGTCGCGCAGCGCAGTGCGCGCGGCGAGGCCCAGGCTGGCCAGCGCCGCCGTGGCGCCAAGTGCGGCCAGCAGCCAGATCATCGCCGTCTCGGCCAGGCCGCTGGGCGGCGCGGCGACGACCAGGGACCAGCGGCTGTCGCCGACCGGCCGCGCCAGCGCCAGCATGCCGTTGACCTCCACGGCTTCACCCAGCCGGGCAAGCGCCGGCCGCAGCACTTCCGGCTCCGCCTGGCCGGTGGCGGCGCGGGCGATCAGCCGGCCATCGCCATCCAGCAGCAGGGCGGACCAGCCGGGCGGCAGGCCGGCGCGGTCCATCAGCTGGGCGAAGGTCGTCGCCTCCTGCGTCGCGACCAGGGCGAAGCGCACGGCGCCATCCACCCGCACCGGCACGCGGAAGGAAACCCGCCCATCGATCAGCCCGCCAGGGGCGGGGTGCCCGGTGCGGAGCACACTGCCAACGGCCGCGAGGTTATCGACGCGCGGCAGGCTGGCGCCTTCGGGGTAGCGCAGGTTCAGCAACTGCATTTCGCCATCGGTCAGCGCGATGGTGTACCAATGTGGCTCCCGCGCCAGCAGGCGCTGTGCCTCCTGCCGGAAACCGCGCAGGTCGCCGGCCTTCAGGTGCTGGGAGCCGGCCAGCGCATCCAGCGCGCGCAGTCCGGCGCGCATTTCGGAATCGAGCCCCGCGACCAGGGTGGTGGTGGTCCGCAGCACGTCATCCTGACGGTCTGCCCGCCGCTCCGCCTGCAGGCTCACCAGCAGCAGCAGGCCATAGGCGGCCAGCGGCAGCAGGGCGAGCACAGGCGCCAGAGGGCCAAGCCGGCGCCAGCTGCGACCGGCTGGCTTGTCCCGATGATCAGGCTGGTCCGGAGACGCTGCGGGAGGGAACAATTGCGCGCGGCCGCCTTTTTGAACGGGTCAGCGGTGAACGGGTCAGCGGCATCGCAGGACGCCGCCGCCTGATCCTACCATCCGCAGGCGCAATGTCACCCAGGGTAACCACCCAGGGCTGCGCCGTTACGCCGACCGCAACTTTCCGGCCCGGCTTGGCAGCCCCGTCATTGCGGCTGGATGCGGGCGGCGGCGACCAGCGCCTGGTTGCGCGAAATCTCGGCCGCGATGATCTCGGCGAAGCGCGTGGCACTTTCGTTCAGGGTGGTCAGGCCGAGATCGGCCATGCGTGCCGCCACGGCCGGTTCCGCCGTCGCCTGGTTCACCGCCGTATTGGCCCGGGCGACGAAGGCCGCATCCAGCCCCTTCGGGCCCCAGACCCCGGTCCAGCCCTCATAGACCATGTCGGCGAAGCCGGATTCCACCAGGGTCGGCACATCCGGCAGCACCCGCTGGCGGGTGGCGGAGGTGACGCAATAGGCCCGCAGCCGCCCATCCCGCACCAGCGGGATCGCCGGGCCAAGCGGCGCGAAGAACAGGCTGACGGACCCCGATATCAGGTCGTTCATCGCCGGGCCGGTACCGCGATAGGATACGAAGGTGCTCTCCACCCCCAGCTTCTGCCACAGCGCCGCGGTGGCGAGCTGGCCGACCGAGCCGAGCGAGGAGCCGGCGAAGGAAAACTGCTCCGGCGTGGCGCGCAGGCCGGCGAGCAGCGCCGCCATGTTCTGCGGCGCCAGCCCGGCGCCGCCGACCAGCACATAGGGGATGGAGACGGTGCGCGCGACGGGGGTGAAATCCGCCTGCAGGTCGAAGGGGATGTTGCGCTGCACGAAGGGCAGCACCGTCAGCACCTCGTTCGAATACAGCAGCGTGGTGCCATCCGGTGCGCTGCGTGCCACCAACTCCGCCCCCACCACGCCATTGGCGCCAGAGCGGTTCTCGATCACCCAGGAACCGCCGAGCGCCTCGGCAGCCCGCGGCGCAATCAGCCGGGCGGTGAGATCCGTGGTGCCACCCGGCGGATAGGGCACGACGAGCCGGGACGCCCGCGCGCCCTGGGCCAGGGCGCCCCGGCCGGCCAGCGGCATCCCCAGGGCAGCGAGGGCCAGGCCAAGCGAGGCGCGGCGCGTCAGTCCCGCAGCATTGAACATCCAACGTTCTCCCGACCGATCGTCTTGACCGCGCCCAGGACAGCGCGGCTGACAATACTTCAATGCCTAAGCATGTGACGGAAGAACGCGGAGGGTCAAGCGCCGCCCGGAACGGGTCCGGGCTTCACAGCACGAAGTCGGAGTTGAACAGGGTATGCAGACCGGCCACCCGGATCGCCATCTCCGCCGCCCCGCCATCACCGGCATCGACCAGCACCAGCGTATCCGCGCCGGCATGTTCGTAGCGCACCGAACCCTGGCCGCCACCGAGGAAGGCCCCGGTGCCGACGAAGGCGAAGGCCTGGTTGCCGGCCAGCCCCAGATGGCCATCGATCGGGCTGAGATCGATGCGGTCACCCTCGAACCACGACAGGTCGAGAATGAGGTCCGGCGCCGCCACGCTGCTATCGGCCAGGCTGGTGAAGAGGAAGCGGTCCGTCCCCGCGCCGCCGCTCATCACATCCTGCCCGGCGCCGCCGATCAGCACGTCGTTGCCGCCGCCGCCCGAGAGCGTGTCGTCACCCGCGCCGCCGGTCAGGCGATTGGCGCCATTGTCACCGGACAGCCGGTCCGCATGGGCGGACCCCACCAGGTTCTCCACCTGGATGAAGATGTCCCCCGCCGCGATGCCGGTGTTGAGGGATGGGTTGGCAAGCGAGACGGTGAGGCCGATGGGCGAGGCGGCATAGGTCGCCGTATCGACCCCCGCGCCGCCATCCAGCACATCCGCCCCCGCCCCGCCATTCAGGATGTCGTCGCCCGCGCCGCCGATCAGCGTATCCGCGCCGCCGCCGCCATTGAGCATGTCGTTGCCCTGCAGGCCCTCGATCACATCCGCAGCGGCGGTGCCGGTCAGCGTGTCGTTGCCCATGGTGCCGGTGATCGGCGCGCGTTCCACCGGCAGGCCGGGCGCGACATTCACGCCGGGGACGAAGGTGATGCCGGGCATGGAGCCATCGGTGGGGTAGAAGTCGTTCATGACGATGGCGCTGTTGGTGTCGAGGTAGATCACGGTGCGCCCATCCACCCGCTGCACGGCCGCCGCACTGCCATAGCCGTAGATGGTCAGCGTATCGCCCTCGCCCGGCTTGAAGTCGAGCAGCAAATCCACGCCATCGCCCTTCTGCCAGATGAAGCGATCCGCACCGCCATCGCCCGAGATGGTATCGCCGATCACCACGCCCGTAATGGCGCCACCGAGCAGCATGGCACGGCCGGCATCCTTGCCGCCGACCAGCACATCATGGCCGTCATGGCCCGCGACGCGGTCATTGCCGGTGCCGCCCAGGATAGTGTCGTTGCCGCCATTGCCCTCGACGATGTCGTTGCCGGCGCCGCCGAACAACACGTCGTCGCCGCCCTCGCCCTGCATGCGATCATCGCCATTGCCGCCCTCGGCCCAGTCATGGCCCTCGCCGGCCTCGATCGTATCGTTGCCATCGCCACCGAAGATCACATCGTCGCCGGCATTGCCGTGCAGGTTGTCGTCGCCGCCATCGCCCTGGATCTTGTCGTTGCCTTCATGGCCGTTGATGACGTCGTCGCCGTCATTGCCGCGCAGGCAATCATCGCCGCGCAGGCCGTTGATGTTGTCGTTGCCGGCGAGGCCGTCGACATGGTCGCGCTGCTCGGTGCCCGGGAAGGCGTCGTTGCCGTTGGTCAGCAGCGTCGCGGGCAGCTCGCAGGTGCCCACCAAATCAGGAATGAAGCCGGCATCGATGGTCATCACAACCGCGCCCTGGCCCAGCGTGATGATGCCGGTGCGGCCATTCGCCGCCGCATCGCTGTCGCTGGCATCATCACCGACATCGCGCAGCGTGGCGGTGTGGCCGGAGGGCGTGTTGAAGCGGACGATGTATTCGCCGGGCCGCAGCCCGTCGAACAGGTAGAAGCCGGAGGCATCCGTGGTGGTGGTGGCGAGCACCGCGCCGCTGGTGCTGAGCAGGCGGACGATGACGCCACCGATGCCCGGCTCCTCCGCATCCTGCTGGCCATTGCCGTTGCGGTCCGCCCAGACCCGGTCGCCGATGGAGGCCGCGAACAGCAGTCCCGCATCCAGTGACTTGTTCACCTGGCCGGAGGTCAGCGTGACCTGCTGTGTCCTGCCGGTGACGAGATCTGCATCGCTGTCGCGATTGTCGTTGCCCTGGTCCTTCAGGGTAAAGACCGAGCCGCCGAGCGGGACGAACTGCACGGAATAGGTGCCAGGCAGCAGATCCTTGAAGGCATAGGCGCCGTTGATCGCCGTGGTGGTGGTGGCGATGACGCTGCCACCGGCATCCAGCAGCCGCACCGTGATGCCGCGCGCGCCCGGCTCGCCCTGGTCCTGCACGCCATTGCCGTTCAGGTCGCGCCAGACGCGATCGCCGATCTCGACGCGCTGGAACAGGCCAGCATCGAGATCCCTGCGGGCATCGCCGGAGAACAGCATGACGGGCTCGATCGTGCCATCGCCCAGCGCGTCGCTGTCCTTCGCATCATCGCCGCCGGCATCCCTGGGCGCAAACTCGTAGCCCGCCAGCGCATCCACCTTCACGCCATAGGCGCCCCGTGCCAGGCCATCGAAGCTGTAGAGACCACCCGCCCCGGTCTGCGTCGTGGCGATGACATTGCCGATGGCATCCAGCAGCTTCACCGTGACATTGGCCAGCCCCGGCTCATTGCCGTCCTGCACGCCATCCGCATCCAGGTCGTGGAAGATACGATCGCCGAGCGAGGCGGGGATGTAGAGGCCCGCATCAAGGTCGCGCGTTACCTCGCCCGGCAGCACGTGCACGGCGGCGGTCTTGCCGTTCAGCGGATTGGCGTCGCTGTCCACCGTATCGTCGGTGCCGACATCGCGCAGCGTCAGGCGTTCACCGGCCGGGGTGGCGAACTGCACGCTGTAGAGGCCAGCGACGAGATCCTGGAAGACGTATTCGCCATTCGCATCCGTGGTGGTGGTGCGGCCCGTCGGGTTGCCGAAGCCATCGAGCAAAGCGACGGTGACGCCGGCGCGTGGTGCCTCGCCCATCTCCTCGATGCCATTGCCGTCGCGATCCACCCAGACGCGGCCGGCCAGCGCGCCGAAGCGCAGCAGCCCGGCATCGACATCGGTGCGGTCCTGGCCGGAGATCAGGGAGATGACATCGGTGCGGCCGCTGTTGCGATCCGCATCGCTGTCCAGCGCATCGCTGCCCTGGTCCTGCTTGGCGAAGGCGCGGTCGGCGGGAGCGACGAATTCCACCCGGTAATCGCCAGGCATCAGCCCATCGAAGCTATAGAGGCCATTCGTGCCGGTCTGTGTCGTCGCCAGCACCGTGCCGCCATCGGCCGAGAGCAGGCGGACGGTGATGCCGGCAATGCCGGACTCGGCATCATCCTGGATACCGTCATTGTCGAGGTCGTCGAACACCTTGTCGCCGAGCGAGACCAGCCGCACCAGCCCGCCATCGACGCTGTTGTCCGTCTCGCCCGACTGCAGGTTGATCAGGCCGGTGCGGCCATTGGCGGAGATGTCGCTATCGCTCGAATCCGCGCCGGCATCCTTCAGCGTCGGCACATAGCCCGGCTTGCTGATCTCCACCCGGTAATCCGCGGGGGCCAGGCCGGTGAAGCTGTAGAAGCCGTTGCCATCCGTCGTGGTGGTTCCGAGCACGCTGCCACCGGCATCCAGCAGCTTCACCATGGCGCCAGCAATCGCCGGCTCGTTGCCATCCTGCTGGCCGTCGCCGTCGAGGTCTTCCCAGACATAGTTGCCCAGCGCGGCAGGGTTGTAGACGCCTGCATCGAGGGAGCGGTCATCGCTGCCAGAGATCAGCGTCACCTGCTCCGTCCGGCCGGTCAGCGGATCGGCGTCGCTATCCTTCTCATTGTCTGGGCCGATATTCGCCTTGGTGAAGGGCTGTGCGCCGTTCGGCGCGAAGGTCACGCTGTAGGTGCCGGGGGCGAGGTTGTCGAAGACGTAGTTGCCATCCGCATCGGTGATCGCAATGCGGCCGGTGGAGTTGCCATTCGCATCCAGCAGCGTGACCAGGCGGCCGGAGATGCCACCCTCCCCCGCATCCTGCACGCCATCGCCATCCACATCCTCGAACACCGTGCCGCCGAGCTTGGCGCCGCGGTAGAAGCCGGCATCGAGGCGGGTTTCATTCTCGCCGGATTCAAGGTTGAACACGTCGCTGCGGCCGGCGGCATTCACATCGCTGTCGCCGGCCTCATTCGCCGCGGCGTTCTGCAGCGTGGCGGTGAAGCCGGTGGGCAGCACCTGGATGGAATAGTCACCCGGCACCAGGCCGGTGAACTGGTAGAAGCCATTCGCGCCGGTGACGGTGGTGCCGACGACATTGCCCAGGCTGTCCAGCAGCGTGACGGTGGCGCCGACGATGCCGGTGGCGCCGTCATCCTGCCTTCCGTTGCCGTTCACATCCTCCCACACCCGGTCGCCGATGGTGGCGAGCTGGTAGAAACCCGCATCCACATCGCGGCGATCCTGGCCATTCGCCAGGGTGTAGACCACCGTGATGCCATTGCCCTGATGCGCGTCGCTATCCGTCAGGTCGCTGCCGATATTGGTCAGCGTGCGCTTCTCGCCGGAGGTCTCATCGAAGCGGACGCGGTAGCTGCCGGGCACCAGGTCATCGAACAGATAGGAGCCATCGGCCCCGGTCACCGTGGTGAAGCCGGTCGGCGTGCCATCGGCATTCAGCAGCGTGACGGGAATGCCCGCCAGCACAGCCGTCTCGCCCGCCGCGCGGATGCCGTTGCCGTCCATGTCGCGCCAGGCGATGCCACCCAGCGCGGCACGCACGATGCTGACCGCCTCGCCCTCCGAAACGGTGGTGGAGGAGGAGCCGGGCGTCACGCCATAGGGATTCTCCGGCACCGCGGAGACCACCTGGCCGACATTCGTCAGCATCTTGCCCGCGGAATTGCCGGCGATATCCGCCACCTGCGCGGTGACGCGGAACACCACCTGATCGCCGGGGGTGGAGAGATTGTCCCAGGGGTTGCTGATGTCGCCCAGCGCATAGCTCAGCGTACGGCTTGCAGCGTCGTAGCTGCCCGCGGCCCCGAGCGTGGCGCCAGCGCCGGTGATATGGCCGAGGGAAAGCAGCTCGCTGTTCAGATAGGTCAGGCCAATGGGCAGCACATCCCGCAGCGTGATGCGCTGCGCGCCCTCTCCTAGTGTCGCGGTGACAAGGAAGGTCACCACCTCGCCAATGCCGAGCGAGGCGCCGAAGGTGCTGTCGTAGCTTGTGGTCTCCAGCGTCTTCACCACCGTGTTGACGATATCCACCGTGACCGCGGCCGGATCGCTTTCCGTGACGGACACGCCGAGCACGGGGGCGGAGCTGTAGGTCACCTGCGCCGTGTTGTTGATGACCTGCCCATCCACCACATTCCCGGCATAGCGCGCCTGGTAGGTGATGGTGATCGGTGCCGAACCGAGCAGATACTGGTTCAGGCTGTATCCGATATTGCCGCCGGTTTCCGTGATGAGGCCCACGGAGGCGCTGGCGCTGCCCGCCACCAGCGCCACGCCGGCCGGCAGGATGTCGGACAGGTTCACCAGATAGGCCGGGGCAGTGGAGCCTGCCGCATGGCTCAGCGTGATGGTGTAGGTCACCAGGTTGCCGGCATCGCCGCTACCCGGTGCGGCATCCTTCACGATGACGAGGTCCGGCCGCACCACATCGATCTTCGCATCGTCGATGGCAACCGCCAGCCCCGGCTTGCCGCCGCCAGGTGCGAAGGTCTCGGCCTTCGCGGTGTTGGTCAGCGTGCTGCCGGCGACGGCATCCGGCGCGACGCGGCCGGTCACCAGGATGGTGACGGTATCGCCCGCATCGCGATCGTTGTCGCCGGCATTGGTGATGGTGCCGAAATCGAAGCTGTAGGCGCCCCCTGCCAGCGCGGTCTGCGCCGCACCGACGCTCAGCGAGGATCCACTGATGGTGGCACCGATGCTCTCGACACTGGCGGATTCGAAAACCAGCCCGGTGGGCAGCGTGTCGGAGACGACCAGGCGCTGCGTGCCCTCCCCCACCGTCACGGTCAGGCGATAGGTCACGGTCTCACCCGGCGCGACGTCCGGGTTCGCGGCGTTGCCGAAGCTGCTGCCGGTATTGTCGTCGCCCGTTGCGATCACCGATTTGTCGATGGTCGGCGCCAGCACGACGGTCCGGCTCTCCGTATCCTGCGTGCTGTAGCTGCGGCTGGCGAGATCCTCCGCCGCGGTCGGGTTCAGCGGGTCCACCGGATCGGCGGGATTGCTGTCATAGACCAGCGTTGCGGTGTTCGAGAGCACCTGCGCCGGGGTCACGCTGTCCAGCAGTCGCGCCTGGTAGGTGATGGTGATGCTGGCCGCGCCAAGCAGATACTGGTCGGCAGACCACGCGATCGCGTTGCCGGTCGCGCTGATGCTGCCGGTGCTGGCGGCCAGCGTGCCGGCGACCAGTTCCATCCCCGCCGGAATCAGATCCGTCAGCGCCAGGTCGTAGGCAGGGGCGTCGCTGCCGGCGGCGTGGCGGATGGTGATGGAATAGGAGACGATTGCGCCCGCATCCAGCGCCTGGCCGCCGACGGCGGACGTCTTGTCGATGCTGAGGGCCGGCTCCACCACATCGATGTCGACATTGGCGGTGGTGCTGGTGGTGGGCGTCCCATCCGTCTGCACGGTGGCGGAGTTGCGGAGATTGTCGGCGTCGTTGTTCTGCGGCAGGTCGTTCACCACCGCCTTGATTCGGATAACGATGACCTCGTCTTCCAGGTTGGTGTTCACCGCCGTGTTGCGGACATCACCGAAATTCAGCGTGAAGCTGTCATCACCCGGCGTGCTGCCCGGTGCCGCCGTGGTCAGCACCGGGGCCGGCACCGCGGCGCCGCCGAAGGTCTTCAGCGCGGCGCCGATCGAGACCACTTCCAGTGAGCCAGGCACATAGCTCAGCGTGCCATTGCCGGGGCTGGTCGCATCCTCGAGCAGGTCGGTGATCCGCAGATTGTTGCTGTCGCCCTCCGGCAGCCGCACGCGGATCTCATAGGTCACTTCCTCGCCGATCCGCAGATCGGTACGGCCGGTATCGTGACGCGCGGCGGAGGTATTGGCATCGGAGGTTGCGACGATGGCCTTGGTGATGGTGGGCTTGGCGATGGTGACGGTGTGGCTGTCCTTGTCGGTGACGATGCGGTCATCCGCGCTGGTATCGCCATCCATCGAGCTGCCGAAGACCGTCGCCTCGTTCAGCAAAACCTCGCCGGCATCGACATCGGCCTTCACCACCACGTCGAACTTCACGGTGATCTTCTCGCCGGGGTCGAGGTAGTCGAGCGTGATGTCGACGGGCGTCGCACCGTAGCTGATGCGGCTGGCATCGATGCCCGTCACGCTCAGCGTCGCGCCCTGGTAGACGGCGTCGAGCTGCACGTCGGTCAACAGGTCCTTCAGGTTCACGTCCCAGGCGCGGGCGGTGAAGTTGCTGTCATTGCCGGCGGTGGGAACGCCCTTGTTCTCCACCACGATGGTGTATTTGATGGTGTCGAAGGCATCTGCCGTGGTGGTGTTCGCCGTCTTCTGCACATCGAGGTTTGGCGCCACCACATCGATCTGCGCGGTTGCGCTGACAGTGGCGCGACCACCCGGGGCGCTCGGATTGGCCGCGCTGGCGACCGCGGTGTTGGTCAGCACATCGCCGCGCGCATTGGCGGGCAGGTTCCGCACCACCGCATCCACCTCGACCGTCACGGTGGCGCCGGTGGTGCCGATGGTGCTGGCGGTGTTCACCACGTCGCCGAAGCCGAAGCTGACCTTGTCGTTGCCGTTCTGGCCATCGGTATCGGTCAGCGTGATGGTCGGCGCCTGGCTCAGCATCAGGCCGGCATCGATGGTGACGACGCGCGCCGCCACCACCGTCATCACGCCACCACCAGCGGCGTCGCCGGTCGGCAGATAGTCCTCGATGCGGAAATCGGTCAGCGCGCCCTCGGGCACGCTGACGGTGATGCGGTAGGTGACGACCTCGCCGATCGTGGCATCCACGCGGCTGTCATGGCCGGCCAGGCTGCCGGTATGCGCCTCGCTGGTCGCGACCACCGTCTTGATGATCGTCGGCGCCTGGGTGCGGATGGTGGCGGTATCCGTCAGCGTGCCGGCGGGGGCGTAATCCGTGCGGTCGATGCCGCCTTCCATCGCGGCGAAATGCTCAATCGTCGCGGTGTTGATGAGGTCCGCGCCGAAGACCGGCACCTGTTCTGTCAGGTCCAGGTCGTAGGTGATGATGACGATGTTGGTACCGCTGGTGGCGCTGTAGGCGCCGATGCTGCCGCTGTTCACCGCATCGCCCAGCCGGATGCCACCGGCGGCATCGAACAGGCCGCCGCCTTCCAGCGTGAAGGGAACGGCATTGCCGGCGCCATCGGTCACCCGCAGATTCAGACCGCCCGGCGGCAGCACGAAGCCGGCCGGCAGCGTGTCGTGGATCAGGACGTCGAAGGCGCCCTTCAGGCTGCTGCCGGTGTTCTCCACCACGATGGCGAAGGAAACCCGGTCCCCGGCATCGGCGCCGGTCAGGTTCGCGTCGATCGGCGTGAGGTTGAGGTTGCTGCTGTTGATGGTGCCGGTGAAGCGGTTGCCGGCGGAGCCGGGCGCGGTGAAGGCCACGGGGCCCGCGGCGGCTGTCAGCGTCGCGTTCGGGTTGCTGTCGGCGATCACGCCCTTGGTGATGTTCAGCTCCGGCTCGCCGAGCACGAACTGCACGATGGCATTGTCTTCCGAGACATCACCGAAGCTGTTGGTCTCGGTCGAGGTGACCTGGTTGGTCAGCAGCAGGCCGTCGCCGAATTCCTCATCCAGCACCACCACGGTGAACAGCAGGTCGATCCGGCTGGCCGGATTGCCCGGTGCCACCGCATCGCCGAAGTCGAAGCGCAGGAAGTTGCTCTCCGGATCGAAGCTGATATGCGGCGCCGTGCTCGGGTCGCCGGAGGCCTGGAAGGTCGCGCCCGGCCCCCATTTCGCCTGGTTGGCCGCCGGCACCGCGCCGCTGACCAGATCGGTGAAGCCCATGCCGCCCAGCGCCTTCAGCACCGGCAGCGGCAGGAAATCCGTCAGCTTCACGTCATGCGCGCCGGTCAGCGGCATATCCAGCGTCAGGCGGAAGGTGATCTCGTCGCCGGCGGAAACCGGGCCGGGGGTGAAGGCGGTGTTGCCGTTGATGGCGTAGATGGATTTGCCGACCTCGCTGACCGGCAGCACCACCCCGGCGCCGCTGTCATCGCCCTTCGGACTGCCGGTCTCCGCCACCACGCCGCCGAAGACCACGCCATTGTCGAGCGGATCACCCTGGTCCACCAGCGGGTCGTTGGACGGCGCCGGGTTGGTGGCGATATAGCTTTGCTGGATGGTGCTGTGGAAGGTCACCAGCACCGTTGCCTGGTTCTCCACGCCGCCGGGCCGGCCGTTCAGCACGTCATCGATCCCGCGGTCGCGCATTTCCTGCGAGATGTCGAAGGTGACGGTGGAGATGCCAGTCAGCGCATCCCGCACCACCGTCACATTGGCCGGGTCGATGGTGCCGGTGAACAGCACCGCGCCGCCTTCGCGCATGGTGATGGTGGGGGCGAAGCCCGGGTCATAGACCTGGCCGTCGGACAGCGTGTCCACCAGCTTCAGGTCGTCCATGTTGAAGTAGTTGGAGACCTGGCCATCCAGCGTCCAGGCCAGTGTGCCACCGGCCTTCAGCGCATCCACCACCGCCACGGATTTCTGCACCGCGATGGATTTGGCGGTGATGACATCCTCCGGCCCGGCCGGATCGATGGCGAAGACCACCACCGGGTCGCGCGCATCATTCGGGTCCCACACCGCATCGAGGCGGGCATTGTTCTCCAGGACGCGGAAGGTGCCGGTCGCCGGGTCCAGCACCGGCGTCACGCCATCGCGCAGGAATTCCGGCACGTAGAAATCGATCTTCAGCGTCGGCGCCGGATTGCCGCCGGTATAGCCGCCGGACAGCGTGGCAACGACGAGGCCGGTGGCGTTGTCGTAGCTGACCGCACCCGTGCCGTTCAGGATGCTGGCGGCGGTGATGAAGGTGCCGTCCGGCATGTGATCCGTCAGGATCAGGTTCGTGATGGTCTGGCCATCGGCGATCAGCGCCTTCAGCAGCCATTCGCGGGGGTAGGAGGGGCCGGTCGCCGTCTCCTGCTCCGGCCCGACATAGACCTTGTCGAGTTCCAGCACGGTGGGTGTGACGGAAAGACTGGCGGCGGGGCCGGTCACCGGGCTGTCCGCCATCGGGTTCACCAGCGGGTCACGCCCATAGGCGAAACCACCGGCGGCCTGGATGGTCAGCGGCACGGCGAGGTCGGCATCACCTGAAACCTGCAGTTGCACCGCGATGTCGGAGGGGGTCTGGCCGGCGGTGAAGCTGCCGAAGGGCAGGCGCAGCACCACCAGCGTCTCGCCCGGCGTGCCGGTGACCATCCGGGGGTTGCCGGCGGCGTCGGCGGCATAGGGGTGGATCACCTGGCCTGAGGCAGGAAACTCCAGCACCCACTGCTCCAACGGCACGCCGAGAAAGGTGGCGCCCAGATAGGCCAGCCCGTCATTGCTGGTGGCGCCCGTGCTGCCGGGCCCTGCCCCATCCGCGCCATTGGTCGGAATGATCAGGTCGACATAGGGCGCATAGCCGACATCCGGGCCGGGTGCGGCGTCCGGCACATTGTCGAAGCGGAGGGTGATTGTCTGCAATCCGCCGATTGGGGCGTTGAGGGCGGCACCGTTGAGGAAGCTGACGATCGGCTGGGCGGACATGGACCTGATCTCCGGCGCGGAGGTCCGGCAGCACGCCGGCGACAACCCGTGACGCAGATAGATACCTTTTGTTAGGGAAAGCGCAACGAAAACTGCGCAAATTTACGCTTAAAAGATCAGTAATGAGACGATCTGCCGGGATCGCGACTGATTCCCCTGGCTATAAGATGCTGGTTTTAAGGAAATTTTTGCGTCGCGGCTACCACAACCGGCGCAAGATAACGTATCTCGCCCAGGTAGCTCCGGCAGGGCAGTCCTGTTTTTCGTGCCCAGATCGTATTTTTCAGCGAACCCTGCGTCCGGCTGGGCCGGCTTGCACCGCTACCGCATGGCCACCGGGGTTTCGCCGGTCAGGCTGGCGGACAACAAAAAAGGGCGCCCGAAGGCGCCCTTTCCAGTGGCTTCGAGAGAAGCCTGCGATCAGCGCAGGACGATCTCGACGCGGCGGTTCTGCGGCTCGCGCACGCCATCGGCGGACGGAACCAGCGGGCGGCTCTCGCCGAAGGCCTGGATGGCCATCGCGGCGCGCGGCACGCCACGGCGCTCGAGCTCCGCGGCCACGGCGGCTGCACGGCGCTCGGACAGGCGCTGGTTGTACTGCGGCGTGCCGGAACGGTCGGCGTGGCCGGAGACCTCGATGCGGGTGGACCCGACGCTCTGGCTGTTGGCAGCGGCCTCACCGATGATCTGGCGGGCACGGTCCGTCAGGTCGGCGCGGTCGAAGTCGAAGAACACCAGGTAGGTGCGGGCAACCGCCGGGGCGGCGGCCGGCGGCGGGGCCGGGGCCACGACCGGCGGCGGCGGCGTCACGCCGAAGGCATAGCGCAGGCCGACCATCAGGCTGTGGTTGTAGTTGTCCACATCCGTCGAACCGCGCGCCGTCCCGGAAGCGCCGCCACGAACGTCCAGGTTCGGCTGCAGCGTGCCCATGAAGCGGTATTCGGCGGTCACGGCCAGGCCGGGAACGGCCGAGACCGGGAAGGCCGCGCCGACGATCGCCTGGTAGGCGAACTGGCCGTCATTGCCGTCGATCGTCGCCAGCGTGGTGCCGTTGGCGGCACGGGCGCGGACGCTGTCGTATTCATGCCACTGGTAGCCGGCGCCGACGCCGACATACGGGGTCAGGAAGCTGCCCGGGCCGAGGTCGAAGTCGTACAGGGCATTGGCCATCACGCCGTAGGAGCGGGCCTTGCCATCAGCGCGGATCGGGCGCGTCGCGAAGCCGGAGATGCTGTCGACCTCGTTCTCGCGGTAGGAGCCCTCGAGCTCCACCCGGACGCCGTTGCCGTAGCCGTAGCCCAGGCTGATCACGCCGGCGTAGCCATAGTTGAAGTCAACCGTCCCACTGCGCTGGGCGCGGGTGGCGCCAGCAGCCGCCGGACCGGACACCGAGATGTCCGATTCCTGCAGCAGGTTCACGCCGGCGCCAGCGCCGACATAAAAGCCGCTGATCGGCTGGGCCTGCGCGGCGAGCGGCACCGCCAGGAAGGTTGCGGCCAGGAGGGCGTTCCGAACTCGCATCAATGTAGCTCCTTGGTCCCCGGGCATCCGGGGAAGTGACGGGCCGGAAGAACCGGGCGCCTTGTCGATTGCCGATCTACTCCGCAACCGCAGCGCGAGCGAGTGGCAGAAGCGGTCCGCCCGAAAGCGGCCGATGGATGTTGCCAGAGAGCAACACTCATTACCGCGAAAGTGGTTTTCGCCCAGCCCGTCATTTCGCTCCGCCCGTGATACGGTGCCCCCCGCATGACCAACGCCGAATCGCCTTCCGCCCCGCCGCCTGGTGGCCCCTGGGCCGCACCCACCCTGACCGAGGCCGCCTATGCCCGACTGGAGGAGATGATAGTCACCCTCGACCTCGCCCCCGGCAGCGTGGTGTCGGAGGCGATTCTCGGCCGGCTGCTCGGCATCGGCACCACCCCGGTGCGGGAAGCGCTGCAGCGCCTGGCGCGGGAGCATCTGGTCCAGATCCTGCCGCGCCGCGGCGTTGTGGTGACGGGGGTGGACCTGCATCACCAGTTGCATGTGCTGGAAACCCGGCGCGAGCTGGACCGGATGATCGCCCGCGCCGCCGCCCGCCGCGCCCGCCCGCCGGAACGCGCCGCCCTGGCCCGGCTTGCCGGGGAAATGACGGAAACCGCCCGCACCGCCGATCTGCGCGGCTTCCTGCGCCAGGACGGCCAGCTCAACCAGGCGCTCGCCCAGGCCGCCCGCAATCCGGTCGCCGCAGCCTCCGTCGCCAGCCTGCATGCCGTGGCCCGGCGCTTCTGGTTCTACCACCACCGCGCCGAGGACGAGCTGGTGGAGACCGCCGCGCTGCATGCCGCCGTCGCCAATGCCGTCGCCGAAGCGCAGGAGGCAGCCGCGGCGGAAGCCTCCGACCGGCTGATCGGACAGATGATCCGCTTCGCCCGCGGCACCGTCCCGACGCTTGACCCGGATGAGGGGCCGATGGCGTAATCGACTGGAATAGAACTGGCATGCCAGCCACCAAGGCTGGCCCGGAAAGGGAGAACGGCCATGCGGGTACAACCGATCGGCACGGATTTCGTGGCCGAGGTCTCCGGCCTCGACCTGCGCCACCCTCTCAGCCCCACGCAGCTCGCGGCGGTGGAGGCGGCGGCGGATCGCCATGCGGTGCTGGTGTTCCGCGGCCAGGATCTGGATGACGACCAGCAGATGGCCTTCGGCGCCGCGCTGGGCCCGCTGGAGCAGGAAACCGCCACGGTGGATGCCCATAAGCGCCGCCTGCGCCACGCCCAGATGAACGACATCTCCAACCTGGACGAGCAGGGACGACTGCTGGCCGCCGATGACCGCCGCCGCATGTTCAACCTGGGCAACCGGCTGTGGCACAGCGACAGCAGCTTCAAGCGCGTGCCCGCAAAATACTCCATGCTGCACGCCCGCAGCGTGCCCCCCGCCGGCGGCAACACCGAATTCGCCGACATGCGCGCCGCCTGGGATGCCCTGCCGGGGCCGGAGCAGGAAAGGCTGCGGGATCTCGTGGCCGATCATTCGCTGATCTTCTCCCGCGCCATGCTCGGCTTCGGCGAGTTCACGGAGGAGGAGCGGCTGAAATTCGCCCCGGTGCCGCAGCGCCTGGTGCGCCGGCATCCCGGCTCCGGCCGGCTGTCGCTGTACCTGTCCTCCCATATCGGCCGCATCCACGGCATGGAGGTGCCGGAGGCGATGGCGCTGCTGCGCGACCTGACGGAGCATGCGACGCAGCGCCACTTCGTCTATGCGCATGAATGGCGCACCCATGACCTGGTGCTGTGGGACAATCGCTGCACGCTGCACCGCGCGCGCCCCTTCGAGGATACCCGCTACCGGCGCGACATGCGGCGCGTGACCCTGATGGATTCGGCGCCGACCCTGGAACAGGCAGCCTGAGCCTGCTGCGCTGCCCGCAGCCGGATTGCGCCTGGCTTCGCCACCCGGCACCAGGCTGCAAGCCGGCCGGTCACAGATGCCGGAGACCGGCGCAGGCGACTGGCCGGCTTGCGTGATTTCGCCCAATGGCGGGGGTGCAGACCCTGCCACACCGCGCGAAAGCACGAACCGCACCCTTGCAGACCTTCCCGGCCGAGACCCTGTCCACCCCCACCCGGCA